>DATJRE010000101.1:0-32415 GCA_035505095.1 Bryobacteraceae bacterium | reverse complement strand
GCGCGGGGTGGAAAAGGACGAAGTGGAGCGCGGGCAGGTGATTGCGAAGCCCGGCACGATTACGCCGCACACCACGTTCAAGGGCGAAGTGTACATTTTGAGCAAGGATGAAGGCGGGCGGCACACGCCGTTCTTCAAGGGGTACCGGCCGCAGTTTTACTTCCGGACCACGGACGTGACGGGAGTGGCGCAGTTGCCGGAGGGCACCGAGATGGTGATGCCGGGCGACAACGTGAGCCTGACGGTGGAGCTGATCACGCCCATCGCCATGGACAAGGGGCTGCGCTTCGCCATTCGCGAAGGCGGCCGCACGGTAGGCGCCGGCACGGTGACGGAGATCATAAAGTAGCATCGGCTTTTCGTTAGGTTAACTATGGCGCTGAGAGAACGCATTCGCATCCGCTTGAAGGCTTACGACCACAGGGTGCTGGATCAATCGACCACCGAGATTGTGGACACGGCCAAGCGGACCGGCGCGACGGTAGCCGGTCCGATTCCGCTGCCGACTTCCCGGAGCATTACGACCGTATTGCGCTCGCCGCACGTGGATAAAAAGTCGCGGGAGCAATTTGAAATCCGCACGCATAAGCGGTTATTGGACATCCTGGAACCGACCCAGCAGACGGTGGACGCGCTGATGAAGCTGGACCTGCCGGCGGGTGTGGATGTGGAGATCAAGGCGTTCGGAAAATGAGCCCTGAATTCACCGCAGAGTCGCAGAGAACACGGAGGCAACGCGGAGAAGACCCTCAGGTTTTTCGCTTGCCTTTCTCCGCGCTTCCTCTGCGATCTCCGCGCCTCTGCGGTGAGTCCACGGCGAACTTGAAGGTGCAACTATGAGCCCAGGAATCCTTGGCAAGAAGATTGGAATGACCCAGATGTTCCGGCCGGATGGCCAGGTGGTCCCGGTGACGCTGTTGAAGGCCGGGCCGTGCATGGTAGTGCAGCGCAAGACGCCTACCACGGACGGGTACGATGCAGTCCAACTGGGCCTGGTCGAGAACATCAAGGAGCAGCGCCTGACCAAGCCTGCCGCCGGGCATTTGAAGAAAGCGGGGGTGGGCGGGTCGAAGTTCCTGCGCGAATTCCCGCTGGCCACCGGCGACGGCGATTTCAAGGCCGGCGACCAGGTGTTGGTGGACCAGTTCAAGCCCAAGGACAAAGTAGACGTGATCGGCATCAGCAAGGGCCGCGGCTTTGCGGGCCTGGTGAAGCGCCACCACTTCGGCGGCGGCGCCGGTAGCCACGGCTCCATGTTCCACCGGGCGCCCGGCTCGATTGGCGCATCCAGCTTCCCCTCGCGGGTGCTGCCTGGCATGCGCATGGCAGGCCATATGGGCCACGCGCGGGTGACGGTGCGCAACCTCGAGGTGATCGAGGTGGACACCGAGGACAACGTGCTGGTGGTGAAGGGCGCGGTCCCCGGACCCAATGGCGGGTACGTGGTGGTGCGGAGGGCCAAGAGGTAACGGTCATGCCGACAGTGGATGTAGTGGATTTGACTAATCGGAAGGTGGGCGAGATTGCGCTCGCCGATGAAGTCTTCGGAGCGGAGGTCAACCAGGACCTGCTGTACGAAGCCGTGCGGCAGTATCAGGCCGGCTTGCGCGCGGGCACCCATAAGACCAAGACGCGCTCGGAAGTGGCCGGCTCCGGCAAGAAGCTGTGGAAGCAGAAGGGCACCGGCCGCGCGCGCATGGGATCGGTGCGGTCGCCCATCTGGCGGCATGGCGGGACGGTGCATGGGCCGGTGCCGCGTGACTACAGTTACAAGCTGCCGAAGAAGATGATCTTGGGCGCGCTGCGCTCGGCGCTTTCGGCCAAGCTGCGCGACGGCGAATTGAAGATCGTCCAGACCTTCACGCTGCCCGATCATAAGACCAAAAACGCCATGAATGCGCTGGCCACGCTGGAAGCCGGGCGCACCGTGCTGGTGGTGGATAATGCCGAAAACAAGAACCTCACCCTGGGCATCCGCAACCTGCAGGGCGTGACCCTGATGCCCACCCGCGAGGTCAACGCATTCCACCTGCTGGGCCACCAGAGTGTGCTGCTTTCCGAAGCCGCCGCTCTGAAATTCTCGGAGGCACTCGCGAAATGACGGTCTACGAAGTGATTCGCCGCCCGGTGGTCACCGAAAAGGGCGTGGATAAGAAGGATAAGGAACAAACCCTGTGCTTCGAGGTGTCCCTGGAGGCCAACAAGACGCAGGTGAAGGCGGCGGTGGAGAGGCTTTTCAAGGTAAAGGTGGCGGAGGTGCGGACCGCGACGTTCGATGGAAAGCTGCGCCGCCGGGGACGCTTCTCGGGCTACCGTTCGGATTGGAAGAAAGCCTATGTGAAGCTGAAAAAGGGCGAAAAGGTACCCGATTTCGCGGAGATTTAAGCCATGCCGATTAAGTCTTTCAGACCCGTAACGCATAGCCGGCGCTTTATGACCGTGGTGACCCGCCACGAGATCACCAGGCAGAAGCCGGAGAAATCGTTGGTGGAGGCCAAGCAACGCACCGGCGGGCGCAATAGCACCGGGCGCGTCACCTCGCGGTTCATCGGCGGGGGCGCCAAGCAGGCCTACCGGCTGGTGGATTTCAAGCGCGATAAGACCGGCGTTCCGGCGGTGGTGGCATCGATCGAATACGATCCGTGCCGCTCTTCGCGGATCGCGCTGCTGCACTACGCTGACGGCGAGAAGCGCTACATCCTGCAACCGGACGGATTGAAGGTGGGGTGTAAAGTGATGTCCGGCCCGCAGGCCGACATCCTGCTGGGCAACGCCCTGCCGCTGAAGAATATGCCCGCCGGCACGGTGGTGCACAACATCGAGCTGAAGCCGGGGAAGGGCGGGCAGATGGCGCGCTCGGCCGGTTCGCAGGCGCAACTGATTTCGAAAGAGGGCGGCCTGGCGCTGCTCAAGCTGCCTTCGGGCGAGGTGCGGCGGGTGCCGTTGGAATGCATGGCCACGGTGGGGCAAGTGGGCAATACGGACCACGAGAACGCCTCTTCCGGAAAAGCCGGGCGCACGCGCTGGCTGGGCAAGCTGCCGCACAACCGCGGCGTTTCCATGAACCCGGTGGACCATCCGCACGGCGGCGGCGAAGGGAAGACCTCGGGCGGCCGGCATCCGGTGACGCCGTGGGGCCAGCCCACCCGCGGATTCAAGACCCGCAACAACAAGCGGACGGATAAGTGGATCGTGACGCACAAGAGCAAGAAGAGGTAAGCCATGGGCAGATCCGTAAAGAAGGGACCGTTTACCGATACCCACCTGGAGGCCAAGCTGGCCGTGCTGACCGCCGCCAATGAAAAGAAGGTGGTGCGCACCTGGTCGCGGCGTTCCACGATTCTTCCCGAGTTTGTGGGGCACACGGTGGCGGTCCACAACGGCAAGAAATTCATACCGGTGTACATCACCGAGAACATGGTGGGGCACAAGATGGGCGAGTTCTCGCCCACCAGGACGTTTAAGGGACATTCGGTGAAGGCGGCCACGGAGAAGGCGGCTAAACCGGCTTAGGAGTATGGTGAGGAACTGTATTTTGGCGCGGAGACGCGGAGGCGCAGAGGAAGACCATAATTATGGGTTCTCCGCGTGTTGCTCTGCGTCTCAGCGTCTCCGCGTCAAAGCAACGCGGCCAAGCGAGAGGAACGCATGACAGCCAAAGCGGAAGCCAGATATATCCGAGTTTCCCCGCAGAAGGCCCGCCTGGTGGTGGACCTGATTCGTGGGCAGCAGGCCGATGCGGCGCGGGTAACGCTGCGCACCACCAACAAGCGCATCGCTCCGGCGGTGCTCAAGGTGCTGGAATCGGCCATCGCCAACGCGGCCGATCAGAATGAGGATCTCGACGTGGACCGGCTGTTCGTTTCCGAAGCCTACGTCCACGACGGTCCGCGGATGAAGCGGGTGCGGCCGGCCCCCATGGGCCGTGCCTACCGCTACCAGCGGCGCCTGGCGCACATCGTGGTGAAAGTGACTGAGAAGGAAGCGGAAGCATAGATGGGACAGAAAGTTCATCCGTACGGATTCCGGCTGGGATTCAATAAGCCGTGGCGCTCGCGTTGGTTTGCCAAGCAGGGCTACTCGAAACTGCTGCAGGAGGACCTGGAGCTGAAGGAAGTGCTGCGCGAACGGCTGAAGTCGGCCAGCGTGAGCTCCATCGAAGTGGACCGCCCGGGGAATAAGCTGCGAGTGACCATTCGGACCTCGCGGCCGGGCATCATCATCGGCCGTAAGGGCGCCGAGATCGAAAAACTGAAGCAGGACATGGCCAAGAAGACCAAGCGCGAGGTCTTCATCGACATCCAGGAAGTACACAAACCGGAGCTGGACGCGCAGTTGGTCTCCGAATCCATCGGGCTGCAGCTCGAAAAGCGCGTAGCCTTCCGCCGCGCCATGCGCAAAGCCGTGGATTCGGCGCTGCGCTTCGGCTGCAAAGGTATCAAGGTGCGCGTCTCGGGCCGGTTGAACGGCGCCGAAATCGCGCGCAGCGAATGGTACCTGCAAGGACAGCTTCCGCTGCACACCCTGCGGGCGGATATCGATTATGGAATTGCCGAGGCGCACACCACCTACGGCGTGATCGGCATTAAGACGTGGATTTATAAGGGCGAGATTCTGGATTTGACCAAGCGCCGCAGCGGTCTGTTGAACGAGCCCGAACCGCGGCGCGACCGGGGAGACCGCGGCGACCGCCGCGACCGGGGAGACCGGGACCGCGGCGACCGCCGGCGCGACCGGGACCGCGGATATGCGCCCAGCGCTCCGCCGCCGGTGAGCGAGCCGACGGGGCCGGCTATCCAGACGCCGCCCGCGGATTTGCCGCGTCCGGCGGTGCGGCCGGCTACCCCGATTCTGCCGCCGTTAATGTCGCCGCAACAGCCGTCCTGGAAGCAGGAAGCGCGTCCGGAGCATCCGCCGGCCGCTCCGGAGAAGACGGAAGGCGAGAAAAAGGAATAAACCGCCATGATGATGCCAAAGAAGGTCAAGTTCCGAAAGCAGCAGCGGGGGCGCATGGCCGGGAAGGCCTGGCGCGGGTCGAGCATTTCGTTCGGCGATTACGCCCTGAAGTCGCTGCAATGCGCCTGGATTACCGACCGCCAGATTGAAGCGGCGCGCGTCGCCATGACCCGCTCGATCAAGCGCGGCGGCAAGGTGTGGATCCGGCTCTTCCCGGATAAGCCGATTACCAAGAAGCCGGCCGAAACCCGTATGGGTAAAGGTAAGGGCGCGCCGGAGCAGTGGGTAGCGGTGATTCGTCCGGGCAAGATTCTGTTCGAGATGGAGGGCGTGGACCGCGCCACGGCTTTGGCCGCCATGGAGCTGGCTGCCGATAAGCTGCCTATCCGGACGAAATTCATCAGCCGGGAAGACGGGGAGTAAGCCAGATGAAGTCGCAAAGAGTTCGGGATCTGGACGATCGGGAGCTGCAGTTGCAGTTGACGGAAATGAACGAACAGTTGTTCCGTCTTCAGTTTCAGATGTCCATGGGGCAGATGGACGGGTTGAAGAAGGTTCGCGCCCTGCGCAAGACGCGCGCGCGCATCTACACCGTGCTGCGCGAGCGGGAGCTGAGCGCCGCGGCGGCGGGGGAGAAGAAGTAAGATGGCCGAAACGAATGCCCCAACGGGTTTCAAGAACGAGAAGATCGGCCAGGTGGTCTCTACCAGGATGCAGAAGACCATCGTGGTGGAAGTGAGCCGGCGGGTGCCGCATCCGCTGTATAAGCGCATCATCGGCAAGCACAAGAAGTTTTACGCCCACGATGAAGAGGCCTCCGCGAAGATGGGGGACATTGTGCGCATCGTGGAATGCCGGCCGCTCAGCAGGCTGAAGCGGTGGCGCCTGGCGGAAGTGGTGCGGCGGGCTGCCCAGGTGGGCACGCAGCCGTCGGAGTTGGATGTAAAAGTGTAATGGGACGCGGAGACGCGGAGGCACGGAGGAAGTGGCGGAGCAATTGAGTGCGCTTTCTCCGCGGTTTCCTCCGTGTCTCCGCGCCTCCGCGTCGAGGGTTTTGGAGCACTTATGATTGGAATGCGAACAATTCTCGAGGTGGCCGATAACAGCGGCGCGCGGAAGCTTTCCTGTATTCTGCCGCGCGGCGGGGATCTCGGCCTGCGAGCGGGTTTGGGCGATGTGATTACCGCCAGCGTGAAAGAGGCCGCTCCGGAGTCGGCCATTAAGAAAGGCAAAGTGGTGCGTTGCGTGATCGTGCGCATGCGCAAGGAGACGCGCCGCCGGGACGGTACCTATATTCGATTTGATTCGAATGCCGCGGTGTTGATCAACGAAGTGGGCGAGCCGGTCGGAACGCGCGTGTTCGGACCGGTGGCGCGAGAGCTGCGGGACAAGAAGTTCATGAAGATTATTTCGCTGGCCCCGGAGGTGATCTGATGGCCGTACCTAAGCAGAGACCGTTCGCCTCCAAGGGCCGTATGGCCGCCGGCCCGTCGCGGTTGGATTTCAAGAAAGACGATACCGTGAAGGTGATTGCCGGCCGCGACAAGGGCAAGACCGGCCGGGTGCTGCGCGTGGACCGTCACATCGGCAAGCTGCTGGTGGAGCACGTAATGATGATCAAGCGGCATACGCGGCCGAATCCCGCCAAGCAGATCAAGGGCGGCATTGCGGAGCGCGAAAGCCCCATCCAGGCTTCCAATGTGCTGATCGTCTGCCCGGGATGCAACAAGGCGGTGCGCATGTCGCACCACATCGATATTGTCGCCGGCGGAAAGAACCGCCGCACCCGCGTGTGCCGCAAGTGCGGGCACGCACTCGATACGAAGTGAGGTTTCGATGGCAGCGCGTTTGAGAGAGCACTATCAGAAGAAGGTGGTCGCGGCGATGACCAAGGAATTCGGCTACACCAACCTGATGGCGGTGCCGAAGATCGAGAAGATCTCGATCAACATCGGCCTGGGCGAAGCCACCCAGAATGCCAAGCTGATGGATGGGGCGGTCAACGAGCTGGGCCAGATCGCCGGGCAGAAGCCGGTGATCACCAAGGCCAGCAAGTCGATCTCCCAGTTCAAGCTGCGGGAAGGCCAGTCGATTGGTTGCATGGTGACGCTGCGCGGCGACCGGATGTACGAGTTTTTCGACCGCCTGGTGAACGTGGCGCTGCCGCGTGTGCGCGACTTCCGGGGGGTTTCGAGCAAGTCTTTCGACGGCCGCGGCAATTATACGCTGGGCGTGAAGGACCAGTTGATTTTCCCCGAGATCGACTACGCCAAGGTGGAGAAGACCAAGGGAATGAATATTTGTATCACCACCACGGCCCGTACGGACGCCGAAGGCCTGGCGCTGCTGCGCCAGATGGGAATGCCGTTCCGGCAGTAGGGCAGGAGCAGGAAAGAGGACTAATGGCTACCACCGCCAAAATCGCAAAAGACCTGAAGCTGGACAAGATCCGGCGGGCGTCCCAGTTGGCCAAGGCCGAGAAGAAGCCCGGCATCGCCAAGCTGCCGACGCGTCACCGCAACCGCTGCTGGCGCTGCGGCCGGCCGCGCGCGTACCTGCGCAAATTCGGCATCTGCCGCCTGTGTTTCCGCCAGCTCGCACTGAATGGCGAGATCCCAGGCGTGACCAAGGCGAGTTGGTAGAGAGATGAAGCGGGCCACTTTTTTTGACGCGGAGACGCGGAGACGCGGAGGAATATGCAGAGAAAACCCAATTGGGTTCTCCGCGTCTTCCTCCGCGCCTCCGCGTCGAATGTTTTGGCGCCGCCCCCCAAGATCAAGCAGGAGAACTATGACGAGCGATCCCATTGCCGACATGCTGACTCGCGTTCGCAACGCGATCCAGGCCCGCCACCCGAAGGTGGACGTGCCGGCCTCCAAGCTGAAAACGGAAATCGCGCGCATCCTCAAAGAGGAAGGCTATATCGCCAACTTCAAGGTGGCGGAAGAAGGCGCGAAGAAGACCATCAAGATTTACCTGAAGTACAGCCCCGACAACGCACCGGTGATCTCCGCCATCGAGCGCGTTTCGCGCCCCGGGTGCCGCGTGTATGTCGGCCAGACGGATATTCCGCGGGTGCTGGGCGGTATGGGAATCAACATCCTGACCACGCCGCGCGGCGTGATGACGGGGCGCGACGCGCACAAGGAACGCGTGGGCGGCGAAATCCTGTGCCGGGTTTGGTAGCCGATTGAGGATTTGAGATATGTCGAGAATTGGGAAAAAGCCGATTCCGCTGCCGGGCGGCGTCAAGGTACAGATCGGCGAGCAACTGGAAGTCACCGGTCCGAAGGGCAAGCTGAAGGTGCCGATACCGGATGGGATCAAGGTGGTGCAGGGAGCCGGAAAGCTGGAAATCCAGCGGGCCAGCGACGACCACGCGGCGCTCCACGGGCTCACCCGCGCCCTGGTGGCCAACGCGGTGCACGGGGTTTCGAGCGGGTTTACCAAGGAACTGGACATCGTGGGCATCGGCTACCGCGCCGACGTCAAGGGTAAGATCGCGACGTTCACCCTGGGCTACTCGCATCCCATCGAATTTCTGCTGCCCGACGGCGTGGATATGCGTGTGGATAAAGTGGCGGGCAGCCCGATTCAGAATTTGCAGGCGCGCCTGGTGCTGAGCGGATACGACCGCCAGTTGCTGGGACAGGTGGCGGCCAATATAAGGTCGTTGCGCAAACCCGATCCGTATAAGAATAAGGGGATCCGCTACACCGGCGAAGTCCTGCGCAAGAAGGTCGGCAAGACCGGGGCGAGTGCAAAATGATTCGGAAGATCGAGAAAAAGGAAATTCGCAATCGCATTCACCGGCGCATCCGCCGCAAGTTGCGCGGCACCGCCGAACGGCCGCGCCTGGCGGTGTTCCGCAGCGTGGCGCACATCTACGTGCAGGTCATCGACGATATTGCCGGGACCACCCTGGTATCGGCTTCGTCGGTGGACAAGGGCGGCAAGACCAACGGAGGCAACGTGGCGGCGGCCAAAGCGATCGGCAAGCTGGTGGCCGAACGGGCCAAGGAGAAGGGCATCGGCAAGGTGGTTTTCGACCGCGGCGGGTACATCTACCATGGCCGCGTGAAAGCGCTGGCGGATGCGGCCCGCGCGGCGGGACTGGAGTTCTAATTTCATGGCAATTGTAAAGCGAATCGATCCCACGTCGCTCAATCTGAAGGAGCAGGTGGTTTCCATCAACCGGGTCACCAAAGTGGTCAAGGGCGGCAAGAACCTCAGCTTCTCGGCGCTGGTGGTGATCGGCGACCCCTCCGCCAAAGTGGTGGGCTACGGGGTCGGGAAGGCTAAGGAAGTTCCCTCGGCCATCCGCAAAGGCATTGAGGCGGCCAAGAAGGGATTGCGCCACGTCCACGTGCTGGAAACGACTATCCCGCACCAGGTGCTGGGCCGGTTTGCCAGCTCGCAGGTGCTGCTGAAGCCCGCCCCGGCAGGCACCGGGGTGATTGCCGGAGGCGCCGTGCGAGCGGTGATTTCGGCCTGCGGCATTCCCAACGTGCTGACCAAGTCGATTGGCCGGCGCAATCCGCACAACGTGGTGAAGGCCACCATTGTGGCACTGGAATCGCTGCGCAGCCGGACCGCCGTGGCGGAGATGCGCGGCCTGGCGGTGGAGAAACTCTGATGCCCGCTCATTCCGGCGGTACCATTAAGATCAAGCTGGTGCGCAGTCCCATTTGCACTCCCAAGAAACACAAGCTGGTGGTGAAGGGGCTCGGGCTGCGCAAGGTGAACCAGGTGGTGGAGCGCCCCGATACGCCGGTGTTCCGCGGCATGGTGAACAAGGTTCCGCATTTGCTGGCGGTGGTGGAAGTGATTCCCGCGGGCGGCCATGCGGCGGCCGTAGAAGCCGCGCCGGTAGCGGCCCCGGCCGAAGCGGCGCCGGTGGAAGCGATGGCACCGGCAGCGGAGGAAACTGCCCCGGTGGAGGCAGCGCCGGCCGCTGAGGCGCCGGCAGCCGAAGGAGAAGCATGAATCTGACGGGATTAAAACCTCCGGCGGGACAAAAAAGAGCCCGCAAGCGCATTGGGCGCGGCATGGGATCGGGGCACGGCAAGACATCCACGCGCGGTAGCAAGGGACAGCACGCGGGCACCGGTTTCAGCCAGAAGCGCGGCTTCGAGGGCGGCCAGATGCCGCTGCACCGCCGCCTCCCCAAGCGCGGATTTAAGAATATCTTTAAGAAGCAGTACGCCATCGTGAACCTCGGGCGCCTGGAGAAACTACAAGGCGATTCGTTTACCGTGGATGGTCTCGTGGCGTCGGGCGTGGTGCAGAAGCTCGGCGAAGGGCTCAAGGTTCTGGGGTCCGGCCAGTTGACACGCGCCATTACGGTGGAGGCCCACCAGTTTTCCAAGTCGGCCGTGGAAAAGATTCAGAAGGCCGGCGGTACGGTGCAAGTGATCGGCGCGCCGAAGCCCGAGTAGGCGCAGGAATCGAAGGGAACCATGAGGCTTTTTGAAGCGTTCGCGAACATGTTTCGCGTCCCGGACCTCCGCAAGCGGCTATTGTTTACCTTAGCCCTGCTGGCGGTGTATCGTCTGGGCGGACACGTCCCCACGCCGGGAATCAACATCCGGCGCTGGTCGGAGATCTTCAGTTCGCAGGCTGGCTCGATCTTCGGCTTCTTCGATCTCTTTGCCGGCGGCAACATCCGGCGGCTGACCATTTTCGCCCTGGGCATCATGCCCTACATCACCGCGTCCATCATTCTGCAGTTGATGACCGTGGTGGTGCCCACGCTCGAAAAACTTCAGAAGGAAGGCGAACTGGGCCGCCGCAAGATCACCCAGTGGACCCGCTATCTGACCATCATCCTCTCGGTCATCCAGTCGTTCACCATCGCTCAGGGCCTGATGGGCATGAAGCAGGGTATCGTGATCGACCCCGGCTTCGGCTTCACCATGCTGACCATCCTTTCGCTCACCACTGGTTCGGCCTTCATCATGTGGCTGGGCGAGCAGATCAGCGATCGCGGCGTAGGCAACGGCATGTCGCTGATCATCTTCGCCGGTATTGTCGTCAACCTGCCCAACGCCATCAAGAGTATCTGGCAGAACGTTTTCGTTACCCACGAATGGGGCGCCATCACCCTGATCATGCTGCTGGTCATGATGGTCGCGGTGGTCGCCTTCATCGTACTGGTGGAGCGCGGCGAGCGCCGCATCCCGGTGCAATACGCCAAACGCGTGGTGGGGCGCCGCGTAATGGGCGGGCAGTCCACCCATATGCCGCTTAAAGTCAATGCCGGCGGCGTGATCCCTCCGATCTTCGCCTCCTCGGTCCTGTCCTTCCCGAGAATGGCCAGCCAGCTCGCTTTTGTGAAGAACAGCCCCTGGCTGAGCGCCACCCTGGGCACCATCGCTTACGGCGAGCCGCTCTATTATGTCCTGTTCGCCGCCGGGATCATCTTCTTCTGTTTCTTCTACGTATCGATTATTTTCAACCCCAACGAAGCGGCCGACAATATGCGCAAGTACGGTGGGTTCATCCCTGGCATTCGTCCCGGGCGGAACACCGCCGATTACATGAACAACATCTTGACCAAAATCACGGTGGTGGGCGGCCTGTACCTGGCGATTCTCTGCATTCTTCCCGATATCATGATCGCCGGCATCCACCTGCAGCACCTGCCGCTGATTGGTAATTTCATCGACCGGAGCTTGAGCGGCCCCTTCGGACGTCGTATCCTGGAGGGCTTGAACGTCAACTTCTACTTCGGGGGCACGTCTCTTCTGATCGTGGTGGGCGTGGCCATGGATACCATCAACCAGATCGAGGCGCAGCTCATCATGCGCCACTATGAAGGTTTCACTCCGAGGTCTGGCCGTATCCGCGGACGCCGGAGTTCGTTCTAATATTGCTGTGATGGCCATCGTGTTATTTGGCTCGCCCGGTTCAGGCAAAGGAACCCAGGCGAAAATGTTGACGGAGTGCCTTGGCATTCCCCACATCTCTACCGGCGATATGCTGCGGGAGCGGATTCGCCAAGGCGAGGAGACCGACCCCGGAGTGGCGGCGGTGATGCATTCGGGCGCGCTGGTCTCCGACGAGGTGGTCAACCAGATGGTAGAGGAGCGGCTCAGCGACCCGGACGCCGCCGATGGATTTGTGCTGGACGGCTACCCCCGGACGCTGGACCAGGCCCAACACCTGGACCAGTGGCTGGACCGCCGCGGCGTGCGCGAGGTGGTGATTCATCTCGCAGTTGATTACAATGTAATTATTGCCCGTTTGACCGGACGGCGGCAGTGCCCTCGCTGCGGAACTCTGTACAACACGGCGTCGCGGCCCCCTTCGGAGGATACCCTGTGCGATAAGGACGGGACGGAACTGGTGGTCCGGGAAGACGACCGGGAGCCGGTGATCCGCGAACGGCTGGATGCCTACGACCGGCAGACCCGGCCAGTGCTGGAGTATTATGCTTCGGCCTGCCGGCGGGTGGTCAAGGTGGCGGCCGGCAACGAGCCGCCCGAAGCGGTGTTTCAGAAGATTTGCCAGGCATTGGACACCTGCCAGGCATCGGAGAAGGATGATTGTTAGGAAGACGGCCGCGGAATTGGAAAAGATGCGGCGTAGCGGGCTGCTGGTTTGGCAGATTCTGCAAAAGTTGAAGGAATTGTCGGTGGAAGGGGCCACCACCTGGGACCTGGAAGTGGCCGCCGAAAAAATGATGGCCGACGCCGGCGCGCGGCCCGCCTTCAAAGGCTATTATGTGCCGGCGGCCGGCGAGGCTTATAAGTTCGTATTGTGTACCTCGGTAAACAGTGAAATCGTCCATGGCATGCCGAACCCGCGGAGGGTTCTGAAGAAGGGCGACATCGTTTCCATCGATACCGGGGTGAAGCTGGATGGGTATTACGGCGATTCGGCCCTCACGGTGCCGATCGGCGAAGTGAGCGAGCAGACCCGGAAACTGCTGGCGGTGACCCAGGAGGCGTTGGAACTGGCGATCGGCCGGGTGCGGGCGGGCAGCCGTCTGTTTGACGTGTGCGGTACGGTAGAGGAGCACGTCAAGTCGAACGGGTTTTCGGTGGTGCGGGAGTACGTCGGCCATGGGATCGGCACCCAGCTTCATGAGGAGCCGCAGGTTCCCAATTATGTGGATCGCAAGAACGAGAATCCCCGGTTGAAGGAGGGGATGGTTCTGGCGGTCGAGCCGATGGTGAATGCCGGTAAGCCGGAGGCGGTGGTGTTGAAGGACAAGTGGACGGCGGTGACCAAGGATGGTTCCTATTCGGCCCATTTTGAGCACTGTATCGCGGTGACCGGGAACGGGCCGTGGGTGTTAACGCGTCCGTAGTGGAGGAACGGCCCAACGCCATCTACCTGGTGGTGTTGGAGAACCGGCAGAAGGTTCTGGCCCACCTGGTGGGCGCCGTGGAACGAAATTTCGTCCGGTTGGTTCCGGGCGACCGGGTGGAAGTGGAATTAAGTGAGAGAGACCCCACCAGGGGCAGGATTCTAAAGAAATTATGAGCCGCTGAGGAAGGCTGATAAAGCCGGAGGCATTAAGGCCAGGTCTTATCAGCGTTCATCAGCGTTCATCAGCGGCCGGAGATGAGAACCGCCAGAAGGTTCTGGCCCACCTGGGGGGCGCCATGGAACGAAATTTCGTCCGGTTGGTTCCGGGCGGTCGGGTGGAAGTGGAATTAGGTGAGAGAGGCCCCACTAGGGTCAGGATTCTAAAGAAGTTATGAGCCGCTGATGAACGCCGATGAACGCTGATAAAAACACCACAAATTCCTGGATCTCGGTTTTTATCGGCGTTCCTCAGCGGCCAATATAGGTTTTCCGCGATGAAAGTCAGAGCGTCCGTAAAAAAGATTTGCGACAAATGCAAGGTGATCCACCGCGAGGGCGTGGTGCGGGTCATCTGTGTCAATCCCAAACACAAACAGAGGCAGGGCTAAAGCATGGCACGTATTGCCGGTGTGGATCTGCCGCCCGCGAAGAGAGCCGAGATCGGGCTGACCTACATTTACGGCGTAGGGCGCACCCGTTCGAAGTCTCTGCTGCACCGGGCCGGCATCTCTTTCGACAAAAAAATTCGCGACCTTAGCGAAGATGAAGTCAACCGCGTGCGCCAGATCCTGGAAGAGGAAGGCGCCGTGGAAGGCGATCTGCGCAAGGAAATCTCGATGAACATCAAGCGGCATATCGAGATGGGCTCGTACCGGGGGCTGCGGCACCGCCGCTCGCTGCCGGTTCGCGGGCAGCGCACCCATACTAACGCGCGCACGCGCAAGGGGCCGCGCCGCGGCACCGTAGCCAACAAGAAGAAGGCTTCGGCCAAGACCTAAAGCAGAGGCAGAATGGCGAAAGCAGCGAAAGCAGCGAAAGCAACAGCAGGGAAACCAGCGGCCAAGGCAGCCTCCAAGGGGGGCAGCAAGAAGAAGAGCTTCAAGAAGAAGGAAAAGCGCGTTGTCCACAACGGCATCGTGCATATCCAGGCGACCTTCAACAACACCATCGTCACGATTGCCGACCAGGAGGGCAACACCCTGGCTTGGTCGAGCGCCGGCTCGTTGGGTTTCCGCGGCTCCCGCAAGGGGACTCCGTTCGCCGCCCAGCAGGCTGCCCTCACGGCGGCCAATAAAGCCGGCGAAAGCGGCCTCCGGGTGGTGGAGGTCCGGGTCAGCGGCCCCGGCTCCGGCCGCGAATCGGCGGTCCGCGCGTTATCCACCGCCGGGATTGAAGTGCGCACCATCAAGGACGTCACGCCCATTCCGCATAATGGCTGCCGTCCGCCGAAGAAGCGAAGAGTGTGAGTGAGGCCTTGTGTTCACCGCGGAGACGCGGAGTTCGCGGAGAAAACCGTTTCTCAGTTCGCGTCTCCGCGGTGAACACAAGGCCACCAAGCGGGACGAAGGCCAGCCAATGGCTGTAAACCGCACCTGGATCAGGTAGAGGAGAACGTAACTTGGCAAGATACATCGGCCCGGTTTGCCGGCAGTGCCGGCGCGAGGGCATGAAGCTATATCTCAAAGGGGAGCGCTGCCACAGCGAAAAGTGCGCTATCGAGCGCCGCAATTTCGTCCCTGGGCAGCATGGCAAAGACCGCAAGGCGAAAATTGTCGGCTATGGCCTGCAGTTGCGCGAAAAGCAGAAGGTGCGCCGCGTGTATGGCGTGCTCGAGCGGCAGTTCCGGAACGCCTACGAAAAGGCCGCCCATCAGAAGGGCATCACCGGCGAGCACCTCATGAGCAACCTGGAACGGCGGCTCGATAGCGTGATCTACCGCATGGGTTTCGGCACCAGCCGCGCCCAGGCGCGCCAGATCGTAGGCCACGGGCACATTGAGATCAACGGCCGCAAGTGCAATATCCCGTCGGCGCTGGTCAAGATCGGCGACATGGTCGCCGTCCGCGAAAGCAGCAAGACCAACCCCACCATCGTGGCCGCCCGCGATGCCACCGCCCATGCTCCCGCCCCCAACTGGATCGACGTCGATCGCGAAGCCCTGAAGGGCAAAATCACCGCTCTGCCCCAGCGCAGCGAGCTGGTGCAGATTCAACTGAACGAACAGCTCATTGTCGAGTTGTATTCGAAATAAGGAGCTGGAAGACCGGGGTCAGAATCCATGGCGGCGGGCCGCGCTTCCTATCTTCTGACTTCTGTCGCCTGACTCCCCAGGAGGTTTTTCACTTTTATGTTCAAAGGATTCCAGAAACCCAAGCGTCTAGTCGCCAATACCGAAACTCTCACCGAGCGGTATGGCATGTTTACCGCGCAGCCCTTCCAGCGCGGCTTTGGCACCACCATCGGCAACAGCCTGCGGCGCGTTCTGCTGAGTTCCATTGAAGGCGCCGCCATCACCGCCGTCCGCATCGAGGGCGTCGAGCACGAGTTCAGCCCGATTCCGGGGGTGGTCGAGGACGCCACCGATATCATCCTCAATCTCAAGCAGATTCCCTTCAAGATCATGGGCGAGGGCGTCAAAACCGTGCGCCTGACAGTAGAGCACCCCGGTGACGTGCGCAGCGGCCAGATCGAAACCGATGCCGACGTCGAAGTGCTCGACCGCGACGTCCACGTAGCCACCGTCAGCGAGGGCGGCCGGCTTTCGGTCGAAATGCGCCTCAAGAGCGGCCGCGGCTACGTCAGCGCGGACAAGAATTTCGACGAAGACCTGGCCCTCGGCTACATCCCCATCGATTCCGTCCATTCGCCCGTTCGCAAGGTCAATTTCGCCGTGGAGGCCGCCCGCCTTGGCCAGGTGACCGACTACGATAAGCTCACCCTGGAAGTCTGGACCAACGGCGCCGTCTCCCCGCAGGATGCCATCGGCTACGCCGCCAAGCTTCTAAAAGACCACATGGCCATCTTCATCAACTTCGAGGAAGTGCCGGAGCAGGCCGAAGAGATCTCCGAACGCGGCCTCGACAAGATGAACGAAGTGCTCAACCGCTCGGTGGAAGAGCTGGAACTCAGCGTCCGTTCCTACAACTGCCTGAAGAACGCCAACATCCAGACCATCGGCGAGCTGATCCAGAAGACCGAGGCCGAGATGCTGCGCACCAAGAACTTCGGCCGCAAGTCGCTAAACGAAATCAAGGAAATCCTGGCCAACATGGGCCTGTCGCTGGGCATGCGCATCGATGCCCACGGCCGGCTGGTGGCCCCGCCGCAATCCGCCAGCGGCAGCGGACCGGATTACGGGCCCGAGGATGAGGGCCAGCAGGACAACATCGGAGAGTAGCTCATGAGACACAAGGTTGCCGGTTTTAAACTCAAACGGCCGGTCGATAGCCGCAACTCGTTGTTGCGCAATCTGGTCACCAGCGTGATCGAACGCGAGCGCGTGGTCACCACCGTGCCCAAGGCCAAAGCGGTGCGGCCGCTGGTGGAGAAGATGATCGGGCTTGCCAAGGCCGACACCTTGCATACGCGCCGGCAGGCCGCCGCGGTGCTGCGCACGCCGGATTCGGTGAAGAAGCTCTTCGACACGCTGGGCACGCGATTTGGCCAGCGCAACGGAGGCTACACCCGCATCACTCGCCTGGGACCCCGCAAGGGCGACGGGGCCGAGCTGGCTCTCCTGGAGCTGGTGGGCTCCGAGCTGGTGAAGCGCGCCGCCGACCGGGCCAAGCGCAAAGAGGAGCGCCTCAAAGCCCGCCAGGAAGGCCGCGAGCCCGAAGAAGAACCGCCACAGTCGTAGCCCCTACCCCGACGGCCGCTGGAAGTCAGAGCCGCGCGCAGGACCGCGCCACGCACTGCTCCCGGCGGCCGGAGACCTTCTGGATGCACGGCCGCCGGACCGGCTCCGTCATCCATGCATGGAAGTTTCGATCCGAACCTTCACGATGCGGGCGGCGCTTGCCACTATCCTGACCATCGTCGCTGCCCGCGCCCAGACGGATCCAAATCCCCGATTCGAAGCGGCCTCTCTGAAGCCGCTACCTCCTCCTCCGCCGGCGCCCCCGGGCGAACAGATCGTCTCGGAACGCGTCGTCCGCAACGCGCCCCCGGGCTCCCTGGATCCGGGCCGACTGCACTCGGTGGCCACCCTGCGGGAGTTCGTCGCCAACGCCTACGATGTCAAAGAGCCACAAGTCGCCGGTCCCTCCTGGATCGAAACCGACCGGTTTGTACTCGATGCCACGATGGCGCCGGAGACCACGCGTGAGCAGAGGCTTGCGATGCTGCGCAACCTGCTCGCCGAGCGTTTCCATCTGACCATCCACCGCGAAACGAAGGATCTGCCGATATACGCATTGGTCCTGGCGAAGGACGGCGCCAGGATGAAAGAGTCATCCGGGCAGGTTTCCAGCGTGCGGATTGTGACCGCCGGCGCGCACGTCACCGTCACCGCTCAAGGCGCGACCATGGAGGAATTGGCTGCCCACCTGACGCGCCAACTCGACCGTCCCGTAAGGGACGAGACCAACACCAAAGCGAGATATGATTTTGCGCTCAGCTTCTCCTCCGAAGGCACGGATCTCCCTGGCGTCTTCTCCGCACTCTCGCAACTTGGCCTGAAGCTGGCTTCTCAAAAAGCTCCGGTCAGACTGATGATCATCGACCACGCCGACCGGACCCCGGTCCCGAATTAATCCCGCAGGGCCGCCACCGGATCGATTCGCGCGGCCCGCCACGCCGGAATGGCGCTGGCCGCCAGCGATACCCCGAATAACAGCCCGGCCACGGTCGCCAGCGTGGCGGCATCCACCGGACTCACGCCGTACAGCCACCCCGCGATCAGCCGGGTGAGCGCCAGTGCTCCGGCCAGGCCCAGCACCAATCCCGCCAACGCCAATCCGGCGCCTTGCCGCAGCACCATCCCCATTACCTTGCCGCGCGATGCGCCCAGCGCCATGCGAACCCCAATTTCCGCCGTTCGCTGCTTCACTGAAAACGCGATCACCCCGTACAACCCCACCAGCGCCAGGAACAGCGCCATACCCGCAAATGCGGTGAGCAGCAGCATCTGAAATTTGCGCGCCGCGCCGGCCTTCGAAATCGCCTCGTCCATAGTCCGTATGTCGCTGAATTGCCAGCCTGGATCCAGCCTGTGGGCGGTGGCCGGAATCGCCGCGGCCAGACGGGTTCCACCTACGCCGCGAACCGCCAGAAATCCCGCATCCCACGGCCATCCGGGCGTATACATTGCCGGCCTCATGGCTTCGTCGATCTTGGTGTGTCGGACGTTCCCCACAACTCCAACCACCGTGTGCCAATGCCCGCTGCCATCCAGGTTGGCCAGACGCACCCGCCTCCCCAGCGCGCCGCGGCCGGCCAGGTACCGCTCCACAAACGCCTGGTTCGCCAGGATCGCCCCGGTCGCCCCCATCACATCCCGTTCCTCGAATAGCCGGCCCTCCCGCAGCGGAATCTGCATCGCTTTGAAATAGCCCGGTGTCGCCCGCCAGCAATCAGCCAACTGATCCTTACGATTCGCGTAGCCCTCCACCTCGAACAACGCCATGCTCTCGTTATGGCTGAAGGGCAGATCGCCAAGGCCCGCCGCTATCACTCCCGGCAACGCGCGCACCGCCGAAATCAAAGCGCCATAGCTTTGCGCGCGCCGTTCCGCCCGGTCGTTTCCCGGTGGTGGAACCACCCGCATAGTCAGCGCCGAAGGCGCGAAGCCCGTGCCTTCCGATTGCAGCTTCCATTCGCTCTTGATCAGCAACCCCGCGCCCGCCAGCAGCACCATCGAGAGTCCCACCTCGGCCACGATCAGGCCGTTGCGCGCCCGCCGCCGCACGCCCGCCACACCCCGGTGGCCGCCTTCGCGCAGCAGGCTCATGGGATCGTTCCGCGAGGCCGAAATGGCTGGCGCCACGCCAAACACCAGCCCCGCAATCACCGAAATGCCCACGGCGAACAGCAGCACGCGCGCATCCAGCGAGGCTTCGTCGAGGCGCGGAATGTCGCCGGGATTGAGCCGCACCAGCACCCACACCATTGCCTGCGCTCCCAGCACTCCCAAGGCGCATCCCCCCGCCGCCAGCAGCAGCGATTCCGTGATCGCCTGCCGCATCAGCCGCGCCCGATCCGCGCCCAGGGCCGTCCGCAAGCTCATTTCGTGTACCCGCCCCGCTGCCCGCGTCAGCAACAGGTTGGCTACGTTGCCGGTGGAAATCAGCAGTACCAGCGACACCGCTCCCAGCAGCAGCCACATCTGCGGCCGCGCCGGTCCCAGGGCGGTCTCCAGCAGTGGCTTCACCAGGGCATACCACCCCTGTTCCCCGGGCTTGTGCGCCTCGTCGATTCGCTTTTCGATGGCCGCCATTTCCTGCTGCGCCCTGGCCAGCGACACGCCCGCCACCAGTCGCCCCACCGCGATGCAATCCCTGGACGATTGCTTGTCTTTCTCGGTCAGCGCGGCGGGAACCCAGACCTCCGTCCGCACCGTGTTGGAAATGTCAGGCGGCAGTTCATTGCGGCGCGGAAACTCGAAGCCCGGGGGCATCACGCCGATCACCTGGTGCGCCCGCCCATTGAGCGCCAGGGTTTTGCCGACCACCTCCGGGTCGCCCGCGAACTGCGTTTCCCAGACGGTGTGCGAAATCACCACTACTTGCTCGTGCCCCGGCTGGTCGTCCTCCGCCGCGATGGTGCGGCCGAGTTCCGGCGCCGTGCCCATGGTGGTGAAGAAATCGCCGTTGACTCGTGCCCCGCCGATCCGCTCCGCAGCGTTGCCGCCTGGCACAGTGAACCAATCCTGAAGGATCAGCGCCAGGTGCGAGAATGACCGGCTCTCGTGCTGCCAGGCGAAGAAATCCGGAAGCTGAGGCCCCAATTCCAGCGGCACGGGCGGCCCGAACCGGACATTGGGCGTCCACAGGTACACCAGTCGCTCCGGATCGCCGTACGGCAGCGACCGCAGCAGCACCGCGTTCACCAGGCTGAACACCGCCGCGCTTGCCGCAATTCCCATCGCCGCCGTCAGCAACGCCACCAGCGTGAATGCCGGCGCCTGCCGGAAGAGCCGCGCCGCGTACCGCAGGTCGCCAGCCAGCACGTGCCAGTGCTCGCGCGGAGCGCTCACCGCCACGTCCGCCAGCGCCTGCCGCCATACGCGCAGCGGCGGCTCGGCGCGCAGGCGCTCCAACAGGAATTCCTCCATCTGCCCGCCGTACTCGTGGCGGAATTCCGCCGGGTACGCGAACAGCAGCGTGCGGTAGACTCTAGCCGCGCTCGGGAGCCAGCCCATATTGCCTCGCTTGTTCCAGAAGCTCCGCCAGCCGCGTGGCTTCCGCCCGCGCAGCTTTGCGTCCCAGAGCGGTCAATCGGTACACGCGCCGCCGGTCGTCGCTGCCCGGCTGCTCCACGATGTACCCCTGTTCCAGGAGCCGTTGGATGGCCCCGTAAAGCGTGCCGGCGCTCAATTGCATCTTGCCGCCGGTGCGCGCCGCCACATCCTGCATGATGCCATAGCCGTGCTGATCGCCGCCCGCCAGGGCCACCAGGATGTGGAATGCCTGCGCGCTTAGCGGCTGATGTTCTGCCATGACCGACAGTATACCGTGGCTCGATATACTGTCAAGCGATAGCCGGAGGCGCGGCCCTCTCGAAGTGGATACGCTATTTCTTCATCGTCCCCAAAGCCACACGGCTGTGATGCCGGCCGTAGCCGAAGTAAATGACCAGGCCGATGGCCAGCCAGATCAGCAGCCGTAGCCAGGTGGCGGCCGGCAGGGCGGCCATCAGGAACGCCGATATCAGGATCCCCAGGATCGGCACCAGCGGCACCAGCGGGGTCTTAAAGGGGCGGTGCAGCTCCGGACGGCGCCGCCGCAGAATCCACACGCCCGCGCAAACGATCACGAATGCCAACAACGTCCCGATGCTCACCAGTTCGCCCAGGATGCCGATCGGAATCAGCGAGGCGAAAATCGCCACGAAGATCCCCACCGTGATCGAGGAGATGTACGGCGTGCGGAACCTGGGGTGGATGCGCCCGGCCCACTCCGGCAGCAGGCCATCGCGCGACATCGAAAAAAACACCCGCGATTGGCCCAGCAGCATCACCAGCATCACGGTGCTCAGCCCCATGATGGTGCCGATCAGCACCAGGTACTCGCCCCAGGCCACGCCGGTAGCTTCCATGCCCACCGCAACCGGCGCCGCCACGTTGAGCTGCGGATACTTCACCACGCCGGTGAGCAGCCAGGAAGTAGCGATATACAACACCGTGCAGATGGCCAGCGACCCAAGGATGCCGACGGGCATATCCTTCTGGGGATTCTTGGCCTCCTGCGCGGCCGTGGAAACGGCGTCGAACCCGATGTAGGCGAAGAAAATCACCGCCGCTCCGCGCGCCACCCCTGACCATCCGTAGTGCCCGCTTTCGCCCGTGTTTGGCGGAATAAAAGGCGTCCAGTTGGCCTGGGCCTGCGCCCAGTGGCCCGCCACGTATACCGCCGCCACGGCGATGAACACCAGTACCGTCCCCACCTTGATGAACACGATGATGGTGTTGAGCGTGGCCGATTCCTCAATGCCGATCACCAGGACGAAGGTCACCAGACAAATCGCCAGGAACGCCACAATATTGAACATGCCGGTGGCGTGCGGCAGCGAAGCCAGGTTCACGCTTGAGGGGATCGTGACGGCGGGCCGCCACAGCCCGTTGTAAAAAGCCAGGTCCGCGCCCGGCGTGGCGGTGAGTTGGGGTGGAATCGGAATTCCCAGGCGTCCGGCCAACTGCACCACGTTGGCGCTCCAACCGGAAGCCACCGTGGCCGCGCCAAAGGCATATTCCAGGATCAGGTCCCAGCCGATAATCCAGGCAAAAAGCTCGCCCAGGGTGGCGTATCCGTAGGTGTAGGCCGACCCGGCAATGGGAATCAGCGAGGCAAACTCGGCGTAGCACAAGCCCGCGAACAGGCAACCCGTTCCCGCCAGGATGAAGGAAATCACGATCGCCGGTCCGGCATATTGTGCCGCCGCCGATCCGGTCAGCACGAAGATGCCGGCGCCGATAATCGCGCCAATTCCCAGGGCGATCAGATTCAGCACGCCCAAAGCGCGTTTGAGGGTGCACTCGCCCTCCTGCCCGGCCTCCTCCATAATGGTGGTTAGCGGTTTGCGGATCAAAATGCTGGCCATAAGTGCTGAAGTATAGCATCCCGGCGCGGGCAGCCGGCAAACGCCGCACCAAAACGCCGCCTCGCACGTTAGATTGAGAGAGAGAGGAGTGCCCCTTGGTAAAAAACATCTTCACCGTTCTGGTTTCGGCCTGCGCGCTGTCGGCGCAAAGCGCACCGGCCCCTGCGCAGAAAGCCGCCGCCGCGCCCCACGAAACGCCCCTGCGCTTCGATGTGAATCTGATCGATCACTCCGTCAATCCCTGTGACAATTTTTACCAATATGCCTGCGGCAACTGGATCAAGCAGAATCCCGTTCCGCCCGATCAGGCCATCTGGGGGCGCTTCGAGGAGCTGCAGGAACATAATCGCGACGTGCTGCACCAGATCCTGGAGCAGGCCGCCGCGCCCGTTTCCGAAGATGCCATTTCCCGCCAGATCGGCGACTTCTACGCCGCCTGCATGGACGAAAAGCAGATCGATGCCAAGGGTCTCGCGCCCCTGGAGCCGCTGCTCGCGCGCATCCGCGCGCTTTCGGACAAGGCACAGATTGCCGCGGATCTGGCCCGTCTGCAAGTGGCCGGCATAGATGCCCTCTTCGATTTCAGCTCCGGGCAGGACTTCAAGGATTCCCAAGCGGTCATCGCGCAGGCCGACCAGGGAGGGCTGGGTCTACCCGACCGCGACTACTATTTGAAGGAGGACCCCAAGAGCGTGGAGTTGCGCCAGAAATACCTGGAGCACGTGCAGCGCATGCTGGCCCTGGCCGGCGAGAAACCGGAGAAAGCCAAGGCTGACGCCGCCACCGTGATGCGGATCGAAACCGGCCTCGCCAAGGGATCGTTGGATAACGTGTCGCGGCGCGACCCCGAAAAGGTCTACCACAAGATGACCGTCACGGAGTTGGAGCGGCTGGCCCCCGCCTTCCGCTGGAGCCAGTACTTCGCCGGCGTTGAGTCGCCCGGGTTCCAGTCCCTCAACGTGGCTTGGCCAGACTTCTTCAAGGCCATGAACGCCGCCATCCAAACCACCAGCCTGGACGACTGGAAGACCTATCTCACCTGGCACGCCCTGCACTCTTCGGCGCGGCTGCTGCCTTCCGCGTTTGTGCGCGAGAATTTCGATTTCTACGGCCGGGTGCTGACCGGCGCCACCGAGATGCGGCCGCGATGGAAGCGCTGCGTCGATTACACCGACTCCGACCTGGGCGAAGCCTTGGGCCGCAAGTACGTGGAGCGCGCTTTCCCGCCCGATGCCAAGGCGCGCACCCTGAAAATGGTGGATGCGCTCGAAACTGCGCTCGGCCAGGATATCCAGAACGTCGATTGGATGGGCGCCGAAACCAAGCGCCAGGCGCTCATCAAGCTGAAGGCCATCACCAATAAAATCGGCTACCCCAACCACTGGCGCAATTATTCCTCGGTGGTGGTGAAGCGCGACGATGCCCTGGGCAATGACGAGCGCGCCACGGCCTTCGAAGTCCACCGCGTGCTGAATAAGATCGGCAAGCCGGTAGACCGCAACGAATGGGAGATGACTCCGCCCACCGTAAACGCCTACTACGATCCGCAGATGAACAACATCAACTTCCCCGCCGGCATCCTGCAGCCGCCGTTTTTCGATAACCACATGGACGACGCGGTGAATTTCGGCGGCATCGGCATGGTAATCGGCCACGAGCTGACGCACGGCTTCGACGACGAGGGCCGCCAGTTCGATGCCGAAGGCAACCTGCACGACTGGTGGACGCCGGAGGACGCCAAGCAGTTCAACCAGCGCGAGGCCTGCGTGGCCGACGAATACTCCAGCTTCAGCATCGCGCCCGGAGTTCACGTCAACGGCAAGCTCACGCTGGGTGAGAACACGGCCGATAACGGCGGCGTGCGGGTGGCGCTGAAGGCGCTGCACAACACCATCGGAAACGACACCCGCAAGATCGACGGCTTCACGCCCGATCAGCGATTGTTTCTCTCCTTCGCGCAGGTCTGGTGCGAAAACGCCCGCGAGGAAGCCCTGCGCCTGCAAGTGCAGACCAATCCGCACGCACCGGCCGAATTCCGGGTGATCGGGGTGGTGGAAAATATGCCCGAATTCGCCAATGCTTTCTCCTGCCATCCCGGCCAGAAGATGGTGGCTGTGAACGCCTGCCGGGTGTGGTGAGAGCCGCGCGCCGGCGCTAATGCGTACTGAGGCGGTAGCGGCATTTGCGCGGGTGCCCGTTGCGGTAGATGATGCAATCTTCCGGCACGTCCACGGTTTCCACGAATTCGGCCCCGGCTAACTCCAGGGTCCGCCGCGACGCGAGGTTTTCCGGATCGCAGGTAATCCACAGCGGATCGATTCCCAGGCGCTGGGCGAGAGGAAGCAGCAGCCGCACGGCGCGCGCCGCGTAGTGGTGGCCGCGATGCTCGGGATGCACCGCGTATCCGGCGTGCCCGGCATACCGTTCGATATGCGGTGTTGCGCCAAGTCTTAGATTGATGCGGCCCAGTTCGTCACCCGATCCCGCCTGCACCATGCGAAAGAAATACGCCGGCGCGCGGTGCACCGGATGCGGCGCAAACTCCGCCAACTGCAATTCGAGATCGCCGTCCCGCAGGACGCCCGGATCCACCGGCGCGTTCATTGTATAGACACCGCCTTCGCCAGCGTACCAGGGCTGCACAGGACCCATTCCCGCTTGACGCCGCGGCGCGTTCGGCGTACCATGTTCTCGGTAACCGAGAGCATACCACGATGAGCAAACCTTCCGGCCTGGTGCAGGGCACCTTGGACTTCCTGCTCCTCAAGATCCTTGCCCTGGAGCCGCTCCACGGCTGGGCCATCGGCCAGCGGCTCAAACAGGTATCGGGGGAAGTGCTCCAGGTGAGCGACGGCTCGCTGTATCCCGCCCTCCACAAGCTGGAGCAGGAAGGCTGGATCAAGGCCGAGTGGAAGACCAGCGAGCTGGGCCGCCGCGCCAAATTCTATTCGCTCACCCGCCCCGGCCGCCGCGAGCTGGCCAAACAGGCGGCCGATTGGGACCGGCTCTCCACCGCCATCACCACCGTCATGAAGCTGGAGGAGGCCTGATATGCCTTGGGCGCGTTGGCTCTACACCACCCCTCTGCGCCTTCGGTCCCTCTTCCACCGCCGCCAGGTGGAACGGGAACTCGATGACGAGATCCGTTTCCACCTGGAGCGCCAGGCCGCCGAAAACAGGGCGCGCGGCATGGACCCCGCCGAAGCCCGCCGCCAGGCGCAACTCGCCTTCCGCGACGTCAGCCGCGCCAAGGAGCAATGCCGCGACATGCGCCATCTCAACCTGATTGAGGACCTGTGGAAAGACTTATCCTACGCCGCCCGCACGATGCGCCGCAGCCCCGTGTTCGCGGCCACCGCCGCGCTCACCATCGCCCTGGGCATCGGCGCTTCCACGGCCATCTTCAGCGTGGCCGATGCCGTCCTGCTGCGACCCTTACCCTACTTCCAACCCAATCGCCTCGTGCTGGTGTTTCGCACCTCCGCCGAGACCGGCTATAAAGGTTTCCTTTACGGCAACGCCGATTTCCTCGACCTGCGCGATGGCTCCGGCTCCATTCTTGAGGATCTCGCCGGCGTGGCCACCTTCCGCGCTTTTGTCACCCGCGAAAATGGCGCCGCCGAACAGCTCACCCGCGCGCTCATCACCACCAACTTCTTCCACCTCATGGGCGCCCGGATCGTCGCCGGCCGGGACTTCACCGCCGCCGATGCCGCGGCCCAGCCGCTCGATCCCGGCGTCCTCATCCCGCCCGGCTCTGCCGCCATCCTCAGCTACGAATACTGGCAGCGCCGCTACGGCGGAAGCACCGCGGCAATCGGCCAGGAGATGCGCGGCCTCGGCGAGCGTGGCCCGCGCATCGTCGGCGTGCTCGCTCCCGGCTTCCGCCTGTACTTTCCCCCCGGCTCGCGGATTGACTCCGCGCCGGATTACTGGGTGGCCAACAACGTCGCCTACGCGGCCCTTCCACGCAACCTGCTCATCGCCGGCGCGGTCGCCCGCCTCAAACCCGGCCTCAGCCTGCTCCAGGCGCAGCAGCGTCTCACCGCCCTGGCTCCCTCGCTGCTGGCCAAGTCGTTCACGCCGCGAGTGGAACTCCTTCTGGAGCCGATGCAGGATTACCTGGTGGCCGAAGTCCGCCCGGCGCTGGTGGCGCTACTCGGCGCGGTTCTCCTTCTACTCCTGATCGCCTGTGCCAACGTGGGCAATCTGCTGCTGGTGCGGGCTTCTCTGCGCCAGCGCGAACTTGCCGTGCGCACCGCTCTGGGCGCCCCGCACTCCCGCCTGGTTCGCCAGGTCCTCGCCGAAGCCCTGCTCCTGGCCGGCGCCGGGACGGCCTGCGGTTTAGCCCTCGCCTGGGCCGGTGTCCGCGCCCTCCTGGCGATTGCCCCGGCCAATGTCCCGCGCCTCGAAAACTCCGCCATCGATTGGCGCGTCCTCCTCTTCGCCACCGCGGCAGGCCTGGCCTCGGCCGTCCTGTTCGGCCTCGTGCCGGCTCTCCGCGCCGCCCGCTGCGATGTCGTCGAAGTACTTCGCGGCGTGGGGCGCGCAGCCGCCGGCGGGCCCGTCCGCTTGCGTAGGGGGGTGGTAGCCGCCGAAGTCGCGCTCTCCTTCGTGCTCCTGGCCGGCTGCGGCCTGATGTTCCGCAGCTTCCTCGAACTCCGCCGCGTCCAGCCGGGCTACAATCCGCACGGCCTCCTGACCTTCTACCTCACTCGCGATTGGCCGCGCCTGGAAAGCCAGGACGGCCGCCTGGAGCTGCTTCACCGCATTCAGACCCGCCTCCGCGAAATGCCCGGAGTCGCCAACGCCACTGCCTCGGTCGCGTTTCCGCTGGAAGGCGGCAGCCACCTTACCAACCAGACCGCTCCCCCGGTGTTCCGCTCGCTCGCCAGCGCCGAGGGCGCCGATTTCCAGGGCGTCCTCCCCGGCTACTTCGAGACTCTCGGCACCCCCGTCCTGGCGGGCCGCACCTTCACCGACGCCGACAACACGCCCGGCCGCCGCGTCGCCGTCATCGACCAGTTGCTGGCCGCCCGGGCCTTTCCCCACCAGTCCGCGGTCGGCAAGCGCATCGCCACGCCATTCTTCCAGGACACACCCTGGATGGAGGTCGTCGGCGTGGTCGCCAGCCAGCGCATGTCCTCGCTCGCCGAACCCGCCCGCGAGACCATCTTCTTCACCGATGCGACCTGGCAAACCGGCGTCTCGCGCCACTGGGCCCTCCGCACCGCCGGCGATCCCGCCCGCCTCGCCGCCGCCGTGCGCGCCGCCATTCCGCGCATCGATCCGCAACTGGTCCTCTCCAAAATGCAAACCATGGACGCGCTGGTCGAACAGGACCAGGCGGGCACGCGCTTTTCGCTCCTCCTGATCGGGGCCTTCGCCGCCATCGCCCTTTTGCTGGCGGCGGTCGGCCTTTACGGCGTTGTGGCCACGCTGGTCGAGCAGCGCACCGCCGAAATCGGCGTCCGCATGGCCCTGGGCGCGGCTCCCGCAGGCATCTTTCAACTGATCGTGGGCCACGGATTGCGCCTTGGCCTGGCGGGTCTCGTCCTGGGCGCGGCCGCCGCGCTGGCGGTCACCCGCGCCATGTCCAGCATGCTGGTGAACGTGCGTCCCACCGATCCCGCGGCCTTCCTCACCGCAGGGTTGCTATTCCTCTGCATCATCACCGCCGCCTGCTGGATCCCCGCCCGCCGCGCCGCGAGCCTCGACCCGGCCGCCGCTCTGCGCGAGGAGTGAAACGGTCCCTGCTTTACCGGGGGCCACGCAGAGAAACCCTCTTCTTTTTCTCCGCGTGTTCTCCGGTCCCTCCGCGTCTCCGCGGTGAAACAGTGTTCCGCTTTACCGCAACATCTCGGTCAGCACCCGGCCCACCGACCCGGCCGGCGTTTCTACGTCCAGCAGGGTCGCCAGCGTCGGCGCCACGTCGTTCACCACTACCGGCTCATCGTAGCGGCCGGCGCGGATGCCGGCTCCCAGGAAGATCAGCGGCACGTGCGCGTCGTAACTGAACGTGGCGCCGTGGGTGGTGCCGGTCTTTGCCGCAATCCAGTACGGGTCGAACAGCACCTCCAGGTCCGCCCCGCGCCGCTCGTTATAGCCGTTCATCACGCGCTGGGACACCTGGTCGCGCAGCACCGCTCCCGCCAGTAGCTGCTCGCGCGTGTAGACGCGGAAGACTTCCGGAATGGTCATCGCGGCGGCCGAGGCGGTGCGCTCCACTTCCGCCGGGTTCAGGTTTTTCCGCGCCTCCAGCTCCTCATCGAAGTACAGCATGGAATCCGAACTGCTCAGAATCCAGCGGCCCTCGCCATACTTTTTCGCCAGCGCCGCCTGCACCACCTTATTCACCGTCCCCGGCTCGATGCGCCCTCCGGGCATCCGCCGCGCCTCATTGACGTCGGGCACCGGCGCCACTCCGTGGTCGGCCGTCAGCACCACCAGCGCATTGCCTTCGCCCGCCGCGGTCTCCACCGCCTGCAACAATCTGGCCAGCAACCGGTCGGTGCGGAGGCACATCTCGTGTACCTCTTCCGAATCCGGACCCATCCGGTGGCCCACGTAGTCGTTGGCCGAAAAGCTCACCGTCAGCAGGTCCGTGACTCCGCGCTGGCCCAGTTGTTCGGAAATCAGCGCGCGCTCGGCCAGAGCCTCCACCAGCTCGTTGCCGAAGGGGCTGGCCTCCAGTTCCGAGTACAGCTTTTTCAAATCGGTGGGCAGGGTGTGGTTGAGCCAGGTGTTGCCGGCGTACTGGTCGGCGGGTTTCCCGGCATTGAAGTCCCGCACCCACTCCGGCAGGTCGGCGAAGTAATAGTTGCTGCTCACGAATTGCCCGTTGCTGGTATCGAACCAGTAGGCGCCGTCGGCCATGTGGCCGGAGGGCAGAATCGCGGCGCGGTCTTTGAGCGAGATCCCGATCACCCGCGGCAGTCCTTCGGACCGGCCCTCACCGGCCATTTTCAGCTCGTCGCCCACGGTATCCACCAGCAGCCGCCGCGGCGAGGACCCGGGCGCCCCCAGTTCGGCGCCCAGCAGACTGGTCTGGAGGTCGGAAACGCTGGTCACCTTGCGCCCCTCCTCCCGGTCGTACCACTCGTTTTCGATGATGCCGCTGACGGAGGGCGTCGCGCCCGTAAGAATGGTGCTGTGGCCGACCGCCGTGACGGTCGGAAAATGTTCGTATTGGGCGTTGGTAAACACCGCGCCCTTGGTCAACAGCGTGTCGAAGCCGGCATGATACTCATCGCGGTACCGCGTCAGGTAATCGTAGCGGAACTGGTCGATGACGATGGTCACCACCAGCTTGGGTCTGCCGGAAGCCGCCAACAGGCCGGCTCCCAGCAGAAGAAGAACAAGCGCCTTCCTCATAGTTTTGGAAACCTCAGCGTACCATGCGTACCGGTGGGGCCGCCGTGTAAACCTCCTGGACACAGCGACTCCGCGGCGCTGTCCACGGCGTGGACATGAAATCCGCAGCGGAGCTGGTAACTCATTGATTTTATGACAGTAACGCTGCGGCATCTCAAATGCATCTCCTCATGCCGGAAACTACGGAGGTTTCGGCTATCATGGCGAACGAACCAGCATCGGATCACAATCGCAACAACCGGCGGCAGAAAACACGCTTCCCCATTCACCGCGAGCTACGCTATAAACTGTTGCAGGACGGGCGCATTCTGGAAGCCGGCCTCGGGCAGACCGTCAACATGGGCAGCGGAGGAGTGGCCTTCGCCCTCGATCGCGAGCTCGCCGCCGGAACGTTCATCGAGCTTTCCATCAGTTGGCCGGCGCAACTGGAAAACGGAACTCCCATGCGCCTGGTGGTTTTCGGGCGGGTCTTGCGCAGCGGCGCGGGCGTGTCCGCCTGCAGCGTGGACAAGTACGAGTTTCGGACGCAGGCACGCTCGCCGCAGATCAACACCGGCTTCCGCGGCAACACCCTGCCGCCGCGCTGGGGCACGCGCACCAACACCAAACCGGCCAAATGCGGACCCGAGACTACCTATGAGAATGCCGCCAATCGCCCGCGGCTACGCGGCGTGGAACTGGCTCGCGCCGTCACTCGCTGACAATCGGAAACAGATCCCGTTTTTCTGCCTGCTCCAGATCCAGATAGCGCGGGTCTAGCAAACGGCCCGTGTCCAGGTTCCCCATGGCCGAAAGAATATTCTCCTTCAGGTGCGGATATTCCTTCTCCAGTCCGCCAAATAAGTCGCGCAGCGCGCGCCGCACGGTTCCGGTGCGTTGGGAGCACCCGCATGGCACAACCGGCACGCCGCACGCTTCGGCGTACGCGCGCGTGAGATCCTCGGTCACGAAGACCAGCGGCCGGATGAGACGGTATTCCCGGTCGCGCGAGTAGGTGACCGGGGGCAAGGCGCTCAGCTTCCCGGTAAACATGGTGTTGCGCAGCAGGGCCTCGCAAAAATCGTCAGCCGTGTGGCCGAAGGCGATCACGTTGGCGCCCAATTCGTGCACAATCTCGTATACCGCCCGCCGCCGGTAGCGGCTGCACAGGTCGCAGCCGTGGTCCGGTTGATCCTCCAGCAGGCGCAGCGAAGGCGCATCGCGATGGTAGGTCCACGCGACGCCGCGCTGCTTCAGATACTCTCCCAGCGGTTCGATGGGCCTCAGAAATTTGCCCTGTTCCACCGTGAAGGCGCACACGCTGAAGTCGATGGGCGCGCGCTTGGCGAGCAACAGCAGCGCTTCCAGCAGAGTGGCCGAATCCTTGCCGCCGGAGAGCGCCACCGCCACGCGGTCGCCATCGCGGATCATCTTAAAGCGGTGGATGGCTTCCCCCACCTTGCGCAGCAGTGTCTTTTCCAGTTCCACTGAATTGATTATAGAAGGTGAGTCCGCGGCGGCGTTACCCTGGAGGGCAGAGTGCCTGCTTCCCCCGCCCGCCTCGCCGCCTTCGACATCCTCCGCAAGGTTGAACGGGGCGGCTACGCAAGCGACCTGCTGCTGGCGCAAACCGCGTCGCTCGATTCCCGCGATGCCGGGCTGGCCTCGCAAATTGTCTTCGGCGCTCTGCGCTACCAGGGCCAGCTCGATTACCTGATCGCCCTGTATTCCGGGCACGAGCGGCGGCTCGATCCGGAAGTGCGTATCGCCCTGCGCATGGGCATTTTCCAGATCCGCTACCTGGAACGCGTGCCGCGCCACGCCGCCGTCAGCGAAAGCGTCGGACTGGTGAAACGCGCCCGCAAGACCTCCGCCGCCGGATTCGTCAACGCCGTGCTGCGTAAGGCCAATCGCGACCCCGTCGAGTGGCCCAGCCGCGAGGTGGCGCTATCCTGCCCGGCCTGGCTGCTTGACCGCTGGCAGACCCAGTACGGGCCCGACGCCGCGGAGGGGATCGCCCGGGCGGCCCTCGTCGAGCCGGAGAAATATTTCCGCGGCGGCCGCATGCAGGACATCGGTTCGCAATCCATCGTCCCGCTGCTGCGGCTGGCGCCGGGCCAGAGCTTCCTCGACCTATGCGCCGCCCCGGGCAACAAGACCGCTCAGGCGCTGGAGTCCGGGGTGCGCGCCGTGGCCTGCGACTTGCACTTTCACCGCGTGGCGTCCCTGCGGGAGTTGGGCTGCCCGCTGGTGGCCCTGGATGGCACCCGCCCGCTGCCCTTTGCGCGCCCGTTCGAACGCATCCTGGTGGATGCGCCATGCTCCGGAACCGGCACCCTGGCGCGCAATCCCGAGATCAAGTGGCGGCTCACCCCCGCCGATCTGGACGACTTAGCCAGCCGCCAGCGCAGCCTGCTGGCCCAGGCGCGCGCAGTTCTCGCCCCCGGCGGTCTGTTGGTGTATTCCACCTGTTCGCTGGAACCGGAAGAGAACCAGGCAGTAGTGGCAGCGGTTCCCCCAGGCCTGGTGGCCGAG
>DATJRE010000100.1:0-9997 GCA_035505095.1 Bryobacteraceae bacterium | reverse complement strand
CAACACCACGTTCTACCTGCTGGACCCATCCGGCAACGTGCTGGCCACCGAGCAAACCGTCGATCAGCCGGCGTACCGTTGCAATGCCGTCCCGAATCCGCAGGGCCAACTGACGGCCACGCCGAATCCCGTGCTGGCGTGCACGGGGAATCCCCCCACCGGCACTGAAACCTCGTTGGCCGGATCTAGCTTGACGAGCCAGGCAACCGAGATCCACGTCAACGCGCCGGGTGGCCAGGAGATGGCCTACAGCCCCACGGCTTATATCAGCGCCGAAACCGGCGATTGGGTAGTCGACGGCACGGCGTTTTTCCTTACCCCACACGGCTCCGCCACGCCGCTCGCCATGGACCGCGTGTACCTCTTGCCGATCCTTTCCTGTGTCTCCGGCGCTCCGCTGGCGCCGGCGGCCATTCAGGCGATTCCCAACCACATCGCCTGCGGCAGTGGCACACCTGCGGTTCTGGCATGGAACTCCGCGGGCATTCAACCGGTCGAGATCCTCCAATCCAGTCTGACCGGCCCGGTGGCAGGCCGCTTCGACGCAACCAGCGGCCTGCTCGAGGTCAATCCAACGGCCACAACCACCTACCATTTAGCGGGCTATGTCGCCGGCCTATGGCAGGATCTGGGCAGCGATACCGTTTACTGCGGCGGCTCCCCGTTCTGACGCCCCAACGCTGGCTATGCCGGCGGCCGGCCCGCGCCGCGCTACTCCCGCTTGTAAATCTTTCCGCCCTTCATCACGAACACCACCCGCCGCACGGCAGTGATATCGTCCAGCGGATTGCCCTCGGTGGCCACCAGGTCGGCCTGGTAGCCTGCGGCCACGGTGCCGATCTCGTTCCCCAGCCCCAGCGCTTCCGCGGACATGGAAGTGGCGCTGATGATCGCGTCCATGGGCTTCTCGTGGCCGTCACGCACCCGGTAAATGAACTCTTCGGCGTTGCGGCCGTGGGAGCCGGCCACCGCGTCGGTGCCGAATACGATCTTTATGTGGCGCGCGCGGGCCCGCCGCAACACGTCCTCGGTGGGCGCGATGCCCTTCTCCAGGGTGTCCAACTGCTCCTGGGTGAAGCTGAAGCTGGCGCGGTTGTCCAGGTAGTTGTGCAGCACCAGAAGATTGGGATCGAAATAAGTGCCGCGCCGGGCCATCTCATCCAGGGTGGCGTCGGTGAGAAATGTGCCGTGCTCAATCGACGTGCAGCCGGCCTCTACCGACGCGCGCGCGCCGGCATCGCCGATGGCGTGTACCACCGAGCGCAGCCCCACCGCTTTGGCCTCCTGGCAGACCGCCTGAATCTGCTCATCGGTCATGGTCTGCCCGCCGCCCGCGCCGAGGCCGCTGGTGGCGAACAGCTTAATCACGTCCGCGCCGTCTTGCTTAGTCTTGCGGACCAGCGCCCGCAGCGACGCGATGTCGCCGCGCGGCTGGCCGGAAGCCGCGGTAATCTGAATCAGCGAAGTCAGCAGCCGCGGCCCGGGGATGACGCCCTCGTTGATGCGGTCGCGCACCACGCCGTCCATCGGGGCGCCCACGCTTTCCACAGTGGTGAATCCGCCCTCCAGGGTCATCCACGCGTCGCCGGCGGTGTAGAGGGCATTCAGCTCCGGCGCTTCCCGCGCGTTAACCGATTTACGGTGAGCGTCCATGTGCCAGTTGATGTGCACGTGCGTGTCGATCCAGCCGGGCATGACGGTGAGTCCGCGCAGGTCGTAAGTAGGCTTCCCGGTGGCCGCGCCCACGGAGACAATCCGCGAGCCTTCGATCACGATCTGACGGTCGTGGAAGACGCCGCCTTTGCCATCCAGCAGCGTGCCGGTGCGCAGCACGATGCGGGTTTGCGCGCCGGCCGCCAGCGCCGCCCAAGCAAGCAGGAACACTCGGAATCGCATCTAGCGATTGTACCCGGCGGCGGGTGGCGGTTGCCGGGCAGCGGAGCCCCGCTGCACTGGCCGCCGGGGCACGGCGGGCCCCCTTGCATCGGACCGCGAGAACGGCCCCGCCAGACCGGGCGTGGAACGGCGACGCTGGTTCCCTGCGAGCCAACCGCTTGCGCTACCTGCTTGCGCCCGCAGCCGGAAACCGGATGTATACTGAATCCTGTCGAGAATCCCGACAGAAATGGCGGGGGGAGTTAAACGGTTACCTGGTTCCCAATTTGACCCGCGGGAGGTTCTATGCGTCGCCGAGAGTTTCTCACCAGTCTGGCCGTGCCCGCCGCGTTGGCCCAGACCACCAATCCGGGGTCCGCGGTTTCCCCCATGCCACGCAAAGGGCGCATCAAACAAGGGGTCACGCGCGGCGTCTTCGCCCGCGGCACGCCCATGGAAGACTGCTGCCGCGAGGCCGCCCGCCTCGGCATCAAAGGGTTTGACCTCATCGGTCCGGACGACTGGCCCCTGCTCAAGAAATACGGCCTGGTCCCCTCCATGTATCCCGCCGGCGCCGGCGGCACCATCCGCGACGCGCTGAACCGCAAGGAAAATCACGACCGCATCGAGAAATCCATGCGCGCCGCCATCGACGAATGCGCGGCGGCGGGCGCGCCCAGCGTGATCACCTTCTCCGGCAACCGCGCCGGCATGGACGACCGCGAGGGCGCCGACAATTGCGTGGCCTTCCTCAACAAGGTGAAGGCCCAGGCGGAGGACAAGGGCGTCACCATCTGCATGGAGTACCTCAACAGCAAGGTGAACCACAAGGACTACATGTTCGACCACTACTACTGGGGCGTGGACGTCATGAAGCGCGTCAATTCACCGCGGGTGAAGATCCTGTTTGACATCTATCACGCGCAAATCATGGACGGGGACATCGTGCGCAACATCCGCGACAACTTTCAGTACATCGCGCATTTCCACACCGGCGGCAATCCCGGGCGCCACGACATCGACGAAACCCAGGAGCTGAACTACCGCTTCATCGCCCAGGCTATTCTCGACCTCAACTACACCGGTTTCATTTCGCACGAGTATTCGCCCGCGCCGGGGCACGACCCGATTACCGTGCTCAACAAGGCCATCGAAATTTGCGACGTGTAAAGGAACTGGGATGCCGATTGCCAAATTAGCTTGGGTCTGCGTGGCCGCGGCCGGAATCGCCAGCGCCCAGGACCCCGCTCTCGCCAAATCCTGGCAGGTGGTGCAAAAAGTCTGCGGCACCTGCCACACCCCGGAAAGCGTCATCGCCAACCGCCGAACGCGCGCCCAATGGCAGGAGACCATCGATAAGATGATCACCACCCAGGGCGCCAAAGGAACTCCCGAGGAGTTTGCCACGGTCCTGGACTATCTTTCGACCGAATATAGCCCCACTTCCGCGGGCCGCGGCGGAGCCGCCGGGGGGAGAGGCGCCGGGCTGGGAGGCATGATGGCCACGGCCGGCCCCAGCGATAAACACGTGGTGGATGAAGCCGCCGCAGACCGCGGCCGTAAAATCTGGGCGGCCGAATGCATCGACTGCCATGGCACCTACGCCCGCGGCACCGACAACGGCCCCAACCTCATCCGCTCGGAACTGGTGCTGCACGACCGGTACGCCGACCACATCGGCCCCTTCCTCCGCAAAGGGCATCCGATGCAGAGCGGCGCTCGCGCCGACAGCCTCACGGCCGCGCAAATTTCCGACCTGGCGCACTTCATTCACCAGCGGGTCTACGATACGCTGCGCGGTTCGCCCATTTTCGTGATGCACAATATTCTCACCGGCGACCCCGCGGCTGGGAAGGCCTATTTCGAAGGCGCCGGCCGCTGCCATACCTGCCACTCGCCCACCGGCGACCTCAAGGGCATCGCCTCGCGGTACGAGCCGCCCGCTCTTGAGGCGCTCTTCCTCAATCCCCGGCCGTTGACCGGGCGCGGAGGCCGCGGCCGGGGTGGAGAATCCGCCGCAGTCAATCCCGCGGCCAAGCCGGTGACCCTTACAGTGACTCCGCCCTCAGGACCCGCGGTGACCGGAACGCCGGTGATCTTCGACGATTTCGATGTGGCCGTACGCGACGCCAAGGGCGAGTATCATGCCTGGAAACGCACCCCCGCGCTCAAGGTGGTGAAGAACGATCCCTATGCCGCGCACGACGAGTTGCTGACGCGCTATACCGACAAGAATATGCACGACATCCTGGCTTACCTGGTGACCCTGAAATGAAACTCCTGGGAATTTCCGCGGCAGCCGCGGCAGCCGCCATTGTGACCGCGGCGCTTTGGGGGCAAACCGGCCTGGACCCGCGCAAGCTGCTCCAGCCGCCCATCGATACCTGGCCCATGTATCACGGCGACTATTCGGGCCGCCGCTTCAGCACCCTCACTGCCATCAATTCCTCCAACGTACAGTCCCTCAGCCTGGCGTGGATTTACCGCACCGGAGTGGGCGGCATCAAGGCCACTCCGCTCGAAATCAACGGGGTGCTGTACTTCTCCGCACCCGACCACGTCTGGGCCGTGGATGGACGCACCGGCCATGAGCTGTGGCACTTCGCCTGGCAATCCAAAGGCGGCATCCACATCGGCAACCGCGGCGTCGGCGTCTACGGCAACTGGCTGTATTTCGAAACCCCCGATTGCAACCTGGTCTCGCTCAACCTCAAAGACGGCAAAGAGCGCTGGCACAAAACCAACTGCGACCTGGACCAGTTCTACTACGGTTCGGTGGCGCCGCTGATTGTCGGCAATCACGTGATCGCGGGGGTCAGCGGCGACGACCTGGACCGTCCCGGCTATCTCAGCTCCTACGATCCCGAAACCGGCGACCTGCAATGGCGCTGGTACGTGGTGCCGCAGAAGAAGGGCGACCCCGGCGCCGACACCTGGCCCAACGAAGACGCCATGCGGCACGGCGGTGGGATGACCTGGCAGGTGCCCACTTACGACCCCGCGCTGAATTTGCTCTACGTCACCACCGGCAACCCGCAGCCCGTCATTGCCCACAAGAATCGCGCCGGCGCCAATCTGTTTACCGCGTCGCTGGTGGCGCTGAACCCGGACACCGGCAAGATGGCCTGGTATTTTCAGGCCTCCCCACACGATACGCACGATTGGGATGCCACCCAGGTTCCCGTGCTGATCGATGGAGAGATTGCCGGCCAGCCGCGCAAACTGGTGGCCCTGGCCGCGCGTAATGGCTACTTCTTTCTACTGGACCGCACCAACGGCAAAAACCTGGTGACCAGCCCGTTCGTCCCCACCAACTGGGCCAAGGGCATCGACCGCAACGGAACTCCGATTCCCGATCCAGCCAAGATGCCGCAGGTGGATGGCGCTCTGGTTTCGCCCAACCAGGGCGGCGCCACCAACTGGCCGCCCCCTACCTTCAGCCCGCAGACCGGCCTCTTCTATGTGCCGGCCTCGCGAGCCTACAGCGTCTACTACATCTATGACACCGACGCCAACCCGCAGGGGTGGGGCGGAACCGATCGCGGCGGCGCCAACCTGGGGTCCATGGTGCAGGCCATCGATTACAAAACCGGCAAAATCCGCTGGAGCCACCAGTGGGAATCCGGCGCGCGGGCGGGGTTGATGAGCACCGCGGGCAACCTGGTGTTTGCCGGCGATGGCGACGATAACCTGGTGGCCCTCAACGCCACCACCGGCGCGCCGCTGTGGCACGCCAACCTGGGCGCACCCATGAGCAATGGCCCCATCACCTACCAGCTCGATGGCTCGCAGTACGTGGTGGTGGCGGCCGGCGACACGCTGTGGGCGTTCGTCATGCTGCAACACTGACGCGGCCAGGCGGCTCGAAGCTTAGTCCACGCTTTCAACCGGCTGCCTGTCCAGATCGCGGCGCGCCAGCAGCGCCCGCACGGCCTCCAGGAGATCTTCCCGATCCAGCGGCTTGGCCAGCGCGTAATCGGCGCCCAGCAGCTTCGCCGCCTTCAGGTACTGCCCGCCGAAGGCCCCCGAAATCGCCAGGATGTGGGCTTCCGGACGCAAGGCCCGCAGCTTGGGGATGGTCTCCAGCCCTTCTCCCTCGGGCATCACCAGGTCGGTAATCACCACGTCGATGGCGTGGTCCCGCGCGATGCTCAGCCCGGCCACGCCGTTCGGCGCCAAGAAAACGTGGTAACCGGAATCGGTCAGCAAACGGTCAATCAGGGTGCGCACGGGCGCCTCGTCATCGATCACCAGGATCTGCCCCGTGACGCGCTCCCCCAGCACCTCGCGAATCTTGCGCGAGAGCTCCGCCGGGCTGAATGGTTTGGCCAGATAGGCCGTCTCCGGCGCCAGCACCCCTTCGGGCGCCAGCACATCGGCCGAGTAGCCCGAGATGTACAGAATCTTCATCGCCGGCCGCAGCCGCAGCATCCGTTCGGCCAGTTCCCGCCCGTTCATTCCCGGCATCACCACGTCGGTCACCATCAGATCGATGGGTCCATCGTAGCGCTCCGACATCGACACGGCTTCGGTTCCGTCCGCCGCTTCCAGCAGCCGGTAGCCGTTCTGGCGCAGAATCGCCAGCACCATCCGGCGGACCTCGCCCTGGTCCTCGACCACCAGGACGGTCTCGGCTCCGCGGGCGTCCGCCGGTGCCCCGCCCGCCGGTGCGCTGGTTCCGGATTCCGCCGGTGCCTCTTCCGCCGGCGCCGCAGTTAAAGGCAGGTACACGCGAAAGGTCGATCCCCGGTTGAGCTGGCTGCGCACCTCGATCCATCCGCCCGAATGTTTGACGATCCCATACACCGTGGACAGCCCCAGCCCGGTGCCGGCGCTGCGCGGCTTGGTGCTGAAAAACGGCTCGAAAACCTGCCGCTTGGTTTCCGCGGTCATGCCGATTCCGTTGTCGGTCACCGATAGCGTGACGAACGCCCCCGGGCGGGCCTCCGGATGGCCGGCGGCTCCCTCGGAATCCACCTGCACGTTGGAAGTTTGAATCGCGATCGTTCCGCCATCGGGCATGGCGTCGCGCGCATTGACCACCAGGTTCATGAGCACCTGGTGCATCTGGCCGCGATCCGCGATCACCATCCCCAGGTCCCCGGCCAGCCCGGTGGTTATGTGCACGTTTTCGCCGATCAGGCGGCGCAGCATGCGCTCCGATTCCTGCACCACTCCGTTCAGGTTGAGGACCCGCGGCTCGGCAATCTGTTTGCGGCTGAAGGCCAGCAGTTGCTGCGTGAGCGAAGAGGCGCGCGTTCCTGCCGCGCGGATCTCCTCCAGCGGCTCACGCGTGGATTCGGCGAGGCCCTCCTCCGCCAGCAGCATCTCGCAGTAGCCGTTGATGATGGTCAGCAGATTGTTGAAATCGTGCGACACGCCCCCGGCCAGGCGGCCGATGCTTTCCATTTTCTGGGAATGTTGCAACTGCAGCTCCAGCCGCAAGCGCTCCTCTTCGTCGCGGCGGCGCTCGGTGATGTCGCGGTAGAACACCAGCGCAGCCGGCTGTCCATCGTATTCGATGGGCGCCGCCGACACTTCCACCAGAATCGGCCGGCCCGCCAGGGTGGTGCCGCGCAGTTCGCTCGGCGGCACCGCTTCGCCCGCCATCAAACGCTGCCACAGCCGCTCGGCCAGGGCCCGGTCATCGGGCTGCAACCGGTCCACCACCCTGCGGCCCAGCAAGTCGGCGGCTCCTTCGCCGAATAGCCGCGACAGCGCCGGATTCAGGTAACGGTACCGCAGGTCGCAGACTACCGCGATGCCCTCGGGGGCATGCTCCACCAACTGGCGGAGACGGGCTTCGCTCTGCCGCAGTTCCTCCCGCGCCCGCACCCGTTCGGTAATATCCTGCACCGCGGCCATCAGATGCAGCGGTTCGCCCGATGGGGCGCGCACCACCGATGCTGTGCGCTGCACCCAGACCGTGGAGCCGTCCTTGCGCAGGTAGCGCTTCTCGCGGCTGTAGCTCGCCTGCACATTATCCAGCAATTGGCGCCGGTGGTCGTCGTCATCCACCAGGTCCGCCGGATGGGTGATGTCGCGGTAGCCGAGCTGCAGCAGTTCCGCTTCCGGGTAGCCCGTAATTTCACAGAACCGGCGGTTGACGCGCAGGAAACGGCCGTCCAGGCTCACGTGGTTCATCCCCACGGCGGCCTGGTCGAAGGTGGCCCGAAACAGCGCCTCACTAACCTGCAAAGCCTCCTCGGCAGCCTTCTGGGCGGTGATATCGGAGAGCACCGCCATGTCGCCGGTGACCTCTCCGCGTTCGTCGCGCAGCAGTGACCGGGAGAGGCTCAGACGAATCCGCGACCCGTCTTTGCGCAGCCCTTCCACCGGAAGCCCGCACACGCTGCCGCCCAGCCGGAGTTTCTCCCTGAGGGCTTCGATATTGCCCTGCAACTCGGGGGGAACGCACGGGAGGAGGCGGCCAATGACTTCCGCCGTGGTCCAGCCGAACAGGTGTTCGGCGGCCGGGTTCCAGGCCACCACGCAATTCCGCGGATCCAGTGCGACGATGGCCGCTGGTGAAGCCTCCAGGAGGGTACGCAGAGTTTCCTCCGCCTGCATGTGGGCGCGATAGAAGCGCAACTCGCGGAGCCGCCACAGCCAGGCCACTATGCCGCCGGCCGCCAGGATCAGGGCGATCGCCAGGATTCCCAGAGACATCCATCCCTGCGTCACCGGCGCCAGCGCCTCCCGCCGATCCATTTTGACCAACAGGAACCAATCCGTACCGGAAACCGGAAGCGCCGCCGCCAGCACCGGTACGCCCCGGTAATCCACGCCTTGAAGAATCCCCCGGGCGCCGCCGATGGCCTGGGCGGCGATGGTGTTCCGGTTGGCCAGCGGCAGACGCAGGCGCAACGCCGAATCCGGCTGATAGCGCAGCGGGTTGAGAGACAAAGCATCCGCGCCCTCGCGGCGCACCAGCAGGGTCTCGCCGGTAGCCCCCGGCCCGAGCCAGGTCTGCAAGACGGGATAGACCTCCGCGGCGGGGTCGATGGCAGCTCCCAGGATGCCAAAAATGGGGGCGCCAGATGCCTTCCGAAGCGGCGCCAGCAACCCCAGGTGAATCGCGTCTCCTCCGCGATCAAAGTGAAAATCGGAGAGTACCGGCTGCTGCCAGGCGGCGGCTTCGGCGGCCAACCGGGACCACTCCCGGTCGTCGCCGAAGCGCTTACCCACGGTCACTACCACCTTGCCGCGCGCATCCGCGAGGGTGATGTTGGCGAGTGGCAGATCCCGGCACAACCCGGCAAACCACACCTCCATGCGTTCCCGCTCCGCCGGGCTGCCTTGCCCGCCGGCCAGCCGTCCGAAAGCCTCCATAGCGCCCGGGCTGGCCATAATAGCCTGCATTTCGCCCAGCCGGTGCTGGCGCCATGTGGAAAGCAGCTTCACTTTCACGGTGGCAATATCCAGCAGATGGGATCCGACTTCTTTTTCCACTTCGGCCTTTTGGTCGCGGCCGTAGCGATACTCGATGCCGAGGAATGCCAGCGCCAAGACGAGAAATACACCGAGCAGTTGGTAGGGAGGCCGGGGAGCGGACGCGGCCATGGATCCTCGCAGCAATCGAAACGTGCCTCACCCCATCACTGGAGGACCGAGCACCGAAGTCAGGCGGCCAAGACCCGACTCTGTCCGTGTGAGCTATATTCAGGATAACCGGACCTTTTGCCAAGGCACAACCCTTTCCCCCCAAAGTTGTCGCCCGGCCCCCCCATGCGGAGCAGTTCTGCCGGCCGCGGCTGCCCCCGGATGGGCCTGGTGAGGCCGGCGCCATCGCCAACGGGAGGGAGAGCCGCCGCCCCGCGCTGCGGACCCCCCGGTTCACCCGCATAGGCGCTAAGGTCAGGCCGCCCCAACGTGCCCCCGGGGTTGGGCGATTCTGCTCTGCGAGCGGCTAAGGTCACCTTCCGGAAACCCAGCTTACCAAGCCCAACCCGAGACATCCATTCGGTGAACGCTACGCGACTTATCTGGCCAATGCTCGTGCCCGCGCGGCGTTAACTTCCTCGGAATGTGGCGCGTGCAGAGATTGGACCAGATAAATCGAAAATAACCGGCCAAACTGCGTGATTCTAAATCGCTTACGCTAAACTCGGCGCAGGCAGAT
>DATJRE010000099.1:0-5360 GCA_035505095.1 Bryobacteraceae bacterium | reverse complement strand
GGCACGTGGATCTCGCCGGGAATGTATTGCTGGTCGAGGTAAAGCTGCTTCAGCAGGGCGCTGAAGAAATGCGCCTCTTCGAAATCGGGCTGGTCTTCCCAGAAGAACTCGCGGCGGTCCACAATCTGGCCGTTGCGCAGGTGGAACAGGTTCAGCGCCACCAGCGGAGGCTCGGCGTAGCAGGCGAAGATATCCACATCGTCGCCCTTGGCGGCGGCCATCTTCTGGCGTTCTTCCATTTCTTCCACGGTGGTGAGCAGGTCGCGCAGGGAGGCGGCTTCTTCAAAGCGCATCTGGTCGCTGGCGGCTTCCATGCGGGCGCGCAGGCCGCGGGCCAGGTCGCCATGGCGGCCCTCCAGAAACAGGCGCACGTCGCGCACCGCGGCTGAATACGCCGCGTCGGTGGTGAGGCCCTCCACGCACGGACCCAGGCAGCGGTGGATGTGGTATTGCAGGCACGGCTTGGGATGAAAGCGCGTGAGATCCACTTTGCAGGAAGGCACCAGAAAGTGGCGATGGATGAAGTGGACCAGGCGGTGCGCCAGGTTAGCGGGGAAGAAAGGACCGTAGTAAGTGGCGCCATCCTTCTTCAGCCGGCGAGTTACATACACGCGCGGGTAATGCTCGCTGGTGAGCTTGACGTAGGGGTAAGTTTTGTCGTCGCGCAGCAGGATGTTGAAGCGGGGCTTGTACTGCTTGATGAGGTTGTTTTCGAGCGCCAGCGCCTCTTTCTCGTTGTCCACCAGGATGTAATCCACATCGCGGGCTTCGGAGATGAGCGTGCCGGTTTTTGTATCGGCCAGGCGGTCTTCATTGAAATAGCTGCGGACGCGCGCGCGCAGGCTCTTGGCCTTCCCCACGTAGATGACCTTGCCGCCGGCGTCCTTGTACAGGTACACACCTGGAGAGAGCGGGAGCAGCGGGACCTTTTCGCGAAGTTCCATGAGCGAGGGCTTGCCTTCATTATAACGTCGGGGCCCCGGCGGCTCATTCGCAGCGAAGCGCGGCGATGGGGTCCAGCCGGGCGGCGCGGCGCGCGGGAAGGCAGGCGGCCATCAGAGCGCTGGCCAGCAGCACCGCCGCGGCCCCGGCGAGCGAGGCGGGATCGAGCGGGCGCATTCCATAAAGCAGGCCGGCCGCCAGCTTCGACCCGGCACAAATCGCCGGCGCACTCAAGGCGAATCCCGCCGCGACCAGCACCAGCGACTCGCGCAGAACCATCCACAGGATGGTCCGTCCCCCGGCGCCGAGGGCCATGCGAATCCCGATCTCGCCGGTTCTGCGGGTGATGGAATACGACATCAACCCGAACAGGCCGATGCCGGCCAGCAGCAGCGCCAGCACGCCGAAGCCTGCGCCTAGCGTAGCCATCAGGCGCTCCTGAGAGAGCGCTAAGGACATGACCCAATCCATGGTCTCCGTGCGGAATGTGTAATCGCGGCCCGCGGCTTCCACCTGCGCGTCCAGTTGACGGATGAGTTTGGCGGTGGGAGGGCCGGCCGACCGCACCAGGATGGTTGTGCTGCCGGGCCTGTCGAACTGGAAAACGTCCACGAAAAACTGCAAGGGATTATGTCTTTGCAAGACGCCCGCGGCCGAATCCCGCACTACTCCCGCGATGGTGAGGTCACTGAGGCCCTCGAACGATACGGTTATTTGCCGGCCGACGGCTTCCGAACCGGGGAAGAGTTTTTGCGCCAGGCTTTCACTCACAATGGCGAGTTTGGGCGTGGTGGGCGTATCGTGAGAGGTAAAATCGCGGCCCGCGACGAATGGGATTTGCACGGTCTCGAAAAAGTGCGGACCTACCAGGAACGGATACGCGCTGGCGGTGGTTTCGCCCGCCTTCACTGACTGATCGGGGAACAATGGGGGCATCACCGGCGGCTGCGGCGAAAAAGCGACCGCGCGGACTCCAGGAACCGCCGCCAGCCGCGCATAGAGATCGGAATAATAGGCCAGCGGATTCATGCTTCGTTGGCCGCCCGGGCGGTTGGTTGTGTCCATCACCAGCAAATCTGACGGATTGAAACTGAGCGGAATGGACCGCAGATTCCGCAGCGTCCCGGTGAACCACGCTGCCGCCACCAGCAGCACCAGCGACACGGCGAATTGCACCACTACGAGCGCCTTCCCGGTTCTGCCAACGCCGCCGATCGCACCGCCCCGGCCTTGTCGCAGCGATGCCGATGGGTCCATACGAAGGGCGCGGGCGGCGGGGATGAGGCCGAAGACCAGGCCGCTTGCCACCGTCACCGCGAGCGTGAATGCCAGAACGCTTCCATCCAACGGCACCTCCGGAATGTGCCAGGTGTTGGTCATCCACACGAATTGCGCCAGAAACCGCGCGGCCCAGGGAGCACAGAGCACTCCCGCCACGGAACCCGCGGCGGCCAGCAGCAGGCTCTCCGCCAGGTACTGGCGCAGGATGCGCGCGCGGCCTGCGCCGAGCGCCATGCGAATCCCGGTTTCGCGTTGTTGCGCGCTGGCGCGGGCCAGCAGCAGCGTGGCCAGGTTCATGGAGGCCAACAGCAGAAGCAGGCCGACTGCAACCGTCAAAATCTGCAGGGGCAGCGTGAAGCGCTGGCGCTGATAATTGGACCCGGTGCCCCTGGCGGCGGATTCCATGCCGATCCGGGAATCGGCATCCGGCCGGACTTGCGGCCACAGCGCTTCCATCTCGCTGCGCGCCCGTTGCAGCGTGACGCCTGGTTTCAGCCTGCCGGTGATTTCCCAGGCCACGGCTTTGCCGCCTCGCTTGGGATAGAGCGCCTGCAGCGGCACGATGGCGTCGACGGCTCCCGACGCGGCCATATTGGTGAAGCCGTCGGGCGCCACGCCTACCACCGTGCAGGGCTTGCCTTCCACTTGAATGGTCTTGCCGAGGACGGCCGTGCTGCCGCGAAAATAGGCCTTCCAGAACGCGTAACCCAGGACGGCGACGGGCCCATCGCCCGCCGCGATGCCGCGTCCCAAGACGGGGCGCAGGCGCATGGTTCCGGCGAAATCGCCATCCACCAGCAGCACGGTAGTGGGAACCAGGTGGCCTTCGACTTGGATGGTGCGCAGTGCGGCATCGGTCCAGAGAAAGAGACTCGAAAACGAACGCTGGTGCAGGCGAATCTGCTCGAAGGCCGGGTACGAGAAAGGCCGGTGGCGGCCGGTTCGATCGAGAGTGAAAAGCGCGGCCAATCGACCGGGATCCGGCGCCGCCAGGGTGCGCAGCGCGACGGCATTCAGCAGGCTGAAGATGGCAGTGTTGGCGCCGATTCCCAGCGCCAAAGAGAGGATGGCCAACAGAGCGAGTCCCGGCGACTTCACGAAGATCCGCAGCGCGCGGCGAAGTTCGAGCATGGCGTGTCTCCAACAGGACCAAGCATACCGCCGCAGGCCGTACGTTTCGACTGCGTGGCCCTTGCGCCAGCCTCCGCCGCCGCTGGTAAAATCGAACTATGTACCGTTGGATCGCGGTTTTGGTGCTGGGGGGCACAGCCTGTCTCCCGGCGCAAACGCCGCCGCAGTCCCAATCGCAATCTCAGCCGCAGTTGCAGAAGCAGCGCACGGCCCCGCCCACCAGCGACAAAGAGGAGATCCCGCCCGAAGAGGATACCTCCGTCACCGAAAAAACATATTCGTTCAACCCGCTACAGGCGCAGAAAGAATTGCAGACCGGCAATTTTTATTACCACAAAGGCAGTTACCGGGCGGCCGAGGGCCGCTACAAGGAAGCCACCCTGTGGAATAACGGTTACGACGAGGCTTGGTTGAAACTGGGCGAGACCGAGGAGAAATTACGCGACAAGAAAGCCGCCCGCACCGCGTACCAGAAGTATCTGGAGCTGGCTTCCGATCAGAAGGACGAGAAGGATCAGAAAAAGGTGGAGGAGATTCGGAAGAAGCTCGAACACTTGAAGTAGGCGCCCGCAGCGCCGCCCACGGTCACACCATTCGTACCAGTCCGTAACAGACCAGGCAGATCCAGAAGTCGACTACCAGGCCCCAATCCAGTTTGTAAAGTTGATGCTGGCCGCGCAAAGGGAGATGCGGTTCCACGACGAGGTAAATCAGGTTGCCGGCGACCACTGCGATCAACTGCCGCCAGATCCGATGTTTCACAGCGAACAGGACCCGAAACACCACCCCGGAAGGCCGCTCCAGGGCTGTTCGAGCGCCCGGCGCACGGTGGTGGTGAGCGCTGAAGCGGTGAATGGCTTGGGCAGGAAAATCGGGGTTTGCTCAATGGCGCGCACCATTGGATTATCGGTATATCCCGACATGAAAAGAATCGGAAGGGAAGGATATTCACGCACCAGGTAGGCGGCCAGTTCGGCGCCGCCCATTCGCGGCATGGCGACATCGGTGAGCACCAAATGTATCTTGGCGCCGGTGCGCAGGAAACTCAAAGCCTCAGCGCCATTGCACGCCTCCAGGCAAGTATATCCATTCTGGGTGAGCATGGCGCAGACCACTTTACGGATGGCGTCTGAGTCATCCACCACCAGGATGGACGCCCCCGCGTGATTATCGGAACTACCCTTTGGTTCGGGCATTGGCGTACCTCCCGAACTAACCCTCGCAAGCGGTGTGCCAAAAGCCCACGCAGCATGTGCGGCAAATAGCATGTTAGAAGCGCATTGTGGCACACTGGTGTTGCTCGCCCCAAAACGTACTATGATTGGCCGGACCATTTCCCATTATCAGATTACGGAGCGCCTGGGCGCCGGCGGCATGGGCGAAATTTATAAGGCTCAGGATACCCGGCTGAATCGCACGGTGGCCATCAAGGTGCTCTCCGCGGCGCAGGCCGGCACAGGCGAGCGGCGGCGGCGCTTCCTGCAGGAGGCCCAAGCCGCTTCTGCGCTAAACCATCCCAACATCATCACCATTTACGACATCGTTTCCGAGGGCGAAAGCGAGTTCCTGGTGATGGAGTTTCTGGCCGGCAAGACCCTGGGCGAATTGATCCCCCAGGGCGGCCTGCCGATGCCCCTGGTGCTGTCTTACGGCGTGCAGATTGCCGAAGCGCTGGAGGCCGCGCACGGCGCCGGCATCGTGCATCGCGACCTGAAGCCGGGCAACATTATGGTGACTGGGCAAACCGCCGAAGGGCGCCCTGGCCTGGTGAAGCTGCTGGATTTCGGACTGGCCAAACTTACCGGGCCGGCCCCGTCGCGCGGGCTCGGCGATGAGACCGCCACGCTGGAAAGCGCGCCGCTCACGGTGGAAGGCTCCATCCTGGGCACGGTCAGCTACATGTCGCCGGAGCAGGCCGAGGGCAAGCCGGTGGATGCACGGTCGGATATCTTTGCCTTCGGCGCCATCCTGTATGAGATGGTCACCGGAGAGCGCGCCTTTGCCGG
>DATJRE010000098.1:0-54914 GCA_035505095.1 Bryobacteraceae bacterium | reverse complement strand
GCCCGCGCCGGGTAAGCCGGCGGTAAGTCAGTTCATGTGGAAGGTTACCGTGATGGGCGCCAGCACCTCCACCGGCACACCATCGAGCAGAGTTGGCTTGTAAATCCAGCGGGCCACGGCTTCCATTGCGGCGCGCGCCAGCAGCGGATGCCCGGATTTGAGGTGCAGCTCCTTGATGCGCCCGTCCGTGCCGATCACGGCGACCAACTCGACGACACCGGAGATTCGCATCGAACGCGCCAGCGGCGGATAGGCCGGCTCGGGGCGGAAGAGCGGCTCGGCGAATTTGACGTTGCCGCCGATGACCAGACGCGGTATGGCCGTGGGAGCCGCCGGTTCGGGCGCGCGCACCGGTTCGGGCGGACGTTCCACCACCGGCGGGCGCACATCCGCGAGAACGCTGCCGATGACCCCGCCGGGAATGCCATTTTCCGCTCCGCCCGCGATGCCTCCCGGCACGCCGAAATCGCCTGCTTCGGGCGGCGGGTCCACAATCGTGACCGCGTGGACCGGCACGGCGGCGGGCGCCGTAATGGCTGCGCTGCGAAAGGTCCGCAACGACGCGCTGCGATGTTGCGGGTGGACGGCGCTGCCCCTGGGAGGCGGCGCGGGCGGCGGACCCGGCGGCGCCAGCGCGGTCAGGTAGACCACCCGCGGGATCGCCTGTGGCCATATCAGAGGGACCAGCACCAGGCTAGTAAGTAGCACAGCTTCGAGGCCGAAACCCGCGCAAGTTGCCCACAAGCGCCGCGGAGCTTTGACCAGTGTCGATCGTTCGAACATAAGTCCTCCTCCCGCACGCGCGGACACACGAGTCCTCATGCGCTGTAACATGGGGAATCCGTCCGTTGCGGGCGTGTCGCCGGAAGTTGCTCTTGGCGATCAACTTCCACCCAAATAGACACCGGCGTCGAGAAGAAGTTCCTTGGCGTTGGGGCCGCGGGAGGCCCGCGTGGTAGGAGCGGCTGGGTGCCGGCATGGGGTTGGGGCGCGGCGTTGGCGCGGGGTGCGGCGTTGGCGCGGGGGCGCGGCCATGAGTGCCAGGCATGAGGCCCCGGGAGAGACGATTGCGACCGGGCGCAGTGCGGCCGATCAACCGGCGGATCGTCGATGATGGAGATGTGCAGCTTCCCGAACCGGTCAAGCGCCGCATCGAAGAACGGGCCGACGCGGTGGGCTTTCCAGCGTTGGCGCGAGCGGCGGCGACGCTCTCGGAAACCTACCGGGCCGGACGGCCGGCGGCGATCACTGAGCCGGACCGGCTGGCGGCCTACCTGGTCACCCGCATGCCGGCCACTTACGCCGCGGCGCACGCGGTGCTCGGGGAGGTGCGGCGTATGCTCGGCGAGCGCGCGGTGGCCACGGTGCTCGATATCGGCGCAGGCGCGGGCGCGGCGTCGCTGGCGGCGCGGCATTGGTTTCCTGGGGCGCGTCTGACGTTGATCGAACGCCACGGTGCCGTCGCCGAAGCGGCCCGCGAGTGGCTGCCCGATGCCACCATCCTGAAGAGCGACGCGACGCGCATGGAAACGCTGCCGCCGCACGACCTGGTCATGGCCGCTTATTCGTTCGCCGAGATGGGCGCAACGGGCGATACGATGGGAGCGCGTATGTGGCGCGCGGCGCGAGTGGCGCTGGCGGCCATCGAGCCGGGCACCCCGCGCGGTTTCGGCGTGATCCGCGAATTGCGGCGCGAGTTGCTGGCTGCCGAAGCGCACATGCTGGCGCCGTGCCCGGGCGCCATGGAATGCCCCATGGCCGGCGAGGATTGGTGCCACTTCGCGGCGCGTGTGGAGCGGTCATCCCTGCATCGCCGGGTGAAAGGCGGCTCGTTAGGGTATGAGGACGAGAAGTACAGCTACGTGGCTCTGGCGCGCGAACCGGCGGTGTTACCGGAGGCCCGCGTGATCCGCCATCCGCAGCATCAGCCGGGGCTGGTGGTGCTGGAAGTCTGCACCGCGCAGGGCTTGAGGCAGCGGCATGCACGGAAGCGCGACCGCGAACAGTTCCGCGCGGCGCGGCAAGCGGCTTGGGGCGATGTCGTCTGAGGTATATGATGAGGAACATGCTCAATCGGGAACAAGCCTGGGAAATTCTTTGCGAGTTTACGAAGTCGGAAGGGCTGCGGAAGCATGCGCTGGCGGTGGAGACCTGCGTGGCGGCCTACGCGCGGAAATGGGGCGAAGACGAAGCCAAGTGGTCGCTCACCGCGCTGCTGCACGATTTCGATTGGGAGATTCACCCCACTTTGGAGGAGCATCCGCAAAAAGGCGAGCCGATTCTGGCGGAACGCGGAGTAGACGAGGAGATCCGGCAGGCGATCCTGTCGCATGCCAATCACACCGGAGTGCCGCGCGAGACACCGCTCCAGAAGACCCTGTATGCCTGCGATGAGCTGGCCGGCTTCATTACCGCGATATCCTACGTGAAGCCCAATCGCAGCGTCTTTGAGGTGGATGTGGCCTCGGTGAAGAAGAAGATGAAGGACAAGGCTTTCGCGCGTTCGGTGAACCGGCAGGATATTGTGGAGGGAGCGCAGGAACTGGGCATTCCGCTCGAAGAGCACATCGCGTTTTGCGTGAAGGCCATGCAGGACCGCGCCGCGGAGCTGGGTTTGCAAGGAGTGCAGGGCAGCGCGAGCGCGTGATCAGGAGAGGGACACGAGGCCGGACGGCTTGCGCCGCACCGGCCCCGGGAGAGTTTCAGACTACTTCCAGTTCGCAATCGCCGCTCGCGGAGATCTGGTTCCGCAAGGCGTTCGAAAGCACGATGCACCCGCAGGAGGCTTTCCCGGGATGCGAGACGGAGTCGGCGTGAATCAGGAAGCCCGAGCGGCCGAAAGTCACGGTGACCGGCTCGGGAGTCAAAGCCATTACGTGAGGGCCGTGGGTCGCGGTATCGTAGGGCGGGCCGATGTGCCACTTCCCCTGTGGGATGGGACCTACGTCGTGGACATTCTGGAGAGCCGGGTTATTCCTGCCCGGTCCCATTCCGGAATAGCCCGAGCCGACGGGCTCTCCGTTGTGGGAAAGCGCGCCGGTAAGCTGATGATAGATCCACATAAGTCACTTATCATTATCCTTAGCGGCCAGCAACCCGGAGCTCGTAATGGCCACGCCGGTGGCGACGATGCGGGCCTGGTATTGCGGCGGCGCCCAGATGGTGGCCAGCGCCACCAGCACGCCGACCGTGCCGACTACGGTGGTTTTCCAGTTCGCCAGCATGGTTACCTCCGGGCGGCGAGCAGGGCCTGATTGGCCTGCGCCTCGGCTTGCACCTGGAGCGCCCGAAGGCTGGCCGCTTCGGCCGCCGATAGCTTCATGCGAGTAGAAGCCGCAGCCGCAGCCATGCGAGCGTGGGCAGCGGTTCCCGCGGCCGGAAACATGGCGGCCACGGCGCTGGCAGCATTGGCCACTGCGCCCACTTCCGCCACCAGTTGCGGAGGCGAATTGGGCGGCAGAATCTGGCTGGGATTCTGAGCGATCAGCGTCGCGATGCTGCTGGCAATGGAGGCCGCTTTCTGCTGGCTGGAAAGCTGGCTGGCGGCCACCTTGGCAATTTCGGCGAACACCTGGTCGGCCAGCGCGAGATAAGCATTGACCGGTGCGGCCACCGCCGGGGCGAAGGCCGCCAGGACCAGCGGTGCGGCGACGGAAGCAGCGTCCACGCCGATTTGCAGATCGGCGATGACTTCGTCGATCTGGTTGGCCGTACAGGCCGTTTGCGCCACCAGCAAAGCTAGCAGCGCGAAAATGGTGAGAGCTTTTGAAGCACGTTTCATGGGTTCCTTTGCAAACAAGAGTTATGGTTAAGAGAAACGCCCCGCACTCGGATTCAGCGGATTCGGTCCCGACCGCGAGGACCGCTCCCTCACGGTCGCGGCTCCGATCGATGTTGAGCCGCGCGTGTTAGCAGGCGGGCTAGGCCAGCAACCGGGAATTGGGTCCCAGATTCGGGTCCATCTCGTTGCGGGCGCGGAAATAGTGGCGCAAGTCGTCACGCAGTCGGGGTTTGTTGCCGGCGAGCTGCCAGAGGCCCTGCCAATCGCGCTTGAGATCGACGTACGGATCGAAGGCGTTGTCGGTCAGGATGCGCTCGCGTTCGCGGTAGAAGCGATTCCCTTTGGGTCCGTGCCAGAAGTGGGTGATGGTGTTGTCCAGGTAGCCGATATTGGCCTGGAGCGCCCGCGCTCCGTGCTGCCAGCGCTTGACGGCCTGGTAATACGGTGCGCATTGCGGAATGTGATCCAGCCCATCCGCCAGGCCAGCCATTCCGTAGGCCATGATCCAATCGGCCGATCCCAGGATGGCCTGGTCGAAGAGGCCGCCCATCTCGTTCCAGGTGGAACGGCGGAAGGCCCAGCCGAGGCCGGTCGCGCCCCACCATGGTTTTTCGGCGGCGGCCTGGCGATCGGCGGCGCCCAACGCATGCGACTTGACGTAAGAGTTGGCATTCCCGGTTTGGCTGGAGCGGCTTTGGACCACCGCCGCATCCATGAAGATCTCCGGGGTTATGCTGTGAAAGTAGGAGTAGGCGAAGCTGTTGGTCACGCAATAGGGCCGGTGGCGGTAATCCACATCGATGAACTGATGGAACAACTGGACCGCGCCGTAGTGTTGGAGCTGATGAATGGCTTCGAGCGCCCAATCGTAGCGCGAACATTGCACATCGCCATCCAGATAGGCGATGTACTGCGCTTCGGCGGGCATGCGCTGGACCACCAGGTTCAGGACGTTCTCCTTGAGCCACAACTCATGCGGACTGCGGAACTGAAAGTCCCGCGGGTTGGCCGGATCGGTCACCTCGAAGGGCCGGTCCCCGAAAGCCACCTCGCCGACGTACAGAGCGACGTTGGGAGCGGCCTCCATGCGCTTGCGGAAATCGTTCATCAGCTCGCGGCGAACCGGCCAGCGCTGCGGATTGGAGTACATGCACGCCACATGCAAGGTGAGGTCTTCGGACCAGGCCGAGAAGGCGCGATGGACATTCGGATGAAGCATGGCTACAGAGCCGCCAGATCGGCCTGGAGGGCCGCGAGATCGAACCCGCTGGGCGCCTGGCCGCTCGTTTCAATCCATGCGGGCGAAAGCACCGCATAGGCCTCCTCGCAATAATCGGAGACGAAGTTATGGGTGGTGGGCATCAACCCTCCCCAGGTGATGGCCTCGAAGCCGCAGGAGGCGTTTTCGGCTGCCAGGGGAGCGCAATGGCCACCCCACGAGCCGGGTTTGCCTTTGCCGTGCAAACCGCACGAAGGCACGCTCCAAGTGGTGGCGTTCTCGGCGCTCACGGGCATCTGGAAACCAGTGAACAAGCCGCCGAAGAGCCACAATGCGGCCTTCACCTCCGCGTCGTTTTTCAGGTCCACTTCGGCGAAGGCCACGATCTGGCTCTTCGCGCCGCCAATGGAGATGCCGGTATTGCGCCAGTAATTGAGCGCATCCAGCATATTGCAGCCCTGATCGGTAGTCGGGTCGGAGGGGTTGTAGCCGCCGATGGCCGAGTAAGTGGCGATGACTTCGGCATCCGACGGAGCGGCCGGGGTCTGACCGGCATTGGCCTGCCAGCCCATGGCCAGGTGCATCATGCCCGCGATGACGCAATCGCCCAACTGATCGTTGAGCAGCATACCGTAATGCGGGACGGCTTTGGTCCAGTCAACCGCCGGCGGCGCGGCGGGGAGTTCCGAGATCTTCAGATACTTGGAAAGTTTAAAAGTGCGCTGATCGGAGCGCTTGGGTTGTTTTCCTAGTTTTCCGGTTTTCATAATTACTGTTGGTTCTGTACGGTGACCGTGTTGACGACCTCGACGTGTGGCTTCCAAAGGCGCTCCACCAGAGCGCCTGCCACAGGGCCGGCCGCGTGGCTGATAATCCCTTCGACTAACGTCCTCCAGAAGCCCGACTTGGCAGGCTTGAACATGTCTCGGATGTAGCCCACCGCCTGCTCGGTGTTGGCGGCGGCGCCATCCAGATGCCCCGAAGCGCTACCCAGGTTGCGGGCCGTGCGAGACCAGGATTCGTCACCCAGCAGGGCGGCGGCCCGGTCCATTGCGGTACTTGAGGAGGCTAATATCTGATGGCCGTCCGCGGTGAGGACCGCCAGCGAATTCCCAACCTGTCCCAGATCCGCGGTAAGCGAGGGCATCACGCCCTGGTTCAGGTTCTGGTTGGCGCCCGCGATCAGCGTATTGGCGGAGCGCAGGGTAGCCAGGGTCTCATCGGAGATCGCGCGCAGCGATTCGCGCTGCTCACTGGAGGCCAACCGCGCCACATTGCTGGCGCGCCCGATTTGGGCTGTAACCGTGTTGACATTGCGCAAGGTGCGGGCCACGCCGGTGCGCGGGTCGGCAAGCGTGGCGCTGACGGTACGCAGGTCGCGGCCCGTCTGGGCCAGTTGCCAGGAGGCATCCCGCAAGTTCCAGGACGCATCCACCAGGTTGGCCTGCAGGCGGCCATCGATGTGTTGCGGCAGCGTCAGCATCAGCCAGACCAGGGCCGCGGTCATGGCCAGCAGACACACCGCGCCGGTGACCGCCAGCAACCGGCGTTCGAAAAATCGCAGAATGGGGAGCATTGTTTGGGCCTCCGCAGGATGTGCGGCGCGGAAGGTTCTCCTAATTTGGAAGTAGCATGGGGACAGCGGGCGGGTAACTGGCGCGCTCGCCAAGCCATTCAAAACGGGAAGATTAATTCTGACGAACTTTGCGAACGGGCTTCAGGGAGCGGCGGGAATCGAGAAGGATGGGGCAGGTCGGGTCTCTCGACCTTCTGCGGCGAGTAAACTCCCGACGGGCCAGAGGCGGGCGCGGAGCCCATTCGACGCGGGAGGTGTCCTCTGGCCCGGACACGCGGAGGTAGCGCCGGGGATCCGAAGGTACGGAGAGGGCACGGGAAGCGCGGAGGAAGGCCAAGGGGGCCGAAACCTCGTCGCGGAGGCTCCACGCGAGGGGGCGAAGGGGCAGGAGGAGCTGGCAGGGACGGCGTCACGCGGATGCAGGCCGCCGCCTGGACGCGTCGCGGGCGCAACCGAGATGCTGAATTGCGGGACGTTATGCTAGGCTGCCGTCCCGTTTGGCGCTCCGTCGAAAACTCGGGTGGATAGCCGAGATTTTCATGGGTTTCCGATGTCCCAAGGCCCAGGCTGCAAGGGACATCTTGGCTTGCTTACGCGCGCGGCTCCGAAGCTAATGCCAGGAGCCATGACCGGCAGGGGCGGTCGTCAATTCGCGGCTGATACGCGGCGCTACGCACTACGCTTCAGCCACCATGGGAATCGTGCTCGCCGGTGCCGCCGGTGTCTTCCAGTTTGGTGCCTTTCTTGTCGATTTTCTGGCCCACCGTTCCAGCCATATTCATCTGGCTTTCGGTAGCGCCCGCAGAGGGGTCGGTGACATTCGAGTGGCCGCCGGTGGAGGGATTGGCGCCGGACGCGGCGGACCGGGCACCGGGGGGAGCGGTGCGCTCCACGACCACCTCGAAATGGGAAACTACCGTGGCGATGGCGGCCACGGCCGCCAGAATTGGCGCGAGAACCACCCCGACGGTTGCCACGCTGAGGGGGATCTCCATAAAGGTATGGCCGCCCTCGTCCTTGATGATGATTCGACGCACGTTGCCTTCGTGGACAAGTTCCTTCACCTTGTCGGCGAGGTCACCCGCGTGCACCTTGATTTGCTCGAAGATTCGACCGAATTGGTCCATGCAGGAAGTGTAGCGCGAAGCGCCGACCCGTGCCGGCCATTCTGGTCTGCCGCGAGGGCGCTTCCTTACGGTCGCGGCTCCGATTCGATGCCCGAACCCAGGTCGCCGACCGCGAGGTGCGCTCCCTCAGGAGGCGTGCAGAAATCGAAACAGGGCAGTCTAAGGAGCGGCTAAAGCATACCCTACCGTTGCGGCCGCAGGGCTTTGCAGTGGGGCACGCTCAAGGTCCCGGCTCCGATTCGACGTTGGGCCCCTCACGTTCGTTAAGCAGGCGGGCGAACCGAATCAGAAGGAGCTACGGCGGACTTGGCACCCGTCCCACATCGGGCGATGCGGGACGGGCGCGGTTTGAGCTGCGCTAATCGGCAGCGAAGGTGGACAACTGTGCGTCAAGATCCGCCAGAGCCTTCTTCAAAACCAGTCTGTAGCGCGGATTTTGCGCAGTACTTAATTCCCGGACCACTCTGGTCCGGGAAAGAAGGATGTTCTCCTTCTTGCGAATCGACTCAAGTTCATCGGGAGCCGGCGAGTTTAGCAGAACGGCGCTTTTGCGAGCCTCGGCCGCGTCGATCTGCGCCTCGACCGACTTACTTTCCCAACCTCTGGCCATGCCTTTATTTTACGCTTGTCGGAGCCGAATGGGAAGCTTCGTACAAATTCGGCCTCCAAATCGTCCCTTTTGGCGCAAAATCGCCCGAATCCTGCGATAGTTGGTTTGACTTGGGCAGGCTGAAGAACGCCCACCGGCTATCCGCGGGTTGCCGAAGCCACTTCTTTGGGGGCCGCGGTTCCCAGGAAATTCACCATTTCGGCATTCACTTCCTCGGCGTGGGTCCAATTCACGGCGTGGGGACCACCTTGCAGCACTACCAGGCGGGCGCCTTTCACCATGGTGGCGGTCCTCTGTCCGGAAGCTCCGATCGGCAGAATCCGATCCGCATCGCCCTGCATGACTAAGGTGGGGACATCCACGTGCGCGAGGTCGGCGCGGAAATCTTCATGCCACGCCGGCACACAGGCCAAGCTGGCGGTGGCGGAGCAGGCGGCCGCGACATTCCAACTGGCTCGCACGGCCTCTTCGCTGATGCGCTTGCCGAGCAGCAGATCGGTGTTGTAGAAATTCTTGAAGAACTCCGTGAAGAAGGCATAGCGATCCGCGGTGACGGCTTTCTGAATACCTTCGAAGACGCTGGCGTCGACGCCTTCCGGGTTGTCCTGGGTCTTGAGCAGGTAGGGCGGAACCGACGAAATGAAGATCGCCTTGCTCACTCCCTTGGATCCGTATTTTCCGATGTAGCGCGCGACTTCGCCGCCGCCCATCGAGAAACCGGCCAGGGCAAATTCCTTCAGCCTGAGGTGAGCGATCAGCTTCTTCAGATCCTGCGCGAAGGTGTCGTAGTTGTAACCTTCGGTGGGTTGGCTCGACTTACCGAACCCGCGCCGATCATAAGTGATGACCCGGTGGCCAGCGGCCAGGAGCGCCGGGACCTGCTTCTCCCAGGAGGAGCCGCTCAGCGGATATCCGTGGATCAGGACGATGGGGTGACCAGTGCCATGATCCTCGTAATAGAGTTCGATGTCAGTCGAATTTTCCTTTCCGACCGTGACGTATGCCATAGAGAGTCTCCTTTTGTTCGATTGCGCACTTCTGCTTTGTGCGATTAGAAGCGCTGACCAGTTAGATCGGGGCATGGCAGGCCCGGATGCAGGGAAGCGCACCAGGCATTTTTACCGCCGACGTGATTTTGAGGACCGGACGGCGAGGCTACCCCAGGATCTCCGCGGCGGCGCGGAATGTGTTGGCATGCGCTTCGGCGGTGCGGGAAATGGGATTGGCATAACCACCGCCGAGCGTCACCAACACGGGGAGGCCCTCTCTTTTGGCGAACGCGAAGACCGTGCGATCACGTTCCAGCAGGCCGGCGGTGGTCAGCGCGAGGCGGCCTAACCGGTCGCCCTCAAGCGCATCCACGCCGGATTGGTACAGCAGCACCTCCGGGCGGAATTCGCTCACGCGCGGCAGCACGGCTCGCAAATGGGCCAGGTATTCATCATCCGCGGTGCCATCGGGCAGCGCCACATCGATGCCGCCCTGCTGCTTGCGGAAGGGAAAGTTGTGAGCCCCGTGCAGCGAGAGCGTGAGAACGGTTGCGTCGCCGGCGAAGATAGCGGCGGTGCCATCGCCCTGGTGCACATCCAGATCGACCACCGCGGCCCGCCGGCCCAGGAAACGGATGGCCACGGCCAAGTCGTTGAACACGCAGAAGCCGGCGCCGCGATCGCGAAAAGCGTGGTGCGTGCCGCCCGCCAGGTTGCCTCCGAAGCCGGTAGCCAGCGCGTCCGCGGAGGCTGCCAACGTGCCGCCCACGGATGCCAAGGTGCGCCGCACGAGTTGCTCGGACCAGGGAAAGCCGATCTGCCGCAGAATGGCACGATCGAGCGTGCCCGAAAGGAAGGCGCGCACATATGCGGGTTGGTGCACGCGCTCGATTGCAGCCGGGTCGGCGAGCGGGGCCGGCTCCATGTGGTAGTAGCCATCGGCCGCCAGCAACGTGCGTAGCAGGGCGTATTTTTCTACCGGAAATTTGTGTCCCGGCGGCAGAGGGATGGGGTGGTGATCGCAGTAGAAGAGGCGGCGCGCCACGTCAGTCCTGAGCTTTCGCGGCCCGCGTTGGTGCGGCCGCGCGCATTACCCATCAATACCACTTTATCCGCACTTTCACCGCACCATGCATGCCGGCGGCCTTGATATAATGCCGCGCGGTAAGGAGATTTCGTAGTGTCACAACCAACAACCCGCAGGTTTTTCATGGGCGCTGCAACGGCGCTGGCCGCGTCCCGCGTCTGGGGCGCCAACGATAAGATCAATATCGGCATCGTTGGCTTGGGCGGCCGCGGCACCAACCACCTCGATTTCTATTCCCTCCACATTCCCGAGGCCCGCATCGCGGGCCTCTGCGACATCAACCAGGCGGCGCGCGAAACGGCGCAGGCCCGGTTGCAGAAAAACGGAGGCGAAAAGGCCAAAGAGTACGAAGATATGCGCAAGATGTACGCCGACCCCAGCATTGAGGCGGTGTCCATTGCCACCCCCAACCACTGGCACGCGCTGGCGGCCATCTGGGCCATGAAGGCCGGCAAGGACTGCTACAGCGAAAAGCCGGCCTGCTACAACATCCACGAAGGCGAGCAGATGATCAAGGTGGCACGCGAGTACAACCGCATGTTGCAGATCGGCTCGCAGCACCGCTCGAATCCCATGAAGATCAAGGCCATGGAAGCCGTTCACGGAGGCCTCATCGGCAACGTCTACCTGGCCAAGGGACTGTGCTTCAAGCGGCGCGTGTCGATCGGCCACAAGCCCGACAGCCCCGTGCCCGCGGGTGTGAATTGGGATCTTTTCCTGGGACCCGCGCCCATGCGGCCGTTCAACGAGCTGCGCTTCAAATACAACTGGCACTGGTTCTGGGACACCGGCAACGGCGACATCGGCAACCAGGGGGTCCACGAAATCGGCATTTGCCGCTGGGGACTGGGCGATCCGGATTTCCCCAAAGCGGCGGTGGCGATGGGCGGGAAGTACGCTTACCAGGACGACCAGGAAACTCCCAACACGCTGATGGCTACCTACGATTACGGCGGCGGGCGAGAGATCATGTTCGAAGTGCGCGGCCTGTTGACGGGCGGTGAAGGCACGCCAGTCCATCGCGGCGGGCGGGGACGCGGACGCGGAGCGGAACCTGCGGCTGCACCCGCTCCGGCAACTCCTGCCTCCGCTCCCATCAATGTGCAGATCGGAAACTTATTCTACGGCACGGAAGGCTGGGCGGCCATGAGCGATGCGGGTTTCCAGGCCTACAAGGGCGAATCGAGCGAGCTGATTATGGATCTGCGGCCCGACCACAGCATCGGCGACCCAACCGTTCTCCACATGCAAAATTTCCTCTCGGCGTGCCGCTCGCGCAACTACAAAGAGCTGCACGACGAAATCGGCAATGCCTACCTGAGCGCTTGCATGTGCCACCTGGCGAACATCAGTTATCGCACCGGGCATAAGTTGACCATTGAAGCGGGTCCTAAGTTCGTTAACGACCCGGAAGCCAATAAGCAACTTACCCGCGAGGTTTACCGCAAGCCCTACGTCGTCTAAGGTTATCATCGCCTCGGAGCGCGCGGCGCGGTACCATAATCGCGCCGCGCGTTCGCGCACGTACATTTCTGGCGTGCCGCCGGCGCGTTTAGAATAGCTGTAGAGCCAATGCCCAAACTTGCCCTGCCGAGCGTCAAGCCGGGACTTCTGCGCCAGCTCGGTTTCTTCAGCGCCACGGCGCTGGTAATTTCCAACATGGTGGGCGCGGGCATCTTTTCCACCACCGGGTTTCTGGCGGGTAATCTGGGCAGCGCCAACTTGGTTTTGCTGTGCTGGGCGGTGGGCGCCCTGTTTGCCTTCGCGGGCGCGCTCAGTTATTCCGAGTTAGGCATCAACTTTCCCAGCTCGGGCGGCGAATACGTGTACCTCACCCACGCCTTCGGGCCGGAATGGGGCTTCATGACGGGCTGGGTTTCGTTCTTCGCCGGCTTTTCGGCTCCGATTGCCGCCGCCGCGCTGACCTTTTCGGATTATTTAGGCCACTTTCTGCCGGCGCTGCACATGGCGCACACGGGCACGCGGATCGGATGGTCGGGCGTGTTTTCGCTGCGGGTGGGCGGGGCGCAGTTGGTGGCTTCGCTGCTGATCGCCGCGTTTACGCTGCTGAATTGCATGGGCGTGGGCCGCACCGCCAAGGTACAGAACGTCCTCACCTCTATCAAGCTGGTGGTGTTGGTCGGATTCGTGCTGATCGGCCTGGCCGCCGGCAGCGGCAGTTGGTCCCATTTCACGGAACCCGGCCCGAACGCGGGGTCCGGTGCATCGGGCATGCTGACGCAGTTTTTCGTCAGCCTTCTGTGGGTGGTGTGGGCCTACAGCGGATGGAACGCAGCCACCTACGTGGCGGAGGAAGTGCGCAATCCCGAGCGTACGCTGCCTACGGCACTGGCGGCCGGCACGGGAATTGTGGCCCTGCTGTACCTGGGGTTGAACGTGGTTTTTCTATACGCCACGCCCATTTCGGCTCTGGCGGAGAAGGCCACCAAGGGGGAAATCGCCATCGGCTCGCAGGCGGCGCTGAGCCTGTTCGGCCCGCGCATCTCGGGCGTCTTCTCCGGCCTGATGGCCCTCGCCATAGTATCTTCGGTTAACGCTATGGTAACCGTGGGACCGCGAGTATACTATGCCATGGCCAAGAATAAAGCGTTCCTCCGCGCCGCCGCCAGTGTGCATCCGCGCTGGCACACGCCGGTGGTCGCGATTGTGAGCCAGGGGCTATGCGCTATTCTGATGACTCTTACTCCGTTTCCCGACCTGGTCATTTATATCGGCCTCAGCCTCACGCTGTTCAGCGTGCTCACAGTGGTTTCACTGCTGGTTTTTCGGCGCAAACGCCCCGGATGGCAGAGCCTCCATGCGCTGGATTTCGCCTGGCCGCTGATCCCGGCTTCATATATCGTAGTAGGGGCTTGCATGATGACCTACGGAGTAGTGAAGCACCCGGTGGCATCGCTCACCGCGTTCGCCACGGTGGGTGTGGGGGGTCTGGTCTACCGCCTGGGAGTAGGGGCGCGGCCGGCCTGAAAGGAGATCAACCGCATGTATTCGAGACGGCAATTTGGCAAAATCGCTCTCTCGGCGTTTCCACTGGCGGCCGCCCGCGCAGCCAGGTTCGATTCGAGAATCCACGGCGTCCAGATCGGCGCGCAGACCTACAGCTTTCGCGACCGGCTGCTGGACCCCTGCATCGAAGCGCTCGTCCAGGTGGGCCTCAACGAGGCTGAGCTGTACATGGGGCACGTGGAGCCGCTGACGGCCACCGACGATGAGACCCGCGAGCTGTTGCGCAAATGGCGCATTGAAACGCCGCTGGATTATTTCCGCGGTGTCTCCCGGAAATTCTCGGACGCCGGCATCACCCTTTCGGCCTACTCCCTGAATTTCAACGACAGCTTTACGGACAAGGAGCTCAACCGCGGCTTCGAGATCACCAAGGCTATGGGCCTGGACCTGATCACCACCTCGACCACCCTGACGTGCGCCCGCCGCCTGGCGCCCATGGCCGAGAAGCACCGCGTCCGCGTGGCCATGCACGGCCACGACAACGTTACCGACCCCAACCAGTTCGCCAAGCCCGAGAGCTTCGCCGAGGCCCTGCAGATGTCCAAGCAGTTCTACATCAACCTGGACATTGGCCATTTCTTCGCCGCGGGCTATGACCCGGTGCAATACATCCAGCAGATGCACGAGAAGATCCTGGTTTTGCACATCAAAGACCGCAAGAAGGACCACGGCCCCGGCACTCCGTTCGGCGAAGGCGATACGCCCATTCGCGACGTGCTGTTGCTCTTGCGCGACAAGCACTACCCGATACCGGCGAATATCGAGTACGAATACGGCGCGCCCGGAATGGATGCGGTGGCCGAAGTGAAGAAGTGCTACCAGTATTGCAAAGCGGCCCTGGCGTAGCGGGATGGCTGCGGAACTGTTCTGGATACCGGGCCCCTGGCAGGGGCGTCTGGCCATTTCGAGCCGGCCGCGCGGAGGCGATTGGCTGGAAGACGAGGTGCGTGCCTGGCATCGCGCTTCGGTGCAAATCGTGGTGTCGCTGCTGGAACCGCCGGAAACGGCCGAACTGGGCCTGGAGCAGGAAGGCGCGCTGGTGGAATCCGCCGGCCTGCGTTTCGTTTCCTTCCCCATTCCGGACCGCGGCCTGCCGGCTTCCCGCAGCATGGCTGCATTCCTGGTCCAAAGTCTGACCCGCGATCTGGCCGGCGGACGGAATGTGGCCGTGCACTGCCGGCAGGTGGGCCGGTCGGCACTGATTGCCGCGGCCGCCTTGATCGTGGCCGGGATGGATGCGGCTTCGGCCCTGCGAACGGTGAGTACGGCGCGTAGGTTGGAGGTGCCGGAGACCGCCGAACAACGCCGCTGGATTGAACGGTTGCCGGGGGACCGCGCGCCGGTGACGCGGCGGTAATAAGCTGGCGCTACAGTGGCGACCCTTGCTGCCGCGCACCGGCATACAACTGAAACGCGCCCCAATAAAACGGGTGAACGTACTTTCCGCCGTGGATCAATGCCAGCTTGGCGGCGCGCAGGGCCTCGGCCGGCGCTTCTCCCTTGGCGAGGCCGGCATAGAGCTGCTCCATCAGCCGCGGAGAGGAATAATCGCTTACGTCCCACAGGCCGGCGATCACGCTTCCGGCGCCCGATTGCAGGAATGCCCACGCCAGCCCCACCATTCCTTCGCCGGCATAGGTGCGGGCGCCGGCGCTGTGGCAGGCCGACAAGGTTACCAGCTCGGCCTGGGTGTGCATGCCTAACAGGTCCTTGACCGTAAGCCTGCCGCGGTCGCCTTCGCGGGAGAGCACGATGGCGCTATCCATGGGAGCGTCGCGGTTGGCCGCGGCGTGCGCATCGAAGTGGATATAGCCGAAGCGTTCGGGGTGGGCGCGCTGATATCCCGCCGGGCTGGCGGAGGGACCCGACAGGACTTCTCGGTCCTTTTCCGGGAAACTCTTCTCGATGCTTTCGATCTCCTGCTCCGCACTGGGCAGTTTGGGAAACTCGTCGTCCCATTCGTCGGCATCGCCCACCAGCAACAGGCGGCGGTTACGGCGTGCCTGGTTACCGCGCGCCAGCAGCAGGTCGAGCGAAGGCGTCAGCATCACGGTGGCATCTTCCAGCCAGTAATGGCCGTCCGCGCCCGCCGGCAGGGTCTCCAGGTTCAGGCCGTAGAGCGGCCCATCCGGCACGATCACGTAGCGGCCTCCCGGGGTGGACGCCACCTGGCCCAGGAGCAGGTCGAAGAGGCGGGCGCCGGACTTCAGATCCAGGAGCCGGTCCTTTTCCAATCCGGCCTGATAGTGCTCCACCAGGGCGCGGATCTCGGATTCGCCGGGCAGGGGAATGGTGCGAAACCGGGCGCCGGTGATCTCCCAAAGGTAGGATTTTTCGGGAGCGATCCAGTAGCTGAGAAAAGTCACCTTGGCGGCACGCGCGGCCGCCTGGTAGTCGGCAATGCGGCGATGGCCGGCGGGAGTTTGGGCCACGCCCAGGCGTTCGCGCAGCACCCGCGCCCGGCTGGATTCGGCCACGGCAAAGGCGGATTCCCATTCCCCACGCGCGGCCAGAAACTCGACGTAATGCTGATGCAAATCAATCAGATAGGCCAGATAGCTGAGCTTGTTTTCGTCGTTCTGCAGGCTGGCCCGGCGCTGGTCGGCCGTCGCCAGGGCGGTTTCGAACTGCTTGCGCGCCTCCTCCGGCTGGCCGGTCTGGGCGTACAGTTGGGCCAGCCGGGAATCGGCCTCCAGCACCGCCGCAGGGTCATTGGCGGAAGACGAGGCTAGTTGGCGGTAGAGGCTTTCCGCCGCATCCGTGCGGCCCCGGCTGGCGGCAATCCGGGCGGCATTCAGCATCTCAAAAGAAACGCCCTTGGCGCGCTGAATGGTCTTTTTGACAGCCAGCGCCTGCTGGTTGACCCGTTCCGCCTCGTCCCACTTCCCTTCGTCGCACAGGGTGGTAGCCAGATTACTGAGCCACACGGAGTAGTATTCCTGGTCTTGCCCGCGGGCCAGATCGGCAGCCTGCCGGTAATGATCCGCGGCTTGGGCGTAGGCGTGCCTGTCGTGGAATATATTGCCCAGGTGGCCCAGGATCAGATGGCGCTCTTCCGGGAGAGCGAGCGGTAGCGCCTGATTGTAAAGCTCCGCGGCGCGGTCCAACTGCCCCAGCCGGTAGTGGCACCAAGCCAGGTTGACGGACTCGTTGGCCACCTCGGAGCGGGAATTTGCGTCGCGGGCCAGGCGGAGGGCGCGTTCGAAATAGGGGAGGGCCTCTTCAAACCGGTCGCTCAACAGGCGGACCAGCCCCCGGTACCGCGGAATGTATGCCTCCAGGGCGCTGGACTTGTGCTCCCGCAGATAGCTCTCGGCATCGTCCAGGGACTGGTCTGCCTGGTTGGCGCGGCCCAGCTTGACCAAAGTAAATGCCCGCCGGATCTGGATGGTGGCGGCCAGTTCACCGCCGCCGACGGTCTGAGCCATGGCCAAGGCCCGTGCCAGGTGGGTGTCTGCCTCCGCGTAGAGGCCGCGGCCCTCTTCAATCCAGGCCTGTTCCCTGAGCAGGACGGCCGCACCGGAACTCGGCGGAGCGGATTCCAATTGCAGGGACGAGAGCCAGCGCAATCCGACGTCCTGGCGACCGAGGCTTTCCAGAATCCGGGTTTTACGGAGCCCCAGGGTCATCCACGCGGGGCTCCTCGGGCTGGCACGGGCCAAGGCGGTGTCGGCCTGTTGGAGCGCGCGGGAAAAGGCCCGTCGGGCAATCAGGGCATCGATCTCCCTGAGCGGGTTGGGAGCCGTACCGTGGCCGGCGGTGCTCAGAATGGCAGCCAGGACTACCAGGCTGCTAGTCGCCGTTGCCGCCACTATCCGGCGGCTGCCCCTGGCTCCCATTGCCGTCGGTGCAGCCAGCGCAGAAGGATGCTTCAACGGGCGACCCCAGGTCGGCATGCATCATCAGCAGGCGCCGCCGGTGCGACTCGATGATGAGCTCGCCAATATGGATCCGGCCGAAATCGTGGACCCGGACCACGTTGCCGTAGACCTCGAAGCCCGGTTCGCTGGGGTTCTTCACCGTATACAGCGGCACGATAGTCATACCGCGGTGTTGCGGAAGCGTGCTCGATCTTTTGACTTTGCGCCACGGGAAAAAGGGCCACACGTCTTCGGGAAGGTCAGCCGCGCGTCCGACGTAAGCCGCAGCGTCCAAATCGTCCCGGAAAGCCGTATTTCCTCTATAATAGTCGCCCAGCTTGGTCATGGTGTCGAGTTGCGAATAAATATCCAGCCGGGGCTCCAGGACGATGTCCCGGCCGGCGATCCGCAAGCCCTGGATCTCCGATCCGGCAATCGAAATCCGGGGCTCTTCGTCCCTGGAGGCCGGGTGCGAGGATGCGACCTTGGAAGTCAGCGACTTGACCGTCACGACGCCGCGGATATTGAGGCCCGTTACGGTGGCCGATACGCTGGTTTCGTGGGTATCCGAGGAATCCTGGTATGCCGCGATGGCCTCGGTGGCGGTGCCGTCGTGGCTCAGGATGTTCTCCAGTTCAAATTTGTCGAAGCGCGCCGAACTGTGACCTCCGTAGCGGGGGAGTGCGGTGGAAGCCTGCGCGTCGATGATTCGTTGAATGGGCCGCCGGACTTGGCCTGCCAAGCCTACGGCGGATGCATGATAGAGGAATCGGGGGGTTCTCATCAAGTCTCCAAGGTTGGAAATGGCCTTTACTCGGTTAGGGTTACGGGGAATCGCGCGACCGCTCTTTTCTGGCCGTCTGCACGTACGCCGTAGACGTTCAAGACATACTTGCCCGGATCGAGACCGGACGATCGGACTACCACGGCAAAATCACCCGCGACCGCTCCAATCGCCGCCGTGAACAGCACTTTCCCTCCGGGGCGGCGTTCCAGCTCGCAGGTGTAGCTGTTGTAGAACTCATCCCATTCGTGGGGTACGAAAAGCGAGAATTGGCCGGCCTGGCGGGAAAAACTGCGATCCATGGCGGCGCGCACCTCGCTCACCTGGGCCGCGGCCAGCACCGTAAATTCGGAGCCGGCAGTGGATTGATGGCGGAGCCTGGGAATCACGATCAGGTTCTGATAGCCCGCCAGGACTGCCAGGGCCACTCCGGCAGCCATGGCAAACCGCGGCCGGAAATGCCAGCCGGATAGCTCCCAGACCGGCATTCTGTCCTTCAACCAGTCCCAGCCGGACCAGGAATGCCGCGGCTCCGGGCCCATGGCAGCCATGTTTCCGGCGGCTTTCAGGGCTGATCGAGCGTTGGCCCGAAAGACCATCCCCAAGCGCACCCGCTCGGCACACTCCCGGCAGGAGAAAAAGTGCTCTTCAAAGGCTTCGCGTTGGGGTTCCGGCAGTTCGCCGAGCAGATATTTTTCTACGGCAGCCATTCGGGCCGCTTCTGCATGATCCATGACGGGAATTCTCAAGCTATCACAATCAGACACTCACCTACATAGTGAAGGCGGTTACTTGAGCGTTACAGGTAATTTGGATGTATAGTACTTCGGGTCTATTGGGGGAAATGCGGCAGACCCAGTTGGTAGTGCCCGGCAGGGTTGAACCCACTTGCGCCAGCAGCCGGGTAACGACGGCTGGCCGGCAGTGTAACTCGCTGATTTCACCGGCGGGAAGTGGGCAGCAGGCTTCTTCGGCACAGGCTGCACCACTCCCGCCGCGGCCCGAAGGCCTGGGGGCGTCAGGCCGCTTTGGTCATCGTGGGGCGGAAGGCATTGCACGGACAAAAGTCGCGTTGCGCCAAGCTGCCGATCACCGCCAGACAGGGACGGGTTCCGGTTAAACCGTGCTCGGACTCCAGATGCCCACACTCCGCACATTTGCGCGGCTCCGCCGGTGGGGTTCTACCAATTCCAACTGCCATTTACTACATATGACGTAAAATGGCAGCCAGGGGTTGCAAAAGGGCCTTACGCCATGGCCAGTTCGCGCTGGCCGCGCAGCGTAAGGGGCGTAAACTCACGCTGGTCCTCGCCGGTGTAAATCTGGCGCGGCCGCGAGATCTTCTGATCGTGGTCTTCCAGCATCTCCTGCCACTGCGCCAGCCAGCCGACGGTTCGCGGAATGCCGAACAACACGGTGAACTGCTCCGGCTTGAACCCCATGGCCTGGTAGATGATGCCGGAATAGAAATCCACGTTGGGGTAGAGCTTACGTTTGATAAAGTACTCATCGGAAAGCGCGATCTTCTCCAGTTCCAAGGCGATGTCGATCTTGGGATTGCGCCCGGTGACCTCAAAAACCTCTTCGGCCACCTGTTTAATGATCCGGGCCCGCGGGTCGTAATTCTTGTAGACCCGGTGTCCGAAGCCCATCAGCTTGCACTGGCCTTCCTTGACCTTGGCGATGAAATCGGGAATGTGCTCGCGCGAACCGATTTCACTCAACATGCGCAGCACTTCCTCGTTGGCGCCGCCGTGCAGCGGGCCGGATAGCGCCGCGATGGCCGCCGCGGCCGTCGAGTAGGGGTCGGCATCGGAGCTGCCCACCGCCCGCATGGTGCTGGTTGAGCAGTTCTGTTCGTGGTCGGCGTGCAGGATGAACAGCACTTCCAACGCCCGCGAAAGCACCGGGTTGGCCACATATTTCGGCTCCGTCCGCTTCCACAGCATATTCATGTAGTTCTTGGTGTAGCACAGCTCGGGGTCGGGATAGATGTAGGGCAGCCCCAGCCGGTGCCGGTAGGCCATGGCCGCCAAAGTCGGCATCTTGCCTATCAGGCGCACGATCTGCTTGCGGCGGTTCTTGGGGTCTTTCACATTCTTGGAATCGGGGTAGAAGGTGGAGAGCGCGGCCACCGTGCTGAGCAGTACGCCCATCGGGTGGGCATCGTGGTGGAAGCCATCCATGAACTTCTTGAGGTTCTCGTGGATCATGGTGTGGCGCATGATCTCGCAGTTCCAGGCCGTTAGCTCCTCCACCGTGGGGAGTTCGCCGTTCAACAGCAGGTAGGCAACTTCCAGGAAGGTGCAGTGCTCGGCCAATTGCTCGATGGGGTATCCGCGGTATCGCAGGATACCCTTGTCGCCATCCAGGTAGGTGATGGCGCTCTGGCAGGAGGCCGTATTCATAAATGCCGGATCGTAGGTCATCAGCCCGAAGTCCTCGGGACTGGTTTTGATCTGGCGCAAATCCATGGCACGGATCGTGTTGCGGTAAACGGGCACTGTATAGCACAAATTGGTCCGATTATCGATGATGGTCAACGTCTCTTTATCATCCATATCCTGTTCCCTCCCGAGGGAAAATCCAATTAGGGTTGAGTTCGGCGGCTTTCGTGCACGCAGACTTCCATACAAAATCGTTTCAAAAATCTACAGTCTGAGGATATCCAGGCCACATCTGCCATAATGGAGGGAGAGGCATCGGGGTTTTTCGCGCAGTTCCTGGGTACGGAGACCCACCGGTGTCCCTCAGAGGCAAACTGGGTTATGTTATCGATTCGATTGGTTCAACTGATTGAAACGCATTGGGAGGAGATTGCCGCGCGGTTGATTAATGAGGTAAAGAAGCACCCCGAGACGCAGAACCTGGCCGACCGCCCAGACGCGGAATTGCGAGCCTGGTGCCGCGACATTATGGAAAACCTGGAAGCTCTTTTGGCGGCCCGCAAAGAGGACCAGGTACAGCGACGTTTTCGGGTTCTCGGCCGCCGGCGGTTTGAAGAAAATGTCCCGCTGCACGAGGCGGTTATGCGCCTGCAGCTCTTGAAAGCCGAGATTTTCAGCTTTGTGCACGAGCAGGGTTTTCCCATGACCGTGCTGGAGCTTTACCGGGAAGAGGAACTGCAAGTGCTCATCGGCCGGTTCTTCGATGCTTGCGTGTACCAGGTCGTGCGCGGGTATGAAGAAGCTTTACGGGTGTCCTACCGGGTGGCGTAACCCGGGCAAAGGCCCTCAGGCATACGCGTTGCGGATGCAAGTCCGATAAGTCTGCCACGTGGCGGACCGTTCCGCGAGCGTCAAAATAGAAGCAGCAGCGCGGGAAACAGGTGCTGGGTGACATCGAATAGCCGGCGGCGGGAACGGCTTCGATTACCAAGCCAGGGGTGGTGGTGTCCCCGAAGGACGTTGCCGGCGTTTCGGCGTGGAGATCCGGTGTCACCGCCACGATGGTGAGGTGTGCGCCCACTCCGGCAGCGGCGTGGGACGTTGCCATCGCCCGGGCAGTCGCCAGCGGGCGCCAACTTTTCTCCGACCTGGAATGCCCCTCGGACCACGACGCTGGAGGTGTGAGTCCGAGGCTTGCATCGGCCAGCTCGTCACCGGCCGACGCAGTCTTGAGCAGCGCCAGAGCATCGGTGGGCTGGATCGCCGGCATTCACGCAGGGTTTGCCTCCTGGCGGTCCACGGGCATCGAAAGAACACGAAACCCCTCGTCCCGCTGGTTAAGCAACGCGTCCAGGTGTCGCCCACACGATTCCGCATCCCGGATGTGTGCCTGGCCCCCGCCGAGCGGCCGGTGAAGCAGATTTTTCGCAAGCCCCGCTGCTGGTGATCGAGGATCCGGCCTTTGGAGTACCCAATATCTGGTTCGTCTAACCCCAAAGACCGCCGCGCCCTCGTCGGCAGCCGCCAGGGTGGTTGCAATCCGCTGGTCTAATCCTCCGCACTGCCGACGGCGCCATCATCCTTCCGTTGCCCGAAATTTTCGCCCAGTTGTAGAATAGGGCCGTGGGAACCAAAGTCCTCATTCCGGTGGAAGAGTATCTGCACACCAGTTACAGCCCCGACTGCGACTACGTGGATGGAGAGCTGATGGAGCGCAACGAGGGAGAATTCGATCACGCGGACCTGCAAACGGAAATTGCCAGTTACCTGCGCGCACGTTACCGGAAAGAAGGCTTCGTCGCTGTGGTGGAGCAGCGCGTTCAGGTTTCGGCCACGCGATTCCGGGTTCCGGATGTTTGGCGTGACGCTTGTGCGGCGGCCGATGGAGCAGATTTTCCACGAGCCGCCCTCGGTGGTAATCGAGACCTGTCGCCGGAGGACCGGTTTTCGGCTATCCAGGTAAGGGTGGACGATTACCTGGCCTTTGGAGTCCCCAACATCTGGGTTGTCGACCCCAAAGGCCCGACGAGCCTTCGTCTGCAGCCGTCAGGGGTGGCTGGGATCCACGGACCTCATCCTCCGCACCACCGACGGGGCCATCACCCTTCCGCTGCCTGAGATTTTCGCCCAGTTGTAGAATAACGACCGCCCGGTAACAGGCCCGCCCCTCAACTATTAAATTTTTAATTGACAGTCGGCCGGGGTCGCCGTATCCTACTATTAATTTCTTAATAGAAGGAGCGGGAAATGCCGCGCGCAAAATCCCCCGGTCTCACGGACGCCGAACTGCGCCTGATGGAGGTGCTGTGGAAGAAGGGCGTAGCGACCGTTGCCGAGGTGGTGGAAGGGATCGCGGGCGATCCGCCACTGGCCTATTCCACGGTGCTGACAACGCTGCGCATCCTGGAGAACAAGGGCTATCTGCTTCACAGCAAACAAGGCCGGGCGTTTGCGTACAAGCCGGCAGTGGGGCGGGATACCGCCCGTGAGAACGCCATCCGTCATCTGCTGAGGCGATTTTTCGACGATTCGCCCGAACTGCTGCTGCTCAATCTTGTGGAAACCAAGAGAATCGGCAACCAGGAACTGGCCCGCTTGCGGAAGCGAGTGGAGGAGGGAGAATGACCAACGCGATTCTAGGTGCGCTGGCGAACGGGGCAATTGTGAGCGCCCTGCTGGCAGCCGCGGTCTGGGCCGGGCTACGGCTCGCTCCGCGGGGCACTTTGGGGGCGGCGGCGCGGTATGCGGTATGGTGGAGCGCGCTGGTCGCGGTGTTCCTTCTGCCGCTGGGATATCTGCAGGTCCATCCGCCCGTACAGGCGGACTCCGCAGGCCATCGCGCCTCGCTCGCGCGGGCCACGGCGGCGGCATCGCTCCCGACCACGGCTCCGGCGGACCTGCGGCGGGCGCCTGATCCTCTCCCCGGCTTCCGGTTGCCGTTCCCGCTGGTGCTTACGGTGGGGGCCTGGTCGCGGTGGGTTCTGGCGGCGTGGGCGGTGGTAACGGGCCTGATGCTTCTCCGGCTGCTGACGAGTTGCCTGTTGCTGGAGCGGCGCAAGTCCGAAGCGGTTCCCGCGCCGGAAGAACTCCAAAAACGGATCGACGAATCGCTCGCAGGCCGTGGGGTGGGCCGCCGGGCCGCAGTGCTGCGCTCGGCGAACATCGGCACGCCGGTGTTGGCGGGGCTTGGACGGCCAGCCATCCTGATTCCCGAGCCGTTCTTCACCGAGCTGACCGCGGAACAGTTGGTTCAGATCGGGCTGCATGAGGTGGCTCACCTGGCGCGGTGGGACGATTATGCGCTGCTGGCGGCGCGCGCCATCGAAGCGCTACTGCCGTTCCATCCGGTGGTGCACTGGATCGCGCGGCAGATCCACTTTGAGCGCGAGCTGGCTTGCGACGATTTCGTGTTGGAGAGTGCGGCAGACGCGCGCAGTTACGCGGCATGCCTGCTGCGAGTCGTAGAGCTTTCGGGGGGAGCGGGCGGATCGTGGGCGGCCGCTGGAATGGCGGGCAACCGGTCGCAGTTCGCCCGGCGCGTAGACCGGCTGTTGGACCGAAACCGCGGACCCGAAACAGGGCCGGGCAGGGGCCGGCTGTTGGCGGCCATCGGAATGGTTGCCGTGCTGGCAGGGGTCATGGGCCGGACGCCCCGCGCCATCGCATTAGCGGCGCCCCAGCCGGCGCAGATCGCCGCACCCCGGACGCCGGCAATCCCCGCAGCGCAAGCGACGGTGGCGCCTCAGAGGCCGGCCTCGCCCGAGCCGGCACCCGCAGCAGCCGCGCCCCAAACGCCCGCGCCTGTGGTGCTGCCGGTGACCGTCCAGGACTCCGAGAATCGTTACGTCGCGGGGCTGACGAAGCAAAATTTCCGGGTTTTCGAAGATGGCGTCGAGCAGCGGATCGCGATGGTTTCCGCCGAAAATTCTCCGCTTTCGGTGGAGATCATCGTCGATCAGAGCGGCAGCATGCGAGACAAGCAGGCGCTAGTCGACGCTGCCATTACTCAATTTGTCCAATCGGCTAATCCCGCCGACGAATTCGTCCTGTTCCCCTTCAACGACGCCGTTGACATGGCCGGCATTTTCCCAAACGACCCCGCGCTGATTCTGAATCGGCTACACCAGGATCGGCCGCGAGGGGGAACCTCGCTGCGCGATGCGATTCTGAAGGCGGACGAGTGGAACAGTGCGCGATATCCCGACAGGATGATGGTGGTGATCTCGGACGGAGCCGATAATTCCAGTTCCATCTCGCCTGGGTCCTTGCGTGACGCCGCATCGGCCGCCTCGGCGCCATTATGGGCGATTACGCTGGCATCGCTGGACACTCGTCCGCGGCGCGAGACTCCCTGGTTGCGCGACTTGGCCGGGCAGAGCGGCGGTTATGAGTTCTTCGGTGGGGACGCCGGCCAAGCAGCGGCAATCGCCACCGGCATCGCCAACCAGGTTCAGTACGTGCTACGGTATGACTCCAGCAACCGCGCGCTTGACGGAAGTTATCGGAGGGTGCGGGTGGAGGTTGTAACTGAGCCGCCTGGAAGTTACCAGGTCCACGCCCGCCTGGGCTATTATCCCAACGCCCACTGACTGGGGGTGCAAGGGTCGGGGAGTTGCCCACTCCGTCCGAGATTGCGCTCCGTCACGTTCGCGGCTCCGAGACGCTTAGTAGCCGTTTTCGCGCAGCTTCTCCACCGTCAGCCCGGCTTTCACATCCAGCTTGCGCAGCAATTTCTCCACATGCTTCGCCAGGATGTCACACTCCAGGTTGACCCGCGCGCCGGGGCGATAGCCGCCCAGCGTGGTGTTGCGATACGTATGCGGAATGATGGTCACCGACAGCACGTCGCCTTCGAGCGCCGCGATCGTCAGGCTGATGCCATCGATGGCAATCGACCCCTTATACACCAGGAACGCGTCCAACTCGGCCGGCACGCGAATGCGCAGCCACCAGTTGTCCGCGCCCAGCGCGTCCAGCGACAGAAACTCGCCCACTCCGTCCACATGCCCCTGCACGATATGGCCATTCAGCCGGCCGCTGGGCGAAAGCGGCCGTTCCAGGTTCACCCGCGACCCCGCGCGCAACGCACCCAGATTGCTGCGGCTTAGCGTCTCCGGCGCGAGGTCCGCTGAGAACGAATCGCCGCGCAGGTCCAGCGCCGTCAGGCATACGCCGTTCACCGCGATGCTGGCGCCCTCCGCCAGGTCGGTCCGCACGGTCGCGCAGCGCACCGTCAACCGGGAACCGGCCGCGCGGGCCGCCAGCGCCTCTACCGTGCCCAGTTCTTCAATGATTCCCGTGAACATCCAGGTATCCTTCCACGGCGAATTCGTCCGGCGGGATGGAATGAATCCTGATCCCATGCACGCGGATGGCATCCGACCGGCGCCGCCGCCCGATCCCGCCCGCCAGCGGCAAAGCCTCCAGGCCACCCAGAATCTTGGGGCCGTAGTAGAAAAAAATGCGATCCACCGAGCAGGTTTCGAGCGCGCTCCAGTTCAGCTTGCTGCCGGCCTCAATCATCAGCGAGAGATAGCGGTGCCGCCCCAGCCATTGGACCACCCCGCGCAGGTCGGCGCGCCCGCCGGGACCATCCATCACCGCAAGCTGGATGCCGCGGCCCTCCAGCAGCTTGCGCCGCTCGGCCGAAGCCGCCGAAGTGGTCACCACCAGCAGGTCGCCCGCCGCGCTGCGGGCCATCTTGGAATCGAGCGGCAGGCGCAGTTGCGAATCCATCACGATCCGCAGCAGCGGACGCGAGCGCGCGAAACCGGTGCGGTCAGTCAGCAGGCAATCGTCGGCCAGCACGGTGCCGATGCCAGTCAAAATGGCGTCGTGATCGTGGCGCAGTTCCTGCACGTGGGCGCGGGCGCGCTCGCTGGTGATCCATCCGCGGTTATCGTCGGGCGCGGAAATCTTCCCGTCCAGGGTGATGGCGGTCTTCAGCGTTACCAGCGGAAGGCCCGTGCGCATGAAGTACAGAAACGGCTCGTTCAGCTTGGCGGCTTCGGCGGCGAAATCGCCGGCCAGGCAGACCTCCACGCCGGCGGCACGCAGTTTGCGGAAGCCTTCCCCGGCCACTTGGGGATTAGGGTCCTCCATCGGCGCCACCACCCGCGCTACGCCCGCGCGAATCAACGCATCCGCGCAGGGCGGCGTGCGCCCCTGGTGCGCGCAAGGTTCCAGGTTGAGATACAGGGTAGCGCCGCGCGCCTTCTCGCCGGCTTCGTCCAGGGCGATGATTTCGGCATGCCGCACTCCGCCGTAAGTATGGAAACCGCGCCCCACCACCTCGCCCTCGCGCACCAGCACCGCCCCGACCATAGGGTTAGGACTGGCCAGACCACGCCCTTGACGCGCCAGGTCCAGGGCTTCGCGCATGTGGGCAGGATTCATTTTTCGAAGAGCGACTCGATGAACCTTTCGGGGTCGAACGGCAGCAGGTCTTCGGCCTTTTCCCCCACCCCCACGTAGCGGATGGGCAGGTTCAGCTCGCGTGCAATCGCCACCACGATGCCGCCCTTGGCGGTGCCATCCAGTTTGGTGAGAACGATGCCGGTGACGCCCGAAGTTTCGGTGAACTTGCGCGCCTGCTCCAAGCCGTTCTGCCCGGTGGTGGCGTCCAGCACCAGCAGGACTTCGTGGGGCGCCTCGGGGATCACCTTTTTGGCCGTACGGGTCATCTTTTGCAACTCGGCCATCAGGTTTTCGCGGGTCTGCAGGCGCCCGGCGGTATCCACGATCACGTAATCCACCTTGCGCGCGCGGGCCGCATTCAGGGCATCGAAGAGCACCGCGCTGGGGTCGCTGCCAGGACCCTGCCGCACCACCGGCGTGCTGGTGCGCTGCCCCCAGATTTCGAGCTGCTCGATGGCGGCTGCGCGAAAAGTATCGGCCGCGCAGAGCAGTGCCGTACGCTGCTCTCCGCGAAACCGCTCGGCGAGTTTGCCGATGGTGGTGGTCTTGCCCGATCCGTTCACTCCCACCACCAGGATCACCGCTGGCGGTTCGGCCACCCGCGCCGGAGCGCGCTCGCTGGCCTCCAGGATTTCCAGCAGGTGCTCGCGAATCAATCCGCGTAATTGGGCAGCGTCCGAAAGTTGGTGGCGTTCTACACGCTGCCGGATGCGGTCCAGAATCTCTTCGGTGGTCTTCACCCCCACATCGGCGGAAATGAGCGTAAATTCCAGTTCGTCCAAAAGATCGGCGTCGATCTCCTTGCGCCCCTGCAAGGCATCCTCGAGAGCCGAAACCAAGCCGGCGCGGGTCTTCTGCACGCCGCTCTTCAGTTTCTCCAGCAGAGTCGGCTCTTGCTCGACGGAACCGAACAGAGTTTGAATCATTTTGGGTCTATTTTAGCAGGGAGGCAGTGGAGCGCTGTCGATCCGGGGGCCATCGCGGGCAAATCGCTGTCCAACCGGCTAACCGCACCCAGCCCGTGGATAGGTCGCTCGCGGCCCGCGATGGATGGCCGCCCTCAGGGTGTACAGACCCAGTGCCGCAGGCCGGGCGTGGTTGTCAAGGCGAAAGTCCCCGGCGGCCAAGGCCATCACCATCACCGTCTGCTGGTAGCGCCCGTAGAGGCCCGGCGCGGCCGTAGCGCTCTCCTTTCCCCCGCGGCTCCTCAGTTGTTCTACTATGACAGGTAGACTCTCCGAGGCCTCGTATCATGCTGGATTGCCATCTACCCGGTTGGCTGGCGCTGTTGCTGGCGGTGGGGTGCTGCGCACCGGCGATAGGCGGCGGCCGGGCGGACGATCTAGCCCGGCAAATCCGCGAGAATACCCTCGACCCGCAGGAGTGCTACCGGGTGCGCGACCTGCGGCTGGAGAAGGAAGATATCAGCATCTACCTCACCGATGGCCATCTGATCTTCAGCAAGCCTGTGGCAGGGCGGCGCTACGCGGCCATCTTCACCGCGGATGTAGAGGGCGGTGACGGCGAGGTGATCCTGATGCCGCCCAACCGGGCTGAGCGCAGTTCGCTGGCCAGTTACACCGGCAGCCCTAACCTGGACGAGCATTTTCGCTCGGTGCTGCTGTTTTTCACGGGCGACGATTACGCGGCACTCAAGGCCCAGATGCCCGCCAGCCCGGCCAATCGGCCCACCCCCGAACTCGGCGCCGCCATGGCCGAGCAATGGGATTCGGTGCTCCGCAACGTGGGCACCAGCTACCAGACGCGGCTTACGCTGGACCTGCTTGGCAGCCCCGGTTTCGCTCCCGGCATGATGGTGGGCGTTTTCAACGGCGTCAAAGACGGAAATTTCGATCTGCTGTACGATCCCCAGGCTCCCGAGCAGATTGTGGGCGGACAGGTGAGCAACCGCGATGGCCACATGTACTTCGACACCTGGGTGAGTTTCGTGGCGCGATCGTTTCGCGGCGTGGCGGCGCCCTCCGGGTTGCGAATGGTCTTAAGCGATTTCCGTATCGAAACCACCCTGGCGCCGGACCTTACGCTGAATTGCGTGACGCGCGTGAAGGTGAGGCCGCTGGTGGATGGGATCACCGTGGCGCCGTTCGAAATCGCCAGCCAGATGGCGGTTTCGGCGGCCAGCGTGGACGGCCAGCCCGCGGAGGTTTTCGATTCCGAATCGTTGCGCGCCAACCTCACGCGCGGCGGCAATCATCTGTTCCTGGTGCTGCCCCCCGAGCCGCTGCGTGCCGGCCGGCAGTACGAGTTTGAATTCCACCACTCCGGCAAGGTGATTGAAGATGCCGGGGACCGCGTCTTTTTCGTGGCCGCGCGCGGCAACTGGTATCCCACGCACGGGGTGCAGTATGCCACCTTCGACCTGCTGTTCCGGGTGCCCAAGGATCTGGACCTGGTCAGCGCCGGCGACCTGGTGGAAGACCGCATCGAAGGCGACACCCGCATCATCCGGCGCCGGACTTCAGCCACCATTCGCATGGCGGGCTTCAACCTGGGCAATTATAAGCACGCACGCATCGAGCACAACGGCTACGTGGTGGATGTGTGCGCCAACCGGACCCTGGAACAGGCATTGCAGCCGGGGCCCACCGTGCCGGCGCCGGTTCCGCCGCCCGTGCCACGGCGCCGTCCGCCGGATATTTCCCAGGCCGTGCAACCGCTGCCTCCGGACCCACTGGCGCGCCTCGAAGGCTTGGCCAACGATGTAGCCGCCTCGATGGAGTTCATGATCGCCCGGTTCGGACCGCCGGCGCTCCCCTACCTCACGGTTTCGCCGATTCCGGGCACTTTCGGGCAGGGCTTTCCCGGCCTGCTATACCTATCGACGCTCTCGTACCTGCGCAATCCGACCCGCGCCGCCAGCATTAACGCCACGCAGGAGATCTTTTTTGCCGATCTGCTCCAGGCTCACGAGGTGGCGCATCAATGGTGGGGCAACCGGGTTGCCGCCGCCACGTACCGCGACAACTGGCTGATGGAATCGCTGGCCAATTACTCGGCGCTGCTCTTTCTGGAGAAGACCAAGGGCGAGCGCATCGCGGAAATGATGCTGGATTCCTACCGCTCGCAACTGCTGGCCACCGGCGAATCGGGGAAGACGGTCGATTCGGCCGGGCCGATCGTTTTAGGGCCGCGCCTGGAAAATTCGGTCGAGCCGCGCGCCTGGCACGCCATTACTTATGGCAAGGGTACCTGGATTCTTCACATGCTGCGCCGGCGGATGGGCGACGAGCGGTTTCTGGCGCTGCTGGCGGAGATCGCCAAACGCTACGACCACCGGACCATTTCCACCGAACAGTTCCAGGAGTTGGCCGCCGGATTCCTGCCGCCCAAATCCGATGACCCGCACCTGGAGACGTTCTTCGACCAGTGGGTTTACGGCACCGGCATTCCGGCTCTGAAACTGACTTACACGATCGCCGGGAAGGCGCCCGCCCTGAAACTGGCCGGCACTTTGACCCAGAGCGGCGTGGATGACGATTTCCGGGCGCTGGTTCCGGTGGTGATTCAACTCGCGCGCGGCAACACTATGGCGCGCTGGATTCGTTCCTCCAGCGATCCGGTACACTTCACCGTTCCAGTGGGCCAAATCCCCCTAAAGGTTAGCCTCGATCCGCACCGCGCAGTGCTGCGCCGTTAGCCGGGGATTGACGTACCGGCCAGGAGAAGTCCCCGGGCAGCCAAACGCCGGCTTGCCGGGACCGCAGATTGGATTGACCATAGTTAATCATCGGATTAGCGATAACCAGTTGACGGTTCTATCAGTTCCACTCTGCGGCTAGCCATTACTATCGTACCTTTGGATAGTATTTTGGACGGCGGTATTTCATGTGACAATTTGAGTGCGCGGCAATACTTGGAGCGTGAGGTTCAGGGTAATGGTAGTCTACAGGAAACGCAGCACCAGAGATGAAACCAACCGCCTTCTCAATGAGATCCACGAGGAGGTGAAACAATTGCGAGCGGCCACCCTTTTGTACACGGCATTGGTCGAACGATTACTGACGATGGAGGCAGCCAATCGCCCCGCCCAACCGGCCCGAAGGCCGGAACGGGTCATTCCCATCAAAGAGGCGAGCTAGGCGATTTGGGGCGGGTGGCCCCTGCCGGGATCCCGAGCGGGCACGCGCGCGGCGACTTCCGGTCTACAGGTTCAGCCTACCTCCGGTCTATAGGTTCATCCGACCTCCGGTCTATAGGTTCAGATACTGCCGCGCATAGTCAATCGACTTGGCGACGCAATCGTCTTCCAGTTTCAGATAGGCTGGCATGGTCAAGCCGGTGGTATGGGGCAGAGGGGCCTTGGGCGGATGCTTGCGGACCAGTTCCAGGGTGTGCGCCAGGTCGCGGCCGGGCAAGGGGCTGGAAGGATCGTCGAAAGTCACCCAGTATTTGTCGGTGAAGACGGGAATCTTCAGTGGATCGCGAGTGATCATTTCGAGGTCGAACGGGGTGTTCGGGTTCTTCGCCTGGATAGCCGCCACCATACCCGGAATGTCCAAAAAACCCTCGCCCAGGGGCACCTCGGAAAGCAGGAAGCCGTCTTCATACGGCTCCACGGCCATGTCCTTCAGGTGGCAGGCTACTATGAACGGCAGCAGATTGTGCAGGGTTTCCGAGGGATCTTCACACAGCGAGACGTTATTGCCGAAATCGAAATGCACGCCCACCCACTCGCTGGAAAGGCGGTGCAGCCAGGCGGCCTGCTCGGCCGAACGCCAGCCTTTGTGGTTCTCGATTCCCAGCCGCATGGAATATTTGCGCAGCACCGGTTCGGCGCGCGCAATGGTGGCCTGGCAGCGCTCGAAATCCTTGTGGAAGGCCTCCAGGGTGTCGAACTGCTCGTAGCGCCGCTGGGTCATGGCGGTGTGCATGGAAACGACGCCGGCTTCTTTGGCGGCTTTGACGACGCGCTCGTAGGCTGGCAGATCGCTGTCGGAGCGGGGCAGCGGAGCATCGATGATGGCCCGCATGTGGTAGCTTTCCAGGCGGTCCCGGAACTGGCGAATGGCGTCCGGTTCGGTGGAGGAAAGGCGCGTCTCCACCACACCGAAGCCCAGATCGTGGCAGTGGCCGACGAAATCGAAGGGTTGTCCGGACGCGCGGGCGGCTCGCGAATGCGCCGGAAAGCCTGCCGGGGCACCGCCCATATTGTGCAATTGGGCGGCATCCGCCCGGGCGCCGGCCAGCGGCAACAAGGCCGCCGCGGCGCCAATCATCTCCCTCCTGGTCATACGCATCATCGTCCTTTCTCCAGCAGCTTGAAAGCAAACAGAGTGTCTCCGGCGCCCACCACCAGATACTGGCTGCCGTTCAGCAAGTAAGTGGTCGGGCCGTTACTAACCATCGAAACGGTACGGAAGTGCCACAGAATGCGCCCATCCGCGGGATCGTAGGCCAACAGGTTGCCCGAGGAATCGCCGGTGAACAGCAATTTTCCGGCAGTGGTCAGAATCCCCGGAAAGGCATTGCCGAAACCGCCGCTGGGGTATTGGTGCTTCCAAGCGACGTTGCCGGTCTGATAATCCAACGCCTCCAGGATGGGCTCGGAAAGGCCGCCACCACCGCCGCCGCCGTATCCCTGCGGCTCCGGATCGTCATCGGTTAGGTAAGTGACGCTGTAACCCTGCTTGGCATTGACGTAGAATAGACCTGTCTGCGGATCGAAACTGGGCGGCGGCCAATTGGTTCCACCACCGCCGGGCGTATTGACCAGCGAACCATCCACCTTAGGTTCCTTGGCCGGGTCGGGAATGGGCTGGCCTTTCGCATCAAGACCCTTCATCCAATCGACGCCCACATAGCCCTTAGTTACTAAGTCCTCGCCATTGGTGCGGTCGAGCAGGGTGTAAATGCCATTGCGGGCGGCCTGCGCCAGTAACTTTCGCGGCTTGCCCTGGTAATTGGCATCGATCAGGACGGGGGTCTCCACGTTGTCCCAATCGTGGGTATCGTGAGGCGAGGGCTGATGATACCAGACCAGTTTGCCGGTGTCTGCATCCAGAGCGACAATCGACGCCGTCCAGAGGTTGGCGCCTTTGCGCCCCTGGCCGGCGAAGACCGGATTGGGATTCCCGGTACCCCAGTAAATCAGATTCAGTTCGGGATCGTAAGTGCCGGGCATCCAGGTCATGCCGCCGCCGTGTTCCATGGCTTGCGGATTGGGCCAGGTCTCCGAGCCGGGTTCACCCTTGCGCGGGGTGGTGTTCCAGCGCCAGTCGACCTCGCCGGTTTCGGGATCGCGGGCCTCCAGAAAGCCGGGCACGTCCATGGCGTCACCGCCCACTCCCACCAGCACGCGGTTCTTCACCACCAGGGGGCTCATGGTGCAGAAATACTGCATCTTTTCGTCCGCCACCTTGCGCCGCCAGCGCTCCTTGCCGTCCTTGGCGTTCAGGGAGACGAACCAGCAATCCGGGGTCATGAAATACAGCCAGTCGCGATACATTCCCAAACCGCGATTGCCCACCAGGTGCCCGCCTTTGTCCTGCCAGCCGTAGTGCCAGATCTCTTCGCCGTTGCGCGCGTCGACGGCCCAGACGTGATCGGGAATGGTGAAGTATAAGACGCCGTTGACCATCAAGGGCGTGGACTTAATGGTGGGGTTGCCCACACCGCGCTGCGGGCCGACCGAGGAGATGCGATAAAACCAGGCCAGCGCCAGGCCGCCGATATTGGAGGCGTTGATTTCGGTAAGCGGGCTGAAGCGGCGTCCGGAGTAATCGCCATTGTAAGTAGGCCAGGTATCGGTGGCCAGCCGAAGCAGCGCCGCCGGGTCCAACCCCTGCCCGTAACAGGGAACGGCCGCACACCAGGCAGCCAGGGTACATAGACCGAGGGTTCTCATTTTAAAGTCACCAGGTAAGCCGTCAGATCGTGCATATCCCGATCGGTGTACTTGTCGAGCAGTTTGCGGTGGCCCTCCAGGCGGTCCTCGATTTCGACTTTCACCGCCTGCCGCGGCCAGGAGCGATAGTTACCGGCGGCGTCAGTAAGTGAGATATCGAAATCGTCGATGTGGCGGAGGGTGCCGGTAACGGTTTGCCCATTGGTGAGAGTAACTGCGACCTTCTGGGCGTGCGCGCCGCGGCCGCCACCGGGCCAGACGAAGCGCGATTGTAACTGATCGGGCTGGTAGCGGCTTCCGATATGCGCCAGGTCGCCAGTTGGCGAGTGGCACGACTTACAGCCGCCGGCGCCGTTAAAATACGCTTCGCCGGCGGCGGCGTTTCCGGTGACGATATTGAGCCGTTTGTAGAGGCCGCGATTGGCCACTAACTCCACCTGTAAGTGGAGGTATTGAGCCAGGTCGTGCAGTTCGGCATCGCTGAAGTTCGGGAATGCAGGCATGCCCTGATCGGGACGCCCCTTGCGGATGGTTGGGGCGATCAACTCGCCCTTTTCGTCATCCAGCACCACGGCCGAGCGAATCAGATTAGGTCCCTCGCCGCCGCGGGCCTTTTCGCCGTGGCAGAAGGCACAGTTGGGCGCATAGATCTTTTCGCCGCGGGCAGCGGCGGCTGCATCGGGCGCCGGCCCGAGTCCCAGGAAGTCGCGCGTGCCTCCGCCGCGCCCGCTACGCCCTCCGCGCCCGCCGGCCGGTTCCCCGTCCTGAGCAATCGCCCAACACGCCGCCACGGCCACGGCCGCGCAGATCCGGAATCCTTTCGAGCGAAGCATGTGTTTCCCCCCAGGCTGGCAGCCGGGTTACTGAGGATACTATATCAACCCCGGAGCGGGGGCAGAGGGGGTGGGAATGCGGGAAGGCGCAGCCGGGGCAGCGCCTCAGACCTCTTCTCCGCGCACCAGGTCTTCATACGTCTCGCGGCGGCGGATCATGCGCCAACTCGCGCCTTCCACCAGCACTTCGGGGGCGCGCGGGCGCGAGTTGTAGTTCGACGAGAGCACGAAACCGTAGGCTCCGGCGGCACACACGGCGAGGTAATCGCCGGGCATGACGTTGGCCATGTGGCGGTCGCGGGCCAGGAAATCGCCCGTTTCGCAGACCGGTCCCACCACGTCGGCTGTCACTGGCGGCAGGGTGTTGCGGCGCACCGGGATGATCTCGTGGTGGGCTTTGTAGAGCGACGGCCGGATGAGGTCGTTCATAGCGGCGTCCACCACCACGAATTCCTTGGCGCCGTTGCGCTTGCGGTAGAGAACGCGCGCCAGCAACACGCCGGCCGGCCCGACGATGGATCGCCCCGGCTCTACCATGGTGTGCAAGCGGCTGGCCTCGAGCCGCCCGTTGAGGCTCTCGACAAAGGCGCGGATGGCGGGGGGCTTTTCCCCGACGCGGTAGGCGATGCCCAAGCCGCCGCCCAAGTCCACGTGGGAGATGGGGTGGCCGGCGGCTCGCAATTCCGCGGCCAGCGCCAGCACCTTATCCACGGATTCCAGAATGGGGCTGGGATCGATCATCTGCGAACCGATGTGGCAGCTCACGCCTTCGGCCGCCAGGTTGTGGAAACGGCGCGAGCGCTCGTAGACGGCGGCCGCTTCGCCGATCTCAATGCCGAACTTGTGCTGGCTGAGGCCGGTCGAAATATAAGGGTGGGTGGCGGCGTCGACATGCGGATTCACGCGAATGGAGAAGCCCGCCTTCACTCCCAGGCGTGCGGCCAGGGAATCCACCAGCGCCAGTTCGGCTTCCGATTCGCAGTTGAAGCTGTGAATGCCGCTCGCCAGTGCGAATTCCACCTCGCGGGCGGTTTTTCCGACGCCCGAAAAGACCACCCGCGCCGGGTCGCCGCCCGCGCGCAGCACGCGGAACAACTCGCCGCCCGAAACGATATCGAAGCCCGCGCCGGCCCGCGCCAGCAGCCCCAGCACGCCCAGCGTCGAGTTGGCCTTCACGGCGTAACAGACGGTGTGCGGCAGGGCGCCGAAAGCCTCATCGTAAGCCCGGTAGTTGGCCAGGATGGAATGGCTGGAGTAGACATAGGCCGGGGTCCCTACCTGCGCCGCCACATCCGCCAGGGGGGCGTCCTCGCAATACAGATCGTTGCCGGAGTAGGAAAACATGGATTTCCAACGAAGCACCCAGTATGGCACGGGTCTTTTTGGAGCGAGCAGGCTTGACAGGGGGACGAACCGGCTTTTCCGCGAGGGCGCCAGGCGCGGAGCCCGCCGATGGCGAGCGAGAGAGAGGGTCTTCACACATTCCTACGTAACTTTTGCGCCGTTGGGCAGTATAACCAATATGAACCTGAATCCCTCGGGCTGGTCGCGCGCCTTCGAGAGCTTTGGCCAGGACCTGCAGTACACGCTCCGCATGCTGCGCCGGGATGCCGGCTTCACCACGTTTGCCATTTTGATCATCGGGCTGGGAATCGGCGCCAGCACCACGGTGTTTAGCGTGGTCAACGCGATCCTGCTGCGTCCGCTGCCGTTCCACGACCCTGAGCGGCTGGTATGGATCTCGAACTTCGATACCGGCGGGCTTTCGGGGGCGACCACCCAGGTGGACTACCTGCTGGACATGCGCGCCCAGAACCAGTCCTTTTCCGACCTGGCGGCCTACTTCGCCTTTTACGGGGTGGGCGACAACCTGCTCACCGGCCACGGAGAGCCCGAGCGGCTCAGCGGCGTGCCGGTCTCCCAGAATTTCTTTTCGTTGCTGGGGGTCGAGCCGCAGATCGGCCGGCTGTTCAACGCCGAGGAATGCAAATGGCACGGTCCGAAGGCGGTGCTGCTGGGCCACGGCATATGGGAGAGGCAGTTCGCCTCCGACCCCGGAATCGTGGGCCGCGCCCTGATCCTGAATAACGAGCCGTACACGGTGGTGGGAGTGCTGCCGGCTTCTTTCGATTTCGCCTCGGTCTTCGCTCCCGGCAGCCATTTCGACTTGTATTTCCCCTTCGCGCTCAGCCCGGAAACCAACCGTTGGGGCAATACCTTGGCGATCATCGGGCGGCTCAAACCGGGCGTGAGCGCTGGCCAGGCACGCGCCGAGCTGAAAATCCTGGCGGACCGGATGACCAAGGCGCATCCGCGGGATAACGCCTTTGAAGGCCACCTGGTTCCGCTGGCGGACCATGTGAGCGGACGGCTGCGGCTGGCATTGACGGTGCTGGAGTGCGCCGTGGCGATGGTGATGCTGATTGTGTGCGCCAACCTGTCGAACCTGCTGCTGGCGCGAACCGCGGCGCGGCAGAAGGAGATTGCGATTCGCGCGGCTTTAGGCGCCGGGCGGCGGCGGCTGGTCCGCCAGATGCTCACCGAAGGCGTGACGCTTTCGTGCTCGGGCGCCGCGCTGGGGGTGGTCCTGGCGGCGGGCGGCACGCGCATTCTCACGCACCTGCAAGGGGTCAGCATTCCGCTGTTGGACGATGTGCGGATGGACCCGCTGGCCCTGGGCTTTACGCTGCTGGCGTCCGTCCTGACGGGCGTGATTTTCGGACTGGCGCCCGCCGTGCATCTGCCGTCGGCGACGCTGCACGATGCCCTGAAGGACACCACCCGCAGTTCCACCGCCGGCCGCGCGCGGGCTTCGCTGCGCAGCGCTCTGGTAGTTTCCGAAATCGCGTTTGCCTGCGTGCTGCTGGTGAGCGCCGGGCTGCTGGTGCGCAGCTTTCTGCGGGTGCTCGATGTCGATCTGGGCTTCCGCCCGGAGCACGCCGCCGCCATGCGCGTGGATCCCGACCCGAACATGCCCAACAACGCGATCCCGGCATATTTCGCCGATGTGCTGCGGCGCGCGCGCGCCGTTCCGGGCGTGGAGGCCGCCGGTTTGAGCGATGCGCTACCACTTGGCCGCAACCGCGCTTGGGGCGCGGGCGTAAAGGGCCAGGTCTACCCGCCCGGGAAGTATCCGAACGCGTTCGTGCGGGTGGTGAGCGACGGCTACCTCCACGCCATGGGCATCCCGCTGCGCGAAGGCCGCGATTTCGACGAACGCGATGGGCCGGAAAGCGCCGCGGTGATGATGATCAACGAGACCATGGCGCGCACTCTGTTTCCCGGAGACACGGCGATCGGCAAGGTCTTTGTCGACTGCGGAGAGCGCCGGGTTGTCGGCGTTGTCGGCGATGTACGGCATCTGGCCTTGGAGCAGGGTTCCGGCATGGAGATGTACCTGCCCATCCGGCAGTGCCGCGATTTCGCCTCCGTGGATCTGGTGGTCCGCACCAGGCTTCCGCCCGCCGAACTGGCGCCCGCCATCCGCGCCTCCATTAAGCCCATCGCGCCCAACATGCCCGGCTCGGATTTCCGTACCATCCAGGCGCTGGTAGATAAAGCCGTCTCACCGCGGCGGTTCGTGGTGATGCTGCTCGGGGGCTTCGCCGCATTTGCACTCATTCTGGCCTCGCTGGGGATTTACGCGGTGGTGTCGTATTCGGTCAGCCAGCGGACGCAGGAAATCGGCATCCGCATGGCGCTGGGCGCACCCGCGGGCCGGCTGCAGGCGGGGATGGTGGCCGGCACGCTGGGACTGGCGGCCATCGGCATGTTGCTGGGAGCGGGCGCCTCGCTGCTGCTGGCGCGCGAATTCGGCGGGCTGCTCTTCGGGGTGACCTACCGGGATCCGCTTACGTTCGCCGGAGCGCTCGTGGTGCTAACGGCGGTTGCCGCCATCGCCGGCTACTTCCCCGCGCGGCGGGCCTCGCAGATCGACCCATCGATCGCGCTGCGGGCAAGCTGAAATGTGATTCGCGCCTACCGTTGAACCTCGCCGGCAGCAGTGCACAACGGGGAGAATGGGACCCACAGGCTCAATTGGGTTGCATTCGCGGGCGCTGGGGCGAGACAGCCCGCATGGCTTGATCGTCAGCAATCAGCCGGCGTTTGGCAGCAAGCCGGAAGTCGAGCGCAGTCTCCGCCGCCATCTGAACGCGATCGCCGACCGGTAACGATTCATTTACACCAGCCCCGCCGCGGTCGCCAGCGCGGCTTCGAAAACCGGGTCGTGGTGCACGATGCTCAGCTCCTCGCGCATCAGCAGATAGTCGTTGGGTTCGGTCAGGCTGGTGCAATGGGACAAGCCATTCACCGTCACCACCAGGCGGTTGGCCTCGCGAATCAATTCCACCGCGAGGGCCGTTCCGGTCAGTTCCACGCGCAGCGGTTCGGTGCTGCCCGGGGTCCCTTCCACGGCCACCTTGGGATGCACACCCGCCTGCGCCAGCGCATTCTGCAGCCACGCCGCCATGTACCATGCGCTGGTTTCGAGCTTGGCGCCGAAGCTTACGCGAACGTTTTGCACGCCCGGCAGTTGATCGAGATAGGCACGGTTTTCGAATACCTGGGAGAGCATCTCGCGCCAGCGCGTCAAGCGCGTCCAGGCCAGGTCGCCGAGCAGCACGTTTCGCTCTGCCGCACCAGCCAGCTTGCGCAGAGCCGCAAGGCCGTCGGGCATCTCCGCGCTGTCGATCACCACTTTCCCGGCCATGGCGGCGATGTCGTGGAAGTCGGGCATGGCCAGCAGCCTGGCGCTGCGGCACCATACGATGAGCGGCAGATCGGGGACGGCCAGCGGCAGCACCACCGAAGGCAAGTCGCCCAGGGCGGCGTCGCTGGCGGTGATTTCCACCTGTTCGCAGCAGATCTGGCGGCGCTGCCCAAAGGGCATCCAGCATTGCGCATACACGCGGTCGCCCAGCACGCGTTCACCGCCGCCCTGCAGCCGGACCACCATGGTACGGGCGGGATGCTCGGGCATCAGCGCAGCCAGCGTTTCGCCCAGCGCCGAAGCGTCGTCGGATTCCTCCGCCAGCACCACCAGGGTCATGGAGCAGGCGCGCAGCACGCCTACGCCGTGTTCCGCATCGCCTTGTTTGCCGAGCGAAACCCAGAGGTCCGCCAGTTCCTTCAGAATGCGATCGGGAGCCAAAACGGCGCTCATTACGGTTTCCTCCACACGTGGCCGCGGCGGGCCAGCATTTCGTCGGAAGCGGCCGGTCCCCAGGTGCCGGCGGCGTAGTTCGGGAAGTCGAATTTGGTCTGCCGCCAGACGTTTTGAATCGGTTCCACCACCGCCCAACTGGCCTCTACCATATCCTGGCGGGTGTACAACGTGGCGTCGCCGATGATGGCGTCCAGCAGCAGGGTTTCATACGCCGAGGGCGAGCGCTCGCCAAAGCTGGAACCGTAGTTGAAATCCATCGATACGGGACGCAGAGTCATGCCGGCGCCGGGCCGCTTGGAAAGGAACTTGAGCGAGATGCCCTCCTCCGGCTGGATGCGCACGATCAGCAGGTTGGGCGCGTTGCCCTCGCCGCCATGGTCCTCGAAGATGGCCAGCGGAGCGCGGTTGAACTCGATGGCGATTTCGGTAACCCGCTTGGGCAGCCGCTTGCCCGTGCGCACATAGAAAGGCACGCCCGCCCATCGCCAGTTTTCGATAAAGAAGGTGGCCGCCGCGTAGGTATCGGTTTGTGACTGCGGGTCCACGCCGGTCTCCTGCCGGAAGCCAGGCAGATCCTGGCCTCCGATGCGCGCGGGGCCATACTGGCCGGGCACGGTATTCTGGCGGATCTCGTCGGGGGTCATGGGGTGGATGGAGCGCAGCAGCTTGGAACGCTCATCGCGCACGGAGGTGGCGCGGAAACTGGCGCTGGGTTCCATGGCGATGGTGGCCATTACCTGCAGCAGATGGTTCTGGATCATATCGGCCAGCGCGCCGGCTTCCTGGTAGTAAGCACCGCGGCCTTCCACGCCGATGGATTCAGCGGCGGTGATCTGCACGTGATTCACATAGCGGCGATTCCAGAGCGGCTCAAAAATGCCGTTGCCGAAGCGAAAGGCCAGGATGTTCTGGACGGTCTCTTTACCGAGGTAGTGATCGATGCGGTAGACGTCCGATTCGGCGAAGACCTGGTGCAGGCTGTCGCTCAGCGCGCGGGCGCTCGCCAAGTCGTGGCCGAACGGCTTTTCCACGATCAGCCGCCGCCAGCCGTTGCCTTGGCCGAGTCCCGCGGAGCCCAGTCCGAGCGCCGCCGGGGCGTATTGGCTGGGCTGCGTGGACAAGTAGAACAGCACGTTGCCGCCGGTGTGGCGGGAGGTTTCAATCTCCGCTAGGCGCGCAGCCAGCCGCTGGTACAGGCCGGGATCGGCGATATCGCCGGCCACGTAGAAAAGTCCGGCGGCAAAGGCCTCCCACACGTCCTCGTCGAAATTAGTGTCTTCGGAGAATTGTTGGACCGCCTCTTTCATCTTCTCGCGGAACTGCTCGTCGGTGAGCGGAGTGCGCGAGATGCCGGCCACGGCGAAGCCTGCCGAAAGGCGGCGATCGTAGGCCAGGCGGTAGAGTGCGGGCATGAGCTTGCGTTTGGTGAGATCGCCGTTGGCCCCGAAAATGGCGATAGCGCATTCGGGCACGCGGCGTTCGAAACGGAGCCGATCCTCGAAGGGATTCTCGATAGGCATCGAGTCCAAAATAGCACGGGCCAGCGTGGATTCAGCGCGAAGACGCGGAGCGCGCGGAGGAAGCGCGGGGAAAACCTCCTTTTCCCGGCGGTTCTGCGGTGAACACGAGGCCGGGCTGCGCTCGAGTTCGCGGGCCGACAGGGTACTGCACTGCGGAGAAGCCTCCTTTTCTCTGGTTTTTTCTCGGCGCTTGCTCCGTGACCTCCGCGTCTCCGCGGTGAACACGAGCTCGTGTTACGCTCGAATTCGTGAATCACGCTAATGTGGACCTGGTTGCGATTGCGCGGGCAGAGATGATCGAGCGGGGGTTCGCGCCGGATTTTCCGCCGGCCGTGGTGCGGCAGGTGGAGACCATTCACGTCTCGCCCGGCGCGGGGCTGCGCGACCTTAGCGGGCTATTGTGGTCGTCCATCGATAACGACGACTCGCGCGACCTCGACCAGATCGAGTGGGCCGAGCGGGCTCCGGGCGGTATCCGCGTCCGGGTGGGGGTTGCGGATGTGGATGCGGCGGTTGCCAGGGGGACCCCCATCGACCAGTACGCCTGCCGCGAAACCACCACGGTGTATGCCGGCGTGCACGTCTTTCCAATGTTGCCGGAGCGCCTCTCGACCGATCTGACCTCGCTTTCGGAAAGCGGCGACCGGGCGGCCATTGTCATCGAAATGACCGTGGCGGCGGATGGCTCGGTGAGCGGTGGCAGTATCTACGCGGCGCGCGTGCGCAACCGGGCGCAACTAACTTACAACGGCGTGGGGCCGTGGCTGGAAGGCTGCGGGGAGCCTCCCGCGAAAGTGACCGCCTCCGCGGAACTGGCCGCGCAGCTCAAGCTGCAGGATGAGGCCGCCCAGGCGCTGCGCGAGGCCCGCCACAAGCTGGGGGCGCTGACCTTCGACCGCGTGGAAACGCAGGCGGTGGTGGTCAACGGACAGGTGCGCGACGTGGTGGCGCGCGCCCACAACCGGGCCGCGCAGTTGATTGAAGACTTCATGATCGCCGCCAACGAGGTGATGGCGCGGACGCTGCGCGCGGCCGGGGTTTCGTCCATCCGGCGGGTGGTGAAAGATCCGGAGCGCTGGCCGCGGATTGTGGAACTGGCCGAAAGCTGCGGCGAGAAACTGCCGCCCGATCCGGATGCCGCCGCGCTGAACGGTTTTCTGATGCGCCGCAAGCAGGCCGATCCCGAGCACTTCGCCGACCTCTCGCTGGCCGTGCTCAAGCTGATGGGGCCGGGGGAATACGCCGTCATGCGGCCCGGGGAAACCGGGCTGGGCCACTTCGCCCTGGCGGCCCTCGACTATACCCATTCCACGGCGCCCAACCGCCGCTTCGCCGACCTGGTGACCCAGCGGCTGCTGAAGGCGCTGGGAGGCGGCGCGCCGTATAGCGATGACGAACTGGACGCCATTGCGCGCAATTGCACGCTGAAGGAGGATGCCGCGCGCAAGGTGCAGCGCGATATGAATAAGCGTCTGGCCGCGGTGGCGCTGGCACGCCGCGTGGGGCAAACATTCCAGGCCGTGGTGACCGGAGTGACACCCAAAGGCGTCTTTGTGCGGTCGTTCGATCCGCCCGTGGAGGGCCGGCTGATGCGTGGCGAAGCGGGACTGGATGTAGGCGACCGCCTGCGGGTGAAATTACTCGCCACTGACCCGGCGCGGGGCTTTATCGATTTTGGGAGGGTAGTATGACGCTGTTACGCCACACCGTGGCAACTTTGGCTTATCGCGCCGCCAAGGCGGTGCGCGGGGCGCCTCCGGAATTCGCCGGCTTTGCGGGCGCCGGGCGAACACCGTCCGAGATCCTGGCGCATATGGGCGACCTGCTGGATTGGGGGCTGGCCATGGCGGATGGGCGGCACACCTGGCACAACTCGGCGCCGTTGGCGTGGGATCGCGAGGTGGAGCGTTTCTTTGCCGCGATGGAAGCCTTCGACCGCCGGTTGGCTTCGGGCGAACCGCTGGCCATCAGCGAGGAAAAGATGTTTCAGGGGCCGATTGCCGATGCGCTGACGCACACCGGCCAGATGGCAATGCTGCGGCGCCTGGCGGGCTGCCCGATTCACGGTGAGAACTACTTCCGGGCCGAGATCGCGGTAGGGCGAGCAGGGGCGGAGCAGGCGCTGCCGGTACAGGAATTCTGATTGACCGCATACTTCCGCCGCCGCCGCATGCGCCGCTTTGCACGCGAGTTTGCGCTGACGCCGGAGACGCGTGTACTGGACGTGGGCGGGACGCCGGATTGCTGGCGATGGCTGCCGGCGCCGCCGCGGCTGGTTTTTCTAAACACGCCGCGCGCCCGCGCAGAGGTGGGCGAAGCCGCCGCATGGGTGGCCGGCGACGGAAGACTCCTGCCGTTTGCCGACGGGGCGTTCGACATCGTCTTCAGCAACTCGGTGATCGAGCATGTGGGCGATCGCGACAGCCAGCGGCTCTTCGCGGCGGAAGTGAGACGCGTGGGCCGGGCGTACTGGGTGCAGACGCCCAACCGCTGGTTCCCCGTGGAGCAGCACTTGCTCACACCGCTGATTCACTGGCTGCCGAAGCGCTGGCAGCGGGCCTTGGTGCCCCGGTTCACGGTGTGGAGCGCGATCGTCAGGACCACGCCGGACCGGCGGCAATTCTTCCTGGACCACTACCTGAACGAGGTGCGGCTGCTCAGCGCGCGGGAACTGAAGGAGTTGTTCCCGCGGGCGCGGGTCATTCGTGAGCGGTTTTGCGGATGGACGAAATCGCTGGTGGCGTTCGAAAAATCATCCTGAGCCGGCCGGCAATGGCGGCTACGCAGCCTCAGGCCTACTGCGCGTCGCGCGCGCAGCGGAAGCCGATGATATTGGACTTCCAGCGGGCCGGGACCGAGAACGAGTCCCACACGGCGGCGTCGTCCAGTTTTTCGCTCTTGTCGAAGGACTGACCGCGGATCTGGTACCAGGGGTCCTCCAGGCTGGGCTTCGGGTCCAGGTTGGTGGCGGCAAAGAACTGGAGCGCCTGCGGCCCAGGAGTGGTCAACTGGTCTACGAATTCCCAGACGTTGCCGACCATCTGGAGCGCGCCGTAGGGGCTGGCGCCGCCGGCGAAGTCGTCCGCCGGCTGGATCTTGGCAGTGCCGACATTGGCACGGGAGGAATCCTTCAAATCGCCCCAAGGAAACAGCCGGCCGTCTGTGCCGCGGGCGGCTTTCTCCCATTCGCGCGGCGTCGGCAGGCGCTTCTGGTCCCATTTGGCGAACGCCTGCGCGTCCGCAATGGTGACATTGACTATGGGCAATTCGGGATGATCTTTGGGGAAACCATCGGGCAAGGCGTGGTTGGTCGCATCGCAGAACGCCTGATAGTCCTTATTAGTCACCTCGGTCCGGTCGATGAAGAAGGCCGGCAGGTACACGGAGGTCCGATTTTCGCCGGAGAGGAAATCCCCAGCAGGGACCAGCACCATGCCCGGCGGGGTTGGCGTCGTAACGTCGGCCACTGGGGCAGCATTGGGCTGGAGCGGCGTGGGCTTGTGAAGGCGCGTGGCCAGGAAAATTCCGCCAGCCAAGACCACGATCAGCCCGAGTAACGCGGGGATCAGCCATGCGGGCCGGCCGGCTGCGGTTTCTTCGGCCGCGGCTTCGACAGGGGCCGGCGCAGGAGCGGCGGGCACTGCGATCGTGGGAGCGTCCAACTGCTCCAGAATCCGCTCCAATTCGGCGCAGACGGGGGTCATACCCTGCGGGCGATCCTCCGCGCGCTTCTGGGTGCATCGCTCGATCAAGGCACAGACGGTTTCCGGAGTGCCGGCCTGGCGCAGCGGCTCCAGGTTCAACGGCTCGTTCAGGATGGCGTAGAAGATCCGCTCCATGGTGTCGCCCGAGATGGGCTTGTTGCCGGTGAGCAACTCCGAGAGCATCATGGCAAAGGCGTACACATCCACCTGCGGGGTGATGTTCTGGCCCATCACCTGCTCCGGTGCCATGTAATACGGCGTGCCCAGCACGTATCCGGCGCGCGTCAGACTCATGCCTTCCGCTTTGGCGATGCCGAAATCCATCAACTTCACCACGCCTGTGTCGCTGATGTGTACATTCTCCGGCTTGATGTCGCGGTGAACGATTTTCAGGGTGTGGATGTATTCGAGCGCGCGCGCCACGTCCAGGGCGATGTGCAGGCGGTGCTTCAAATCGCCCACGTGGCCGTTCTGCATGGCGTGGCGCAAGTCCTCGCCGCGGAGGAACTCCATCACCAGGAAGGGGCGCTGCTGATCGTCCTCGCCAAAATCGTAAATGTGCAGGACATGGTCGTGGGAGATGTTGCCGGCCATCTGCGCTTCGGCCAGGAAGCGGGCCTTGGTTTCGGGATCCGCGCATCCTTCTTTGGTGAGCACCTTTACCGCGACGGTCCGGCCGATGACGGTGTCGCGGGCCTTGTAGACGTGCGACATCCCTCCGCCCAGGAATTCCTGCAATTCGTACTTGCCGATGCGCTCCATTCCGTTTTTCACCGCCTAAACTTCATCCTGCCACATTCCAAGCACCTTATCGTGCCACAGCCGCGTGAGGATTGGCAGAGCGCGGGGGGCCGGCGCCGCGTGCAGGCAGCCTGGGCCGGTGGAACTCGCGGCCGGCTACCAGGGTGTTTCCGTGGACGGGCGCCAAGGCCGGGGAGGCTGTGTTGGCGAATCAACCACTGCTTCACCCTCCGCAAGTCCACTGCACGACTCCCTCGGGCGGGTTGGCCTCGGACCACACCCGCCGGATACCCGGGATCGTGGCGCACCTGCGCCGTAGACGGGCTTGCGCTTTCGGTGTCCCGGCGTCGGGGGAAAAACCGGCTTTCGCCCGTCCTTCGGTATACTGAAGGTCCGGTATGGCGGTATGAAGCGGTATCGGTGTTTTACCTGATTTACTTAACAATTGTCACTGTGGCATAAAACAACTATTAGGATTTGATTATCTGAAATAAGAAGGCTGCGGCCGGCTGGCAGTTCCGGAGAGCCTTTCCGGACGGCGGCTTCCTCGCCGCAGCGCGCCCTGTCGCCGCCCTCATACCGCTCTGCGAGTACGTACGAAGGGAGGCCGCGCTATGCCGCAGCCGCAAACGGGTCGGGCGAAGAAGTTCTATCATTCCCTCTATTTCCGGGTCATCATGGGGATCATCCTGGGCGTTTTGCTGGGAATCTTCTTTCCCCACACCGGAGAATCCATGAAGCCGCTGGGCGATGGATTCATCAAGCTCATCCGTATGATGATCGCGCCGATCATTTTCTTTACGGTGATCGTCGGCATCGCCAATATCGGCGATATGAGGAAGCTCGGCCGGGTGGGCCTCAAATCGCTGGCTTATTTTGAGGTGGTCACCACCGTGTCGCTGCTCATCGGCCTGACGGTCGTCAAGATTGTTCAGCCGGGGGCCGGCATGAACGTCAACCCGGCCACGCTGGACGCCAAGGCGGTGGCGCAATACGCCGCGCAAGGCAGGGAACTCCACACCGTCGATTTCCTGATGAACATCATCCCCAGCACTGTGACGAACGCCTTCACCCAGGGCGATATTCTGCAGGTGCTGCTGGTGGCCATCCTGTTCGGACTGGCGCTGGCCAATCTGCCGGGTGGCAAGGTGATTACGGAGGCGTGCGACAAAATCGCCCACTGGCTATTCCGGGTGATCGGGCTGATTATGGAGGCCGCGCCGCTGGGGGCCTTCGGCGCCATGGCATTCACCATCGGCAGATACGGATTGAAAACCCTGCTGCCGCTGGCCAAGCTGCTCTCGTGCGTCTACATCACCAGCTTTTCCTTCGTCTTCATCGTCCTAGGCGCCATCGCCTGGTTCCACGGCTTCAGCCTCTGGAAATTCATCAAGTACATCAAGGAAGAGCTGCTGATTGTGCTGAGCACGTCGTCTTCGGAATCCGTGCTTCCGCGCATGATGGTGAAACTGGAGGAACTGGGCTGCGGCAAATCGGTGGTCGGTCTGGTGATTCCGTCGGGGTACTCGTTCAACCTGGACGGCACCTCCATCTACCTGACCATCGCCGCGCTGTTCGTCGCCCAGGCCACCAACACGCACCTCACCGGGATGCAGGAATTCACCCTGCTGCTGGTGCTGATGCTCAGTTCCAAGGGCGCCGCGGCCGTCACCGGAGGGGGGTTCATCACCCTCGCGGCCACGCTTTCGGCTATCGGAAGCGTTCCCGTGGCGGGACTGACGCTGCTGTTAGGCGTAGACCGGTTCATGTCCGAAATGCGGGCGCTTACCAACCTGGTGGGCAACGGCGTGGCCACCATCGTGGTGTCCAAGTGGGAAGGCGAACTGGACGCCGGACGGGCGCAGAGAGTGCTCGACGGCGGTCCGAATGCCCCATCCGACGAGGAAATAGACAACCCTGTCATGGTATAGGCCAAGCGTTTTCTAGGTGTTTTGCCTGATTGACTCAGTGTAACAACTGTGGGAATCTACGGCTAAGATCATATTAAGAGTTTGAGGTCTTAAACTAATGAATTGGACTCAGGTATACACGCCGGTGGGAGGAAGCCTCTGGCTTTCCGCCCTGGTGGCAGCGCTCCCGGTGGTAGTTCTGCTGGGCCTGCTGGCTTTTGGTCATGCCAAGGCCCACTGGGCCGCACTGGCTGGTCTGGCCGCCTCGTTGAGCGTGGCAATGGTGGTCTATAGGATGCCCCCCGTGTTGGCGGGCGCGGCCGCGTTGAACGGAGCTGCTTACGGTCTGTTCCCCATCGGCTGGATTGTGCTGGGCGCGATCTTCGTGTACGACGTCACGGTGAAGGCCGGACAGTTCGAGGTGGTTAAAGAGACCATCGCCGGACTGGCCAGCGACCGCCGCATCCAGGTGCTGCTGATCGCCTTCTGCTTCGGCGCTTTCATCGAAGGCGCGGCGGGCTTTGGAACGCCGGTGGCGATTTCGGCGGCCATGCTGATCGGGCTGGGTTTCCTGCCGCTCCAAGCGGCCGGCCTGGCGCTGATCGCCAATACCGCCCCGGTGGCCTTCGGCGCGCTGGGCATTCCGGTGATTACGCTTGCCGGCGTGACCGGGCTGCCGGTGGACGCCCTGAGCGCCATGGTTGGCCGCATCCTGGTGCTGTTCTGCGTGGCAGTCCCGTTCTGGGTGGTGTGGACCATGTGCGGCCGGAAGAAAATGATGGAAGTCTGGCCCGCCTGCCTCACCAGCGGAGCCACTTTCGGCATCACCCAATACCTCATCAGCAACTATGTGGGGCCGTCGCTCGCGGCCATTGCCGCGTCGGTGGTCTCGATCCTGTCCCTGGTGATTCTGCTGAAATTCTGGCAGCCGGCGACGATTTACTCCTTCGGCCACGAAGACGGCGGCGAAAGGGCCACCAAACATGCCAACCGCCGCATCTACACCGGCGGCGAGAAGTTCAAGGCCTGGATGCCGTGGCTGCTGCTCTCGGTTTTCGTGTTCGCCTGGGGCTTGAAACCGGTGAAGGATGGCCTGGATGGCGGCGCCAAAGGCCACCCCAATTTCCTTTCCGGGGTTTCGGTGGTCAATGTCACGGTGCCGGCGCTGGATAAGGCGGTCATCCGGACCACTCCGGTGGTGCCCAAAGCAGTGGCGGAGCCGGCGGTCTTCAAATTCAACTGGGCCTCGGCCACCGGCACCAGCCTGATTCTGGCGGGCGTGGTCGCGGGGCTGCTCCTGGGGTTCACCCCTACCAACCTGGTGTACATCTTTCTGGGGACGCTCAAGCGCATCCGGAAATCGCTCCTGACCATTGGAGCGATGCTCGCGCTGGGCTACTCGACGCGCTATGCGGGCCTGGATGCCACCATGGGGCTGGCGTTCGCCTCCACCGGGGCGCTGTTTCCATTCTTCTCTCCGCTGCTCGGCTGGCTGGGTGTGGCCCTCACCGGCAGCGATACCTCTTCGAACGTGCTGTTCGGCGGCCTGCAGCAGATCACGGCGCGGCAGGTCGGAGTTTCACCGGTGCTGGCGGCAGCAGCCAACAGCGCGGGCGGCGTGATGGGCAAGATGATCGACGCGCAAAGCATCGTGGTGGCGGGGGTCGCCACGGACCAGCAGGGGAACGAAGGCAACATTCTCCGCTACGTCTTTGTGCACAGCGTGACCCTGGCCGCGCTGGTGGGCGTGGTGGTCCTGCTTATGGCTTACGTATTTCCATGGATGATTCCGGCGGTGACCAAGTGAGCACCACTGTCGCCTCCAGCCTGAGTTCTCGTCCGCGGACTCCGGCCAACCAACAAGCAAGCAAACGAGGATTAGCAAATATGTCTCAAAACTTTTTCGGCCGCGCGCTGCTGAGCGCGATTGGTTGCGGCATGGTGCTCGCTCTGGCGCCGGTTCCCGCTTCCGCACAGCTTCAGTTAAAGACGGAGGATCTTACCCTCAAGTTCGGCTTCCAGGGGCAGTTCTGGGCCGATTGGACCCAGGACGCCACGGCGGCTTCCGCGGGTCCGCAAGGCTACGCGGAAAACTTCTACCTGCTGCGCGCGCGGCTGATGTTCGGCGGTTCTTTCGGCGACAACATCACCTTCTTCTTCCAGACTGACGATCCGAAGCTGGGCCTGTCGCCGGCCGGCTCGACGGCCACCAAGAGTCTGACCACTGGCAACTCGACCGAGCCCGGCTTTATCATCCAGGATGCCTGGGTGGCTTACAAGGTCAGCAAGTACTTCGAGGTTTCCGGCGGCGAAATGCTGGTCCCGAACTCCCGCCAGGGATTGCAGTCGACGCTCAGCTACTACACGGTCAACATCAGCCCCATCGCTACGGTGGCCAATTCCGCTCTTACGGAATCCGCCCTGCGCGACATAGGCTTCCAGGCGCGCGGCTATTTCTTCAACGACCGTCTGCAATACCGCGGCGGCATCTTCGATGGCGAACGCGATGCCGATGGCCGCAACGCCCCGCGCCCGGCCCTCTACCTGCAATACGATTTCCTCGACCGCGAGAAAGAATATGCCTATGCCGGCACGGCGCTCGGCAAACGCAAGATTCTGGCCATCGACGTAGGCGGCGACAAGCAGAGCAGCTACCGCTCCGAGACCGCCAACATCGCCAGCGATACGCCGGTCTTCGGCGGCGACGAGATCGGCTTGAACTACCAGTTCATCCACTGGGATGGGCGAGAGAAGTTCACTACCATTCCCGACCAGAACGATCAACTGGTGGAGGCTGCATACTATTTCCACAGAACCAAACTGCAGCCCTTCGGCAAATTCGAGACCCAGAATTTCGTGGCGGCCGTGAACTCCACTAAGGACATCAACCGCTACGGTTTCGGCGCCAACTACTACCTCCACGGCCAGAACCTGAAATGGACCGTGCAATACACCCGCGCCCTGCCGCAGAACGGCTCGACCATCCGCGCGAGCAACGAATTCACGACGCAAATCCAGGTGTTCTACTTCTAGGGTGGGGGTGAATTGACGCGGAGACGCTGAGACGCGGAGAAAACCTTCTCTCGTGTTTCTCCGCGCCTCCGCGTCTCCGCGTCGAAGGGAGCCACATGCTCGACAAATCGTTCATCGAATCTCTCCAATCCGTCTGCGGGAAAGAGAACGTCCTCACCGGCAAGGTCGACCTGGTGGCTTATAGCTACGACGCGACTGCCGACGTGCCGCGGACGTGGCCGGAGGTGGTGGTGCTGCCGGGCACGGCGGAGCAGATTCAGGGGATCGTCAACCTTGCCCGCCGGCACGACGTGCCGATTTATCCGCGCGGCGCGGGGACCAACCTCTCGGGCGGCGCGATTCCCCTGCGGCAGGGCATCGTGCTTTCGATGCAGCGCATGAACCGGATCGTCGAAATCGACCCCGCCAATCTGACGGCCACGGTCGAGCCGGGAGTGGTGATCCAGGCTCTCAACGACGCGGTGGCCCCCTTCGGCTTGATTTATCCGCCCGATCCGGGCACCGTAGCCACGGCCACCATGGGCGGATCGGTGGCCGAAAATTCGGGCGGGCTGCGCGGCCTCAAGTACGGCGTCACCAAGCATTACGTGATGGGTATGGAAGTGGTGCTGGCGTCGGGCGAATGCGTGCGCTTCGGCGGCAAGACCGTCAAAAACGTGACGGCCTACGATTTCGCCAACTTGTTTGTGGGGTCCGAAGGGACGCTCGGAATCATGACCCGCATTACCGTGAAGCTGATTCCCGCACCCAAGTTCCGCCGCACCATGCTGGCCTGGTTCTCCAGCATCGAAGCCGCGGGCAATACCGTGGCGGGCATCATCGGCTCGCAGGTGATCCCGGCCACGCTCGAAATCATGGACCAGATGACCATTCGCACGGTGGAAGATTACGCCCACATCGGGCTGCCCACCGACGCGCAGGCGCTGCTGCTGATTGAAGTGGACGGCATGGCTGAGCCGGTAGTGCAGCAGGAGGCGGATGCCGTGGTCCAGGCGGTGACGGCCAATGGCGGCTCGCTGCGCCTAGCGACTTCAGCAGCCGAGCGCGACCAGCTTTGGGCCGCCCGCCGCGCGGCGCTGCCGGCGCTGGCTTCGCTGAACAACACGGTGGTGCTCGAAGACGCCACCGTGCCGCGCAGCCGCATCACCGAGATGCTGGTGGCGCTGGCGGAAATCGCCCGCCGCTACCACCTGGTGATGGGCACCTTCGGGCACGCCGGCGATGGCAATTTGCACCCCACCATCCTGGCGGACAAAAACGATGCCGACGAAATCGCCCGCGTGCACAAGGCAGTGGCCGAAATCTTCGATACCGCGCTCCGGTTGGGCGGCACGCTGACCGGCGAGCACGGCGTGGGGATCGCCAAGATGCGCTTCCTGCGCAAGGAAATCGGCGAGAGCGGTGTGGACCTGATGCGCATCATCAAGAACGCGCTCGACCCCAGGCACCTGCTGAACCCTGGCAAGCTGGTGCCCTTCCACGAGGCCGGAAATGCCGCCCACTGACGAGCTGGTCGGTATTCAATCGGAAATCGACAAGTGCATGCGCTGCGGCTTCTGCATGGCCGTGTGCCCGGTGTACGGCGTCGAGAAGGACGAGAAGGCGGTGGCGCGCGGAAAGATTGCCGTCATCCAGGCGGTACTGGATGGCGAGTTGGAAATCGACGACCCGCAGGTGACCGCCGCACTCTTTAACTGCCTGGTATGCACGAGCTGCGTGCAGAATTGCCCTACGGGTGTGCGCGTCGATCGCATCGTGATCGAGGCGCGTGCCGCCATGGCGCGCAAGAATGGCCTGCCGTGGGTAAAGGCGGCCATCTTCGGCGCGCTGCGGGACCGCGGGGTGCTCGACCTGACCATGAAGACCGGCGCCGCGCTGGCCGGCCTGGCGTTTCGCGAGCATCCGCGGCTGAAGGCCATTTCGCCGCGCGCGCCGTTTGCCATTCTGGGGCAATCCGCCGGCATGGATAGCCAGCGCCTGCTGCCCGTGCCCAATGCCCGTCCGCTGAGCGAGCGCCTGCCCGAGCGCATTCCCGTGCTCGCGCCTAAAGCGCGCGTAGCCTTCTTCACCGGCTGCTCCTTCCAGTATTTCTACCCCACCGCCGGGTCCGACCTGGTGGAGGTGCTGACAGCCAACGGCGCCGACGTGACCGTGCCGCGCGAGCAGCTCTGCTGCGGCACACCCGTGCTGGTGCATGGCGACCTGCCCGGGGCGCGCGATCTGGCCCGGCGCAACCTGGACGCCATGGAACGGAGCGGCGCCGAATACGTGGTGACCGGCTGCGGCTCCTGCGGCAGCGCTTTCCAACACAGCTTCCCCAATCTGCTGGCGGACGACCCGGTGTATACCGCCAAGGCCGCATACTGGGCCGCCCGCACTTACGATGTCTCCACGCTGCTGGTGAAGGTGATCGGCTACCGCCCGCCCACCGGGCAGGTGGATGCCGTAGTGACCTATCACGACCCCTGCCACTTGAAAAAGTCGATGAAAGTCTCGGCCGAGCCGCGCCAGATCCTCAACTCCATTCCAGGAGTGATTCTGCGCGAGATGGCCAAGCCGGACGCCTGCTGCGGATCGGGCGGATCGTATGTGCTGACGCATACCGCCACCGCCGGACAGATCGCTACGAAGAAGGGCGCGGATATCGCCCAGACCGGCGCCAGCACGGTGGCCACCGGCTGCCCGGCGTGCATGATGCAGCTCTTGGACACGGTGAATCGCACCGGGGGCCGGCAGCGCGTGCGGCACTATATTTCCGTGCTGGCGGAATCCTATCGCAACGAGAACAACCACGCGGGGAAGGAGAGCGATGCCGAGTCTGTTTGAAACATTTCGCGCGCGGGCCGAGGCGGTCAGCGCAGAGGTACACCGGGTGGAATCGGTATCGGCGGCGCGTGCCTTCATCCTCAGCTTTCTGATTGCCGAGGGCGTAGCCGACCAGCCCCGTGCGTACGCTGTTTGCGAGGGCGGCTCGCTGCTGGGCGACACGCACCACCGGGCGCTGGCGCTGGCCGTTCCGGGCCTGCGCTTCGATGTTACGCGCGAAACCGCCGAAGCCGCCAAGGTGGGGATCAGCCAGGTGGAGTGGGGCATCGCCGCCACCGGCACCCTGGTGACCGATGCCACGGCGGTGGAGCGCCGCCTGGTCTCGGCGTTGCCGTCCATCCACATCGCCATCCTGCCTACGGCCGCCATCCAACCCGACATGGCCGCGGTGTTTACGCAAGCCGGTCCGCGGCGCAGCGCGTACCTCTCGATGATTACCGGTCCCAGCCGCACGGCCGATATCGAGCGCGTGCTCACCATCGGCGTGCATGGCCCCGCGCGCGTGGTGATCGTGTGCGTGGACAACATGGGGAGCAACTGATGAGCGACACCGCATTCCGCGAATCGATTTCCAAAGCAGTCCACAACCCCAACCTCACCGGCGCGCTGGGCCGGTTCTCGGAAGCCTACCGCACCAGCCGCGCCAAGGCCTACGAGGGCATCGACTTCGAAGCCGTGCGGGGCGAGATCGCGCGGGTGAAAGGGCGCGCCGCCGCGCACCTGGATGAGCTCGCCGAAACCTTTGCCCACAACGCACGGGCCCGCGGCGCCAAGGTCTTCCGCACGAGCGACCCCGCGTCGGTCCGCGACTACATCACGGAGCTTGCGCGCGAACATGGCGTGGAAAGCGTGGTCAAGTCGAAATCCATGGCCAGCGAGGAAATCCACCTCAACCAGCACCTGGAAGCGGCCGGGATTGCGGTGGCCGAAACGGACCTCGGCGAATGGATCGTGCAACTCGCCGGCGAACGCCCCTCCCACATGGTGATGCCGGCCATCCACATGACCAAGGAGCAGGTGGCCGAGATATTCAGCAAAGAGGTGAACCAGCGGCTGGCAGCCGACATTCCGGCTCTTGTAAAGCTGGCCCGGCAGGAGATCCGCGGCAAATTCCTGGCCGCCGGCATGGGGATTTCGGGGGCCAATATCGCAGTGGCCGAAACCGGCAGCCTGGTGATCATCACCAACGAAGGCAACGCCCGCCTGGTAACCACGCTGCCCAAAATCCACGTGGCCATTGTAGGCGTGGAAAAGCTCGTCGAGCAGTTCGCCGATATTCAGCCCATCCTGACGGCTCTGCCGCGCAGCGCTACCGCGCAACTACTCACCAGTTACGTTTCGATCATCACCGGCCCGGCGCCCAATACCGACGGCTCGCCGAAGGAGCTTCACATCATCCTGATGGACAGCCATCGCACGGAGATGGCCGCCGACCCGCTGTTCAAAGAGGC
>DATJRE010000097.1:0-21585 GCA_035505095.1 Bryobacteraceae bacterium | reverse complement strand
AGATTGCAGGCATCGCCGACGGAAGCGAATCGGTGCGGCCGGCGCCGTTCCGCCTCCCCCCTCCTTCACGCCCGAGTGTGCCTGGCGTATTCCTCGCCGCGATCCACCCGGTCGCGCCCCTGATAGACTCGCGTGGCCGGGCACAGATCGATTGGTTCGCGGCCAGTGACGTCCTCCACCATTTCTTTCGCGTATGAAGATCCGTTCGGCCGGCGCCAGGAAACTCGGCCGTCCCACCGCGGGTTTTGCAGTGCGCCGAATCGCGCACGTGCGGGTGACCGCCGCGGGCCCCATCGTCCCGACCCTGTACCGGGGTCTTCCATGGGTAGTTGCCTTGTTGAATCGCGCTTCTGGTAGCGCTTGCTTCACCTGCGGCAAAGGTCCATAATGAGCCCCATCGCTTCTTTTTCCGGTCGCCAGACCGCGGAGGTGTAGTGTTCCCTGGCGGCCAGGAGGTTTGCATGTCTCGTAACGTGCGGTGCTCGCTCATCCAGGCTTCCAATGCCGCCCCTCCGGACGCGTCGCTGGAGGCCACCAAGAAGGCCATGGTGGATAAGCACGTCGAGTACATCGCGCAGGCCGCCGCCGCGGGCGCGCAGATCGTGTGCCTCCAGGAAATTTTCTTCGGTCCGTATTTCTGCGCCGAGCAGACCACCCGCTGGTACGACCTGACCGAGCCGATTCCGGACGGACCGACCATCCAGCTCATGCGCGACCTGGCCCGCCAGCACCACGTGGCCCTCATCGTGCCGATTTACGAAATCGAGCAGGATGGCGTTTATTACAACACCGCCGCGGTCATCCATAACGATGGCTCGTACCTGGGCAAATATCGCAAGACGCATATCCCGCACGTCGCCCCCGGGTTCTGGGAGAAATACTATTTCCGTCCCGGCAACCTGGGCTTCCCGGTTTTCGACCTGGGCTTCGCCAGGGTCGGCGTGTACATCTGCTACGACCGGCACTTTCCGGAAGGCGCCCGGGCGCTGGGACTGAATGGCGCGGAGATCGTGTTCAATCCGTCGGCCACCGTGGCGGGCCTGAGCGAATACCTCTGGAAGCTGGAGCAACCGGCGCACGCCGTGGCCAACGGCTATTTCATCGGCGCCATCAACCGCGTGGGCACCGAAGCTCCCTGGAACATCGGCGAGTTCTACGGCAGCAGCTACTTCTGCGATCCGCGCGGCCGCATTGTGGCGCAAGCCTCGCGCGACCGCGATGAGGTGCTTACGGCCGATCTGGATCTGAGCATGATCGCCGAAGTGCGCAAGACCTGGCAGTTTTTCCGCGACCGGCGGCCGGATATGTACGACATCCTCGTGAAAGCGTAACTCCCCATGACTAAAGACGAAATCATCCTGGCCAACCAGGAATTCCTGTTTCCCGCCGTATTCCACTATTTCCGCGAGCCGCTGGTGGTGGCGCGCGCCAAGGACCAGTATGTGTGGGATGCCGACGGCCGTCAGTACCTGGATTTTTTCGGCGGCATTGTCACCGTCAGCGTGGGCCATTGCAACCAGGAGGTGAACGCCAAGGTGCACCGTCAGCTCGACACCTTGCAGCACGTCTCCACGGTGTTCGCCAATGAGCCGCAGGCCGCGCTGGCGAAGAAGATCGCGTCCATCACGCCGGGCGGCAAGCTGACCAAGTCGTTCTTCACCAATAGCGGCACGGAGGCCAACGAAACCGCCATCCTGACCGCGCGCTGCTACACCGGAAACACCGAGATTGTGGCGCTGCGCCATTCCTACCACGGCCGCTCCTCGATGGGGATGACGCTGACGGGCCAGGGGTCCTGGCGGCTGGGACCGACGGAAGCCGGCATCGTCCACGCGCACAATGCCTATTGCTACCGGTGCCCGTTCGGGTTGACCTATCCGAGCTGCGAAGTGAAGTGCGCGCAGGATATGGAGGAGCTGATTCGTTCTACCACCGGCGGCCGTATCGCCGGTTTCATCGCCGAGCCGATCCAGGGCGTGGGCGGCTTCATCACTCCGCCCAAAGAGTATTTCCCGATCGTGGAGAAGATCGTCCGCAATCACGGCGGCATTTTCATCAGCGATGAAGTGCAGACCGGATGGGGCCGCACGGGTGGCAAGTGGTTCGGCATTGAACAGTGGGGTGTGACGCCGGACATCATGACCAGCGCCAAGGGACTGGGCAACGGCAGCCCTATCGGCCTGACGGTGGCGCGCCCGGAAGTGGCCGATTCGGTGAAGGGCCTGACCATTTCGACGTTTGGCGGCAACCCCGTGACCACCACGCAGGCCAAAGCGGTGATCGATTATATCGAGGACCGCGACCTGCTGGCCAACTGCACCGAGACCGGCGGCTACCTGCGCGGCCGCTTGGAAGAGCTGCGGGAGAAGCATGAAATCATCGGCGATGTGCGCGGCATGGGCCTGCTGCAGGCGCTGGAGTTGGTGGAGGACCGGCGCACCAAGGCGCCCGCCGCGGCGCAAACCGCGATGGTGATGGAGGCCGCGCGCGAGAATGGCCTGCTCATCGGCAAAGGCGGCATGTACGGCAATGTGGTGCGCCTTTCGCCGCCCATGAATATTGGGCGCAGCGATGTGGACCAGTTCGTGGAACTGCTGGACCGCAGCCTGGCGGTGTGTGGGACGGCGGCGGCCGGGAGAGCCCGGTGAACGCACCTGTGCAGCCGGTAGCGCGCAACCTGCGGCAGTTTCCCGAACTCCATCCGCCGCTTGACGCCCAATCCGCGCTGGCCGAGGCCCATCGCTGCCTGTTCTGCTTCGACGCTCCGTGCGCGGCCGCCTGCCCGACGCACATCGATGTGTCGCGCTTCATCAAGAAGATCGCCACCGGCAACCTGCGCGGCTCCGCGCTCACGATTCTGGACGCGAATGTTCTGGGCCTGAGCTGCGCGCGCGTTTGCCCGGTAGACGTGCTGTGCGAGGGCGCCTGCGTGATGCTGCGCTATAACAGCAAGCCGATCGAAATCGGGCGGCTGCAACGCTTTGCCATGGACCGGTTTTACGAGAGCGGCGCGCGCCCGGGCTCCGCGGCGGTTGCCGCGCCGCGCATTGGGCGGGTGGCCTGCATCGGCGGCGGCCCGGCGTCCCTGGCCTGCGCGGCCGAATTGCGGCGCCACGGCCACGGCGTCACCGTCTTCGACAATCGGCCGCTCCCCGGCGGCTTGAACACTTATGGTGTGGCCGAATATAAGCTGCGCCCGTCCGACAGCCTCCGCGAAGTGGAATTCGTGCGTTCGCTGGGCGTAGAGTTCCAGCAGGCTGAAGTGGGTTCCGCCGTGCCCATCGAACAGTTGGAGCGCGAGTACGACTTGATTTTCATCGGCATCGGTTTGGGCGCCATGGAGAAGCTCGGGATTCCGGGCGAGAATCTTCCCGGTGTGATCGATGCGCTGCGCTTCATCGAGCGCTACAAAACGGCCGAGGAATTCGCCGTGGGCGAACGGGTGGTGGTGATCGGCGGCGGCAATACGGCCATCGACGCCGCCAATGCGGCCAAGCGCCTGGGCGCCCGGGAGGTCCACCTGGTTTACCGCCGGACCGAGCGGCAGATGCCGGCATTTAGCTTTGAGTATCACCACTCCAAAGTGGAAGGCGTGCGCTTTCACTGGCTGGCGCAGCCGGTGGAGATCATGGCCCGAGAGGGAGCGCCTTTCGGCTCCGTGGCCGGCGTGAAGTTTATTGAAACGCGCCTGGCGGGGACGGATGAAAGCGGCCGCCGTAAAGCCGTTCCGGTGCCGGGATCCTATTTCGAATTGGCTTGCGACCTGGTGATCCCGGCGCTGGGGCAGTCGCGATTTCTAGGCGCGCTATGCGAGAGCCGCGGCATCAAACTGGCGGACCGCTCGATCACGGTGGACCGGCCCACCGGGCAGACCTCCAACCCGCGGTACTATGCCGGCGGTGACTGCGTCAACGGCGGCCGCGAAGTGGTGGATGCGGTGGCCGACGGCAAGCGTGCCGCGATGGCCATGGCGCTTCAAATGGAGCGCCAGGCGGAGGCCAGCCATGGCTGATTTGAACACCGTATTCGCGGGCACGATTCATTCACCCAACCCTTTCTGGCTGGCATCCGGTCCGCCCTCGAATTGCGGCGAGCAGGTGATGCGCGCCTTCGACGCGGGCTGGGGCGGGGCGGTGTGGAAGACCATCGGCGAACCAATTGTCAATACGTCGTCGCGCTACTCGTCGGTGGATTGGAACGGCCAGCGCATGATGGGGCTGAACAACATCGAACTGATTTCCGACCGCCCGATACAGGTGAACCTGCGCGAGATTTCCGCTGTAAAGAAGCGCTATCCGCGGCACGCCGTGATCGCGTCGCTGATGGTCGAATCCCGGCGCGAAGCGTGGCACGACATCGTGAAGCGCTCGGAAGACGCGGGCGCCGACGGGCTGGAGCTGAATTTCGGCTGTCCCCACGGCATGAGCGAGCGCGGCATGGGCGCGGCCGTGGGACAGGTGCCGGAATACTCCTGCACCATCACCGAATGGGTCAAGGAGGTGGCGCGTACGCCGGTGCTGGTGAAGCTGACGCCCAACGTCACCGACATCCGCGCGGTGGCGCGCGCGGCCCGGCGCGGCGGGGCCGATGGGATCTCGGCCATTAACACCATTAATTCGATCACCAGCATTGACCTGGATACCTTCACGCCACGGCCCAACGTGGGTGGGGCTTCGGCGCACGGCGGTTACTGCGGCCCGGCGGTAAAGCCCATCGCGCTGCACATGGTGCAGCAGATTGCCAGCGATCCCGAAGTGGGGCTGCCCATTTCAGGCATCGGCGGAATCAGCGGCTGGCGCGAGGCCGCCGAGTTTATCCTGCTGGGCTGCTCCACCTTGCAGGTGTGCACGGCGGCGATGCACTACGGCTATCGCATTGTGGAGGACATGGCCGAGGGGCTGAGCCACTGGATGGACGAGAAGGGCTTTCGATCCATCGCCGATTTCCGGGGCCTGTCGCTGCCGCGCGTTACGGAGTGGAAGCACCTGGATCTGAATTACCAGATTGTGGCGCGCATCAACCGAGACACTTGCATTGGCTGTGACCTATGTTACGTAGCGTGCTGGGATGGCGCGCACCAGTGCATCCACCTGGATGGCGGCGCTCCCCCGGCTACATGGGAAGCTGCCAGCCGCGCGCGCATTACCACCACACCGATCGCCAAGCTGGACGCGGCGGAGGTTTGCAGCGGGCAAACGCCGCCCGAGCGCATCCCGCGCGTGGATGAGGCCGAATGCGTGGGCTGCAACTTGTGCTGGCTGGTGTGCCCGGTGGATGGCTGCATCACCATGGAGCCCGTGAGCCACGCGCGGCCGCGCCAATCGTGATACGGTTCACTTACTGTGGCATCATACTGTCCCGACAGGAGAAGCAAGCCTGGCCGCGGTCGCGTCTAATGTATTGAAGGACAAGACGAGATTCAGGAGGAGAGAAAAGAAACTTGAGGAGTGCTTGTGTCTAGCGGCGCTTTTCTCAGGATGGTGCTCTCCGCCATCCCGCTAAATCCAATTTGGAGGTGGATTAAGACATGAAAGCGAAATTATCGTTCCTGGCCGGGGCAGCTTGTGCGCTGTTGTTGGCGATGCCGCTGGCGGCGGCGAACGCACCGGTTAAGGCAACTATCCCGAATTCGGCGGACCGCACTGCCTGGCCGCCCGAAACCCTTTCCGGCAAGATCACCATGGTGGATCCCAGTCAGAAACTGGTGGTGGTGCAAACATCGGACGGAACTCCCTTCGATATGATGGTCACGCCGAAAACGCGAATTGAATCTGGCAATCAGGCCGTTAGCTTCCAGGATCTGAACGGCGACATGAATAAGAATGTCTCGGTGCGGTTCGTTCCCGAAAGCCGCGGAGATGTAGCGAGATCGATTAACATCGGCGGGTAACGGCCGGCGAACCTTTGCAGCGTCCGGCTGCGCGGGCGGCTTTTTTGGGCCACAATGAAAGGATGCCTCCGAGCGGCTCCGATGAATGCCTGTCCCGTCTGACCGCGATTTGCCTCGTATTCCCTGAGACATCCCGGCGGCTCAGCGCGGGCCATGCGGCGTTTCTGGTCCGTAAGAGTACATTCACTTATTTTCTGAACGACCATCATGGCGACGGCATCGTTTCGGTAGCGTGCAAGACATTACCGGGCGATAACACCGCCTTAGTGGCCGCACAGCCGGAACGCTTCTATCTGCCTGCTTACGTCGGCCCAAGGGGTTGGGTCGCGTTACGCCTTGATCGCGGCGCGGTCGATTGGTCGGAAGTCAGTGAACTGGTAACCATGAGTTACCGGCTGCTGGCCCCTAAAATCCTGGTCAAGAAGCTGGCCGGCGCCGAGCCGCGAAAGTAGGCCCACTATTCCTCTCGCAGCGCTCGCATCGGGTCGATCCGGCCGGCGCGGCGCGCAGGCAGAAAGCTGGCAAAGAGCGCCGCGGCCATCAACACCGCAATCATAAGCACCACCGTGAGCGGCTCGGTGGGGCGCATCCCTTCGACCAACCGCTGCAGTACTCGCCCGACGGCCAGCACCGCGGCGGCCCCGATCACGACGCCTCCCAGAATCATTCCCAAGCTCTGCCGAAGCACCAGTCGGACAACATCGCGGGCGGTCGCGCCCAGCGCCATCCGCACCCCGATTTCCGGCACGCGCCGGCTGGTCAAATACGCCAGCACTCCATAAATTCCGATGCACGCCAGCAACAGCGCCAGTCCGGCGAAGATGCCGAACAGCAGCGCCAGAAAGCGCTGGCGGTCAAGCGTGGCGCGCGCAAGCTGCTCCATCGTTCGGGCCTCGTAGATCACCTGGTCGCCGGTGTCTCCGCGCAGTTCCCGCCGCAACGGCTGCACTACGGCCAACGGCGGAATGCTGGTGCGAACGGCAATCGACATCAGCTCCGACCAGCGCCGCACCAAGACGTCAGCCACCTGAGCGAACGGGTAGTAGAACTGGTCGCGCACGGCGGCTTGATCGTCGGCCGCCAGGCCCCAGTGCCGCACATGCCCCACCACGCCAATGACCATGAACGAACTGGCGCCGGGCCCCATGTCCGGCATCCACAGCCGCCGGCCTACCGCCTCGGTTCCGCCAAAGGCATGCTGCGCCATCACGTCGTCGATCACGATTACCGGCTCGCTGCCCATGCGGTCGTGGTCGTTGAAGAACCGGCCGGCGCGCAGAGGAATGCCCATCACCTTCAGGTAATCGGGCGTCACACTGGTGGCCAGCGCCATCGGCCGCCGGTTATCCGGGGGCACGTCCGGGGTAGTCCAGTAGCCGATCTGGTTATAGCCTTCGCGCATGGGCACGGTGTCCACGGTTGCCACGGCCTCGACGCCCGGCATGCGGCGCGCGCGGTCCAGCACGTCCTGCCAGGCGGCGCGGGTCCGGGCGGTGTCGGCCAGGGTGGCCGGCGAAAGCGCCATGCGGGCAATCAACACGTTGCGGACGTTCACGCCCGGATCGAGCGCCGAGACGCGCAGCAGCGTGCTCCCCAGCATCCCTGCCGAAACCAGCAACACCACGGCGAGGGCGATTTCGGCCACCACGAAACCCCCATGCCAGCGGCGCGAGCTTCCGGGCACGGTCCGCGCCCCGGCGCGCAACACCTGCTCAAGCTGCCGCGTGGGCACGCGCAGCGCCGGCGCCACGCCGAAAAACAGTCCGCACGCCAGCGACAGGGCCACCGCAAACAGCAGCACCCGCCAATCCAGATAGACCTCCTCGGCCCGCGGCAGACTGCCGGGCCAGAACGCCACGAACGGGCGGATCCCCAGGGCCGCCAACGCCACGCCCAGCAGGCCGCCGGAAATTCCCAGCACTGCGCTTTCGGTGAGGCACTGCCCTACCAGGCGTCCGCGGCCGGCGCCCAACGCCACGCGCATGGCCAGTTCGCGCTCGCGCGAAACCGCCCGCGCCAGCAGCAGGCTGGCAATGTTCACACAGGCAATCAGCAGCACCAGGCTCACCGCGCCCAGCAGCAGCCACAGGGTGGAGCGGACGTCTCCCACGTCGGGACGCAGCGCGGCGGCGAGGAACCCGCGGCCCTGGTTGGACTTCGGATAGCGCTCAGCCAGGTCGCGGCCCAGGAGGGCCAATTCCGCCTGCGCCTGCACCAGCGTGACGCCGGGGCGCAGGCGCGCAATGGTTGTCACCGGATGCGGCCCGCGGTTCTGCATGTACGGCAAGCCGTCCTGCCCCATCGGCGTATACACATCGGCTACGTAGTCGTCCAGCCCGAAATGGGGCGGCGCGATGCCCACAATCGTGCGGCGCTTGCCATCGAGAACCAGCGTCGCCCCCAGCGCCGATGGGTCACCCGCGAAATGGCGCTGCCAGAAACTGTATCCCAGGATCGCCACGGGCGTGCCTCCCAGGCGGTCTTCCTCGGGCCGGAACGCGCGCCCGCGGTAGAGTGGCACACCGAACACCGAAAACAGGTTCGAGGTCGCCTCGGTAAGCGCCACGTACTCGGGGTCTCCCGGCTGGCTCATGGTGGCGCCGTTGTAGACCATCCCGGCCATATCCAGCGAGCGGCTGGCCTGCTGGCAATCCCGAAAGTCCAGGTTCGCCAGGTTCTGCTCGCCGTATGCGGCCACGTTCCAGGCCGCCGTGTGGCCGTGCACGCGGACCAGCCGGTCGGGCTGCGGAAACGGCAGCGGCTTCAGCAGCACCCGGTCGATCAGGGTGAACATGACGGTGGTGGCTCCGCAGCCCAGCGCGAGGGTGAGCAGGGCCACCATCGTAAATCCGGGCCGCTGGCGCAGGGTGCGCAAGGCGTAGCGGAAGTCCCTGCCAAACTCCTCCAGCCAGCGCGTGCCGCGGGCGTCCCGGCACTGCTCTTTCACCTGCTCGGTTCCTCCCAGCACCAGCCGGGCCTCACGCCGCGCCTCCTCCGGCGAGCGGCCTTGCGCGACCAGGTCGGCGATGTATTGCTCGCGGTGGAAGCGCAGTTCTTTTTCGAGCTGCTCTTCCATCCGGGCCCGGCGCCACAGCCGCTGCCACCAGGTCATTTCACGCCTCCTTCCGAAAGCCGCAGGATCAGGCCGACGGCCTCCGCCAGGCGCGCCCAACTGGCGGTTTCGGTTTCGAGCTGCGCCCGGCCTTTGCGGGTAAGGCGGTAGAACTTGGCCTCGCGGCCGGTGTCGGTTTCCTTCCAATCCGCCGCCAGCAGACCGCGGTTCTCCAGGCGGTGCAGGGCGGGGTAGAGCGAGCCTTGCGGCACTTGCACCACGTCGCGCGACACCTGCTGCAGCCGCTGCGCGATGGCATACCCGTGGACCGGCCCCAGGGCGATGATTTTCAGGATCAGGAGGTCGAGCGTCCCCTGCGGGAGATCCGATTTCGTATTCATGGCAGACACCTCGTTCTTCTACTCATTATACAGGTTAGACGTGTAGAAGCTCGAAGTATGCCGGCGAATTTTACAAAATCGCGTTAGGCTGAGGTCAAGCGGTATAAGTTCAAATAGTAGGTCCCCGGCATTCCATGAAGACTACGGTCGTCATCGCGGCGCTGATTTCGGTATGGCTCCTGGCCGCGCCGCCTTCCGGCAACCCCAATTCCATCGGCATCGCCATGGTGCGCGTCCCGCCTGGGACGTTTGCCATGGGAGTGGATTCCACGCCGCTGCCCAAGAGCCTGCTCGCCGGCGCCAACGGAGTGGTCTACGACCGCACCAGCGCGGATGGCGATTTCGACGAATCGCCGGTGCACCAGGTGACCCTCACGCACGCCTTCTGGATGAGCGCCACGGAAGTGACCGCCGCGCAGTTCCACAAGTTCCGCCCCAACTACCGCGGCAATCCGTATTACGCCCCCTACGCCAACGGGGTGAGTTGGAACGACGCGGTGGCTTTCTGCCGGTGGCTCAGCGAAAAGGAAGGCAAGCCGTATCGTTTGCCCACCGAGGCCGAGTGGGAATACGCCGCGCGCGCCGGCACCCACACGCCGTTTTCCTCGGGCTTCGCGCCGCCGCCGCCCGAAACGCCCAACTCCTGGGGCTTGAAAAACATGCACACCGGCGTAGCGGAGTGGGTGCTCGACTGGCATGGCCTGTACCCGCGCGATCCGCAGACCGACCCGGTAGGGCCGGCCGCCGGCATTGCCAAAGTGGTGCGCGGCGGCGGCCTCGATTACAAGCCATCCAAGACCGATGGCGGCAGGCACTTGCCGGCGGAGCTGCCGTACTATGCGCGGTCGGCCAATCGCGCCGGCGTGGCGCCGGTGTTCGCTTCGCCCGATAGCCCCATCGGATTCCGCATCGTGCAGGCCGAAATGCCGGCCACTGCCCCGCTGCCTTACCAAAGGCCGTTCTTCCAGACCGCGGTGAAGCAGGATCGGCCCGATCTCCAAATCGGCCCCGACCCCTCGCAACCTTACTATCACACGCGCCCTCTGTTTCCGAACCTGGCTGGCCGCGACATGCGCACCATCGGCTGGAGAATCGGCTTCGCCCCCGGGCTGGGCGTGGCCTACCACAACTCCGCCGTGCAGGTGTGCAATAACGGAGACCTCATCGCGGCCTACTACAACACGCCCAGGTACGAAGACGATCCCGACCAGACCATCCTTACGATGCGCCTGCGCTACGGCGCCGAAGACTGGGATATGCCGGAGCCGTGGCCGGATTTTCCGGACGCCGCGGACGCCGCCCCGGTCTTTTGGAACAATGGCGGCCGCATGTGGTTTTTCTTCGGCTCGCCGCGCCTGCTGGGAGGGCCGCCGTTCCAGTTCATGACCTCGACGGACAACGGCGCGAACTGGAGCGCCATCGAATTTCCCCAGCTCGTTGGCCCCGTCGGCAAATTCACCCCGCAGCCTATCAACAGCGTCGTGCGCGCCCAGGATGGCACCATCTATCTGCCCGTGGATGCCGTCGGCAGCACCTCGGTGCTGTTCGCCTCCAAGGACGACGGACTGACCTGGTACGATACCGGCGGCCGCACAGCCGGACGCCACACCACGCTGGTGTTGGGCAAGGACGGTTCGCTGATCGGCTACGGCGGGAAGAACTCCGAAATCGATGGCTTCATGCCCAAGGTGGTCAGCCGCGATGGCGGCAAGAGCTACGAAAAATCCAAGACCCCGTTCCGGCCGCTGGGCAGCGGGCAGCGCCCCAGCATCCTCCGGCTGGCTTCCGGCCGCCTGTTTTTCGTGGCCGACCTTTTCGATAAGAAGAAGCTCGGCAACCAGGGCGCCGGCGCGCTGGTGGCCCTGAGCGACAATGATGGCGCCACTTGGACCACCCGCCGGCTTCCCAATCTGGTAACGGTGGGCTACACCACGGCCACCCAGGCGCCCAACGGCGTGATCCACATTGTCACCTCGAAGAACGAGCCGCCGGTGCATATCGAGCTGAACGAGGCCTGGGTGCTGCACGGCGGCCCGGAAGATCCCGAAGCGCGCGGGCAGTACCGCTTGGAGGGCACCCAGACCTCCTACTATCCCGGCCGCCGGAAGCAATGGGAGGCCACTTTCCGGCACGGCCGCAAGACCGGCACTGAAACTTACTGGGACGCCGCGGGCCGCAAGCAATGGGAACGGGATTACCAGCCGGATGGCGTGTGGACCTGGAAGATCTTCGACCGCGCCGGCCGCCTCACCGCCGAATCGCGGTGGAAGGGCAAGGATCTGCTGGAGGCCAACCCGGAAGGGGCGCTCGGGCGATGAGGCTGGCCGCGATCGTCGGCCCTGGCCCTGGCAAGCGCCGCCGCGCTGCTCTTCGTCGCATGCAAGGAACCCGCCGCCACCGCGGCTGCGGCGTTGTAAATTAAGGTTGGACGCTTCGCTCGAACGGCGCGTCCGTACGCCACAGAAACGGGAGGTCGCCTGAACGATGACAACTCCGCAGACCGAATCCATAGCCCGCGCCCTGAACGGTTTCCATATCGAATTGCCCTCCTGGGGATTCGCCAATACGGGGACGCGCTTCGGCAAATTTTTGCAGCCCGCCGCGGCCGGCACCATCGAAGAGAAATTCAGCGACGCGGGGCAGGTGCACCGCTGGACGGGTATCTGCCCGACCGTAGCGCTGCACATGCTTTGGGACCTGCCGCATGGCGTGGACGATGCCGCCGAAATCGAACGGCTGGGGTCGCGTTACGGAGTGCGCGCCGGAGCGATCAACCCGAACACCTTTCAGGACCAGGTGTACAAATACGGATCGCTCGGTCACCCCGACGCCGAGGTACGGCGGATGGCGCTTGACCATATTCTGGATAGCGTGGAGATCGCCAAGGCGCTGGGGAGCCGCGACGTGTCGCTGTGGTTCGCCGACGGCTCCAACTACCCCGGCACGCAGAACATCCGGCACCGGCGCGGCTGGTTCGCCGACGGGCTGAAGACGGCGCACGCGCACCTCGGGCCCCGCCAGCGCATGCTGGTGGAGTACAAGCCCTTCGAGCCGGCCTTCTATCACACCGACATCGCCGACTGGGGCATGGCGCTGCTATTTGCGCAGTCCGCCGGCCCGCAGGCCAAGGTGCTGGTCGATACCGGCCATCATTACCAGGGCCAGAACATCGAGCAGATTGTGGCCTGGCTGCTGGATCTGGACATGCTGGGCGGATTCCACTTCAACGACCGCCGTTACGCGGATGACGACCTGACCCTGGGGTCGATCGACCCGTACCAGATTTTCCGCATCTTCCTGGAGATCCGGCACTGGGAATGGGAGACCGGAAAGCGCGCGGACATCGCTTATATGGTGGACCAGAGCCACAACCTGAAGGGCAAAATTGAGGCTATGATCCAGACCGCCTCCACCGCCATGGAGCTTTACGCCAAGGCCGCGCTGGTGGACCACCAGAAGCTGGCCGCGGCCCAGACGCGCTGCGCCCTGGTGGACGCGGAGACCTGTCTGCGCGATGCCTTTTCGAGCGATGTGCGGCCGGCCATTCGCGAGTGGGCCGTTTCGAAGGGGCTGCCGGCCGACCCCATGGACGCCTTTCGCCAAAGCGGATACCTGGAGCGGATCACCGCCGAACGGGGCGAGCGCAACGCCCGGGCGGTCACGAGCTACGCTTAAGCCATGCCGCGCTACGCGTTCCAATTGCGCATCCGGGAGGACGCCGTCGAGGAGTACGAGCGGGAGCATCAGCGCGTTTGGCCGGAACTGTTGGCCAAGCTGAAAGAGGTAGGGATCTCCGACTACTCGATCTTCCGGCGCGGGCAGGAACTGGTGCTGGTCCTGCGGGTGGACGATTTCGAGAAGGCGTGGGACGAGTTGGACCGCGATCCCGTGAACCAGCGCTGGCAGCAGTTCATGAGCCGCCTGTTTGAGCCGGTGCCGGACCAAAAGCCCGGAGAGCGGCTCGCCATGATGAAGGAAGTGTTTTACCTGGAGTAAGGAATTCTCAGCGCCTGTCCAGACGTCTCTCAGGATCAAGATCTGAACAACGGTACGCGTGAACCGGCGTGCGGATTTCGCCAATCGGCGTGATGAGGTAAACCTTGGGGCCGATCCGCCGTGTTTGCGTTCTTTGCGCCTTCGCGGCTTGGCGAGAGATCCACGCAAGCCCGCCTCTACATGCCTCCTCCGTTTGAGGTCGAAGCCCCCGCTAGTCCGTAGCTCAACCCGCCTGCACCGTCACCGTGGCCACCGAGAGCGCCGGAAGCACGAGCTTCAAGTTACCGCCCTCGACCCTGGCTTCGAGCGGCTGGAGGCGCAGACGGTCCGGATTATCGAAGGTATTGCAGGCGTTCCTGTCCGCGTCGTGGAGGATCTGTCCTCGGGCGCTGCGGGCCGCGACGCCACGGATCGCGCACTCCACTTCCATATCCACATCGTGCCGCGGATTGACCAGGCTGACCACCAGCTCGCCGCCCTGGCGGGATGCCGATACGGAAAGATCCGGCGGAGCTTCCTGCTCGCCTCCTCCGCGGCCCCCACGGCCGCCCTCCATCGACGGCAGCCGGTTGCCATCGGCCTCCACGCGCACGGAGGTCTTGCCGCGATGCGGCTTGAACAGCATGAAGGCCCAATAAGTGGAGGTGCGGATACAGTGATTGCCCTCGGGGCCGTCGGTCAGCAGCACCGATTGCAGCACATTGACCAACTGCGCGATGTTGCACATGTAGAGCTTGTCGGCCTGGCGGTTGAACACGTTGAGGCCGAGGGCCGCGCCCACCGCACTGCGCATGGTGGATTGCATCCACAGCCGGCCGCGGGTGCGCTCTTCTTCCGGAACCATGCGGTCCCAAACGCCCCATTCGTCGAGGAAGAGGCCGGCCCGGCGGCGCGGGTCGGGCTGGTAGCCGTCCAGCAGCTCACGCTGGTGAATGACGGCTGCCTCCACCCTCCCGAACAGGTTCAACTGGCGGTACATCTCCTGCACCGTGAATTCGGTGGGCGGGAGGTTGCCGTTTTCGTAGTAGTGCATGGAGTAGCCGTCAATCTGCGGGCCGCCGCCGGCGAACTGGTCCATGAAGCCGCGGGTCCAGCGGGCGTCGTCGCCGTTGGGGCCGCAGCCCACCAGGTAAACATCGGTGCCGCCGGGAATGATGTGGGCCGCCGCCATGTTGCGGGCGAAGGTGGCAAAACGGCGGAACTCCTGCGCGGCGCGATCGGGTGTGTAGTTGCCGCCGCAGCCCCACAGTTCGTTGCCCACGCCCCAGTACTTCACGCGGAACGGTTCGGGCGAGCCGTTGGCCGCGCGCTCGTCGGAGAGCGCGCTGCCCTTGGGGTAATTGCAGTACTCAATCCAGTCGCGAAACTCTTCGGGAGAGCCGGTGCCCACGTTGGCAGCGAAATACGGTTCGGCGCCGATCAGGCGGCAGAAACCGACGAATTCGTGGGTGCCGAAACTGTTGTCTTCCAGATAATTGCCCCAGTGCAGGTTGACGCGCTTGGGGCGTTTGGCGGCCGGTCCGATGCCTTCGCGCCAATGGTAATCGTCGGCGAAACACCCGCCCGGCCAACGGAGCACGGGGACGCCCAGTTCCTTCAGGTACTCCACCGTGGCGCGGCGGTAGCCATTAATATTAGGAACCGGCGAGTTCTTCCCCACCCAGATTCCGCCATAGGAGCACGAGCCGAGGTGTTCGGCGAAATTCGAGTGCAATTCCGGGCGGACCGTGGCGATTTCCTGGTCGGCATGCACGGCGGCCTTGCGATTGGCGGCCGGGGCCCCGAAAACTCCGCGGGGCAGCAAGGCGGCCAGGGATGCGGCCGAAGCGGCGCTGACGAAGCGCCGGCGGGTGGGTGCGGAAGACATGCGGCGTGGATCTCCTCTCCCGAGTATCATAACCGCTGCCAAGCTATTCTGGAAGCGCTTTCAGGTTTTCCGCTGGAGGCTGCGCAGCTCGTCGCCGGTGAGAGGACGCCAGTGGCCGATGGGCAGATCGCCGATGCGCAGAGGGCCGATGGCGGTGCGCACCAGTTTGAGCACCTTGCTTCCCACCGCCTCGATCATGCGGCGTACCTGGCGGTTGCGGCCTTCGGTGATGGTCAGTTCCAGAACGGTGTAGCGGGCCGAATCGCGCACACGCCGGACCTCGGCGGGACGGGTAGGGCCATCGCTCAGCACCACGCCCTGCCGCAACTGGGCGATCTGCTCGTCGCTCAGCAGGGTGGATGTTTTCACCTGATACGTCTTGGGAATTTTGTAGTCAGGGTTGGTGAGGCGCTCAGCAAAGGCGGTGTCGTTGGTCATCAGGAGCAATCCGCTGGTGTCGAGGTCCAGGCGGCCTACGGGAGAGAGCCACGCGCCGGCATCCTCGATCAGCGCATAAACGGTCGGGCGGCCCTGGGGATCGCGCCAGGTGGTCAGGTAGCCCTTCGGCTTGTAGAGCAGCAGATAGCGCGGCGCGGCGTCGCGCAGCGGTTTGCCGTCCAGCCAAACGCGGTCCTTTTCGAGGTCCACCCAATGGTCCGGATTTTTCACCACGGTTCCGTTGACGCGCACGCGGCCGGCGGCAATCCAGCCGCGGGCATCCGCGCGCGATGCCATGCCCGCCTTGGAGAACAGGCGCTCCAGGGTTTTGAGCGGGCGGTTGCCCGGAGGCAGGCGGCGTACGGCGGCCGGCCGGGTTCCGCTTCGCATGCGTTCCTTCACGGGCGGGCGGTGCCGGTTTTTCGAACGGGACGGCTTCATGGACGGTCCACGGTCAGGATCTCTTCTGATGCTACAGTAAGAAGGGGGCAAAACAGACGGGCACGATTTTGATTCGGGGCGCTCGCCAACTGCTAACCTTGCGTGGTCCCAAAGGGCCCCGGCGCGGGCTGCAACTCAGGGAACTGGGCGTCATTTACGATGGCGCGCTGCTGATCCAGGACGGCGTGGTGACGGAAGCCGGGCCGACGCGGCGGGTGGAAAACCTGGCGGACGCCCGCGACGCCATCGAAATCAACGCTGCCGGGCGTGTGGTGATGCCCGGATTTGTGGACTCTCACACGCACCTGGTTTGGCCGCCGGCCGGTCCCGATGGAGCCGACCGGGAGCACGCCGTGCGGTATATGCGGACGGCCACCGGACAGCGCATCGAGTCGCGGGCTCGCGAGAGCCTGGAAGCCATGGCCCGTCACGGCACCACCACCGTGGAAGTGAAGACCGGCTTCGGGCCGGAAGAGAACGTGGAGGCCAAGCTTCTGCGTGTGCTGGCGGCGCTGGGGAATCATCCCCTGGAGACGGTAGCCACCTTCCTGCTGAACCTTCCGGAGGAGGGAAGGGAAGAGGCGCTCGACCTGGCCATCAACGTCCTGCTGCCCAGGATTCGCCGCGGGCGCCTGGCGCAGTTTGCCGACGTGGCGTGGCACGAAGATCCGGCGCTGGCGCCGGGAGTCAGGCGGTATCTGCATGCGGCCCAGGCCATGGGCTTCCGCTGCAAAATTCACGCGCACCGCCCGCATCCGGCAGCGGCCATCGTGGAAGGCGCGGCGCACCGCGCGGTGAGCGTGGACCACCTGGAATACGCCGCGGAGGAGGAGGCCCGGCTGATGGCCGGCGCGGCGATGATTGCCACCCTGCTGCCCGCCGACACCTTTCGGCTGCGGGGTCCGGCCGCGCCCGCGCGGATTTTTGCGGATGCCGGCGTGGCTATCGCCCTCGCCAGCAATTTCAATCCCCACCAGACGCCCACGTTCAATATGCAGACGGTAATTTCGCTGGCCACCCGCGAGTTCGGCCTGACGCCCGAGGAGGCCATCACCGCCGCCACCATTAATGGGGCGCATGCCTTGGAACTGGCCGGCAGCACGGGGTCGCTGGAATGCGGCAAATCCGCCGATGTGCTGGTGCTCAACGCCAGCGACTACCACGAGCTGGCCGAGAATTTTGGCGGCAACCTGGTGCGCATGACCATGCGCCACGGAGAGCAGATTTACCGCGAAGGCGCGGTCGGGCCGAGCAATCCGGAACTCTTACGGTGGCCCCGGTCGCCTGGCCGGCTGGCGTGAAAGAGGCTCAGGCCAAACGGCCGGCTGGTGGGGCGCGGCCCTTTAGCGCTCGCTTGGCGGAGCGCACCTTGCGGTCGGAGACCTAACCACAATCCGCCTCCCAATCGCGCCGCGTCAGATAGCGGTAGACCAGCGCCACCGGCAGCCCCATCACATTGAAATACGAGCCATCGATGCGCTCCACATACTTGGAGGCCAGCCCCTGAATGGCATACCCGCCGGCTTTGTCCATCGGCTCGCCGCTGGCGGCATAGGCGTCGATTTCGGCCTCGCTCATGGCCGCGAACCACACCTTGGTCTCCGCCCAGTCACACACCCGATGGCTACCGCGCCGCAGACAGATGCCGGTGAGCACTTCGTGCCGCCGGCCCGCCAGCCGGGCAATCATCTGGCGGGCATGCACGGCGTCCAGGGGTTTGGCCAGTATTTCGCCATCGATCACCACCGTGGTATCGGCGCCCAGCACGGTCTCCTCCGGCGAGGCCTCCACTGCCAGGGCCTTCCACTCCGCCAGCCGCCGCACGTAGTCTTCGGGCCGTTCCCCATAAAGGGGAGCCTCATCCACCTCCGTACTGCGAACCACAAAAGGTATGCCAGCCTGGCGCAGAATTTCCGCCCGGCGCGGCGATTGCGACGCAAGCACCACCACACCTCAGTGTAGAATAAGGCCGGGATGAAACATTGGTCTCGGGAATTGCGGGTCGCCCCAGGCTCCAAAATCAAGCTCGCCCACATCGACCCCGCGGACACGCACGGCCTCGAAAAAGCCGCCGCCACCGAGGTGCTGGAGAAGAACCGCGAGCGCCTCGGCGTGCTGCAATATCAACTTTATGCCGAAGCCCGCCGCGCCGTGCTGGTGGTGCTGCAGGGCATCGACGCCGCCGGCAAGGATGGCACCATCCGCCACGTCATGACCGGCCTCAATCCGCAAGGCGTCTCGGTGACCGCCTTCAAAGAGCCCGAAGGGGCCGAAAAGCGCCACGACTACCTCTGGCGCGTGCACCACGCCGTGCCCGAGTGGGGCAAAATCGGCATCTTCAACCGCTCGCATTATGAGGACGTGCTGGTGGTGCGGGTGCACGGCCTGGTCCCTAAATCCCAATGGTCGGAGCGCTACCAGCAGATCAACCACTTCGAACACATGCTCAGCGATTGCGGTGTGCACATCGTCAAATGCATGCTCTACATCGATAAGAAAGAGCAGGCCCGTCGATTGCGTCTGCGCTTGGAGGACCCCACCCGGAACTGGAAGTTTTCAGCCGCCGACGTGAAGGAGCGCGAATACTGGGACCAGTATATCGACGCCTATGAAGATGTCCTGCGCAAATGCAGCACCAAGTGGGCGCCGTGGTACGTGGTTCCCGCCAATCACAAATGGTTCCGCAATTACGCCGTATCCCAGATTGTGCTGGAGACCCTCGAAGGACTGCACCTGCAGTATCCCAAGCCCACAGCCGACCTGAGCGCGATTCACTTCGAATAGAGCGAAGCCCCACAGTGGGGAGGCGTGGCGCCGATCAGCCACCAAGATCGGCCCACCGGTTCGCGCGTCAGTCCACCGACTAGCCGGTCAGCCCACCACCTCGCGCTTCCCCCAACCTCGGGTCCCCAACCTCACGCCCCCTCGCTCACCCGGCAGGTTACCCTTACTCCGTTGGCCAGGGTCAAGTTCCCCGTGTTCTACGTCGCGTGCTCCAGAGAGCCGCCCAGATCGCTCTGCTAGAATGGCCGCAGGTGTTTATGACAAGATCGATGTTCCTGTGGAGTGTCCCATTGTGCCTGTTACTGGCCGGCTGCTCGGAGACGCCCACGGGATCCACAGAGAAAGAGGCGGAGAAGCCTCTCGAACCGGCCACCGGCCAGAGCGCCTTGTACAAAATGTACCAGGTGGCGCGCTCCTGGGCGCCCGACGCCAAGGTTCTCAAGATGAACAGCATGCCGATCAGCGACGTCCCCAACGTTCCGCCCGGACAGGCCGCCGCCTGGCAGGCCACTTTCACATCGGCCGCCAAGAGCCAGGCGCGCAGCTACACCTACTCCATCGTCGAAGACCTGCCTAATAACCTGCACAAAGGCGTTTTCGCCGGCGCGGAAGAAAGCTGGAGTGGATCGGCGAATGCCAATGACCAGCCCTTCCTGATCGCCGCCGTCCGCACCGATACCGACGCCGCCTACAAAACCGCCCTGGCCCAAGCCGGCGACTACGATAAGAAAAATCCCGGCAAGCCCATCACCCTCCTGCTCGAAAAGAACCAGAGGTTTCCCGACCCGGCGTGGCGCGTAGTCTGGGGCGAATCCGTGGGTACCTCCAACTTTTCCATTTACGTGGACGCCTCCACCGGGCTGTTCCTGGAGAAGATGCGGTAGATGGATTCGTGGCATAATCCATAGACGGTTATGGAACCGCCGTCACAGGGACCGCCAGCCGAAATCTACCGGGCCCGAAAAACGCGGCGCCGGAAACACCTCCATGGGCGGCAGAAGACGCTCTTGTGGGCCGCCGCCTTGGCCATCGTGCTGCTGCTCCCCATGGTGTGGATTTACTCCCTGTACCGCCAGCGCCTCGCCGAGTCTCCCCGGCAGCCCGACCCCGCCAACCGGCTGGCGCTGGTGGCGGCCGTTAACAAGCTCATCGCGCAGACCGGCAAAGACGTGCCGCTTTCCGACCTGGTTGTGGACAGCGCCACGGTGCACGAACGCGATGGCAAGCTCTACCTCTCCGGAACCATCCAAAACCGGTCGTCGCACGCCTATCCCCGCGTCCACATTATCTTCGACACTTTGGACCGGCACCACAACCCCGCCAACGTGATCGAAGGCGACGTGAGCGGCTTGCCGCCCCAAAAAACCACCCCCTTCGAGCTCGGCCCCGTCGATCCCCTGGTCCGCTCGTTTTCGGTCCGGTCCATCGAACCGGTCCAGTAATCCGGCGCCGCCACGCTATCCTGGGCTCATGCTTACCCGCCCGCTCGGCTCTGCCGGCCCGTCCGTTTCTGCCCTCGCCCTGGGATGCATGGGCATGTCCGGCGTGTACGGTCCCAGCGACGAATCCGAAAGCATCGCCACCATCCATGCGGCCCTCGACGCCGGCATCAACCTCCTCGACACCGGCGATTTCTACGGCATGGGCCACAACGAGTTGCTGATCGGCCGCGCGCTCCAGGGCCGCCGTGACCGCGCCCTGCTCTCGGTCAAATTCGGCGCCCTGCGCGCGCCCAACGGTGCCTTCCTCGGCGTCGATGGACGCCCGGCGGCCGTGCGCAACTTCCTCGCCTACACCCTGCAGCGGCTGGGCACCGACCACGTGGATATCTACCGCCTCTGCCGTTACGACCCCGCCGTACCCGTCGAGGATACCGTGGGCGCCATCGCCGGCATGGTGGAGGCCGGCTACGTGCGCTACATCGGTCTTTCGGAGGTGGGCGCCGAAACCGTGCGCCGCGCTCAGGCCGTGCACCCCATCTGCGATCTCCAAATCGAGTATTCCCTGATCAGCCGTTCCGTTGAGCGCAGCATCCTGCCGGCCACCCGCGATCTGGGCGTCGCCATCACGGCTTACGGAGTGCTCTCGCGCGGCCTTCTGACCGCCTCGCCCATCGGCGCTCCGGGCGACTTCCGCGCCCACCTTCCGCGCTTCGCCGGCGCCAATGGCCAGCAAAACCGGTCCATGGTGGAAGCCCTGGCCGCCTTCGCAGCGGAGAAGGGCGCTACCCCGGCGCAACTGGCGATTGCCTGGGTGGCCGCCCAGGGCGCCGACATTTTCCCCGTAATCGGCGCCCGCACCCGCAAGCAATTGGCCGAATCGCTGGGCGCCCTGGACGTGCATCTGACGCCGGACGAAATGGCGCGGCTGGAGCAAATCTGCGACCCCAGCCGCGTCGCCGGCACTCGCTACGATCCCGCCCAAATGCGCATGTTGGACAGCGAAAAAGAATAGCCCGTCCGGCCCGCATCCTTACTTCTTGCCCACCTCCAACTCCACCGGCCGCGCCACCGAGTTCACCTCGGGATCGTAATACTCGTACACCCGCGATTGGAAGGTCCGCGCGCGAATCGGATACTTAGCGCGCAGGCGGAAGCTCACCTTCACCGTGTCGCCCGCACCGATCGAATCAAAGTACAGGATCGCCTGCGTGGCCGTCAGATTGAACTTCTGCAGGCGCCCGCTCTGCCGGCCGGCGCTCTGCTCCAGGTAGGTT
>DATJRE010000096.1:0-6040 GCA_035505095.1 Bryobacteraceae bacterium | reverse complement strand
CCCACGGCAAAATCGTGCCAAAGGTAGCATCCGTCCGGATGTCCCCCGCCGGTTTGCGGCCGCGGAAATAGCCGTGGATATCGCCCGCCAGGCGCACATGCGCCACCTTGTCGAGCAACTGCGCAGCCTGGAGGAACGCCTTCGGGAAGGGGGCGGTGCGGCGCGCGTTGCGAAGCAGCACCGGGCCGGCAAAATGACCGCGCGCGAGCGCATCGCGGCGCTGGCCGACCCGGATACGCGGTTTCTCGAAATCGGCCTGCTGATGGCCTACGACCTTTACGACGGACAGGCGCCCGCGGCGGGTGTGGTGACCGGCTTGGGGCGCATCGAAGGGCGGCCCGCCGTAGTGGTGGCCAACGACGCCACGGTGAAGGCCGGCGCGTGGTGGCCGGAGACCATCACCAAGATTCTGCGGGCGCAGGAAATCGCCATGCGCAACCGCCTGCCGATCGTCTACCTGGTGGATTCGGCGGGCGTCAACCTTCCCTATCAGGACGGCATCTTTCCCGGCAAATACGGCGCGGGCCGAATCTTTTATTACAACTCGCTGATGCGGCGCAAACTGCGGATTCCACAAATCGCCGCGGTGATGGGGCCGTGCATCGCCGGGGGCGCCTACCTGCCGGCGCTCAGCGATATCATCATCATGGTGGAAGGCGTCAGTTTTATGGGGCTGGGCGGCCCCAACCTGGTGAAGGGCGCCACCGGGCAGGTGATCGAACAGGAGCCTTTGGGCGGCGCCCGGCTGCACACCGCGGTCAGCGGCGTGGCCCACTACATGGCGGCCGATGACGCCGCGTGCCTGGCCCTCATCCGGCAGCGTTTTCGCCAACTGCCGGCGCCCGCCGCCGGGCCGCCCGCCGAGGCAGCGCCGCCCGCCCGCGATCCGGCCGAACTCTACGGCGTGCTGCCCACCGATCACCGCCTGCCCTACAGCATGGAAGAGGTGATTCTGCGCATCTTCGATGGCGGCGATTACGCCGAGTTCCAGCCCGAGTTCGCGCCCGAGATGCTATGCGCCAACACGCGCCTGTGCGGCTGTCCGGTGGCCGTCATCGCCAACCGCCGCGGATTTTTGAAAGCCGAGGGCCACCCGCGCATCGGCGGAATCATCTACACCGAAACCGCGCGCAAGGTGGCCTACTTCGTGGAGACCAGCGAGCGCCTGGGAACGCCGCTGATTTATTTGCAAGATGTTTCCGGATTCATGGTGGGCCCGGATGCCGAGCGTGAAGGCATCATCCGCGCCGGCGCCGAAATGGTGGAGAGCATGGCCTGCGCTTCGGTGCCCAAGCTGGTGCTTACTTTGAACCACGCCAGCGGCGCGGGTTACTACGCCATGGCCGGCCAGGGTTTCGACCCCAACTTCACCTTCAGTTGGCCGACCGCGCGCATCGGGGTGATGGAAGGGGAATCGGCCGTGAACGCGCTGTTCGCCGCCGAGCTGGAGAAGTATAAAGGAGGGGAAGCGCCGCAGGAATTGCAGGATACCATTGCCCGCACCCGCGCCGATTACGAACGCTGGCTGGACGCCCGCTACGCCGCCGCGCGCGGGCATGCCGATGCGGTGATCGACCCTCTGGAGTCGCGCGCCGTGCTGAGCTTTGCTCTGGATGCCTGTAGGGCCGCTCCCCGGGAGGCGTGATGATCCGCATCGCCAATGGACAGGGTTTTTGGGGCGACTGGCTGGAGGCGCCGGTGCGCCTGGTGGAGCAGGGGCCCATCGACTACGTGGTGCTGGACTACCTGGCCGAGGTCACCATGTCGATCCTGCAGAAGCAGCGGCAGGCCGATCCGCAGCTTGGCTACGCACGCGATTTTCCGCCCCTGGTGGCGCGCCTGGCGGACGCCATCCGCGAGCGCGGCGTACACATTGTGGCCAATGCCGGCGGCGTCAACCCGCTGGCCTGCGCCCGCGAAGTGGTGCGCCTGGCGCCGGGAATCAAAGTAGCCGTGGTGACTGGCGACGACGTCTTCGGGCGGCTGGACGAGTTTCTGGCCAAGGGCTACGAGATGCGCGACATGGACACGCGCGCGCCGCTGGCTTCCATTCGCGGCCGGGTGCTGAGCGCCAACGCCTATATCGGCGCGTTTCCGCTGGCCGAAGCGCTGGCCACCGGCGCGGAGGTGGTGGTGGCCGGGCGCTCCACCGATACCGCCCTGACGCTGGCGCCCATGATCCACCGCTTCCATTGGCAACCCACGGATCTTGACCGCCTGGCGGCCGGGACGATTGCCGGCCACATCGTGGAATGCGGCGCACAATGCACCGGCGGCAACTGCCAGGTGGACTGGCAGACCATCCCCGACATGGCCAACATCGGCTATCCCATCGTGGAAGCCGAACCGGATGGCTCGTTCAGCATCACCAAGCACCCGGCGGCGGGCGGGCGGGTGAACAGCCACGTGCTGAAGGAGCAGTTGCTCTACGAACTGGGCGACCCGCAAAACTACATCACGCCCGATTGCGTGGCCGATTTCACCAGCATCCGGCTGCGCGACATGGGCGACGACCGGGTGCGGGTGAGCGGCATCCGCGGCGGCCCGCGCCCGCCCACGCTGAAGCTTTCCATCAGCTATGCCAACGGGTGGAAGGCCATCGGCACGCTGGTGTATTCCTGGCCGCAGGCGCTCGAGAAGGCGCGCGCTGCGGACGCCATTGTGCGCGACCGGCTGCGGCAGCTCGGGCTGGCGTTTGACGAGATCTACACCGAATACTTCGGCGTGAATGCCTGCCACGGCCCGGCGGCGCCGCCTAATCCCGATCCGCCCGAGGTGCAGTTGCGGATCGGCGTGCGCGGTGCGAACAGAGCGGCGGTGGACCGTTTCACCCGCGAATTGATCCCCCTGGTGTTGAGCGGCCCGCCCGGCGCCACCGGTTTCGGGGAAGGCCGGCCGGCGGTGCGGGAGATCGTGGCGTACTGGTCTGCGCTGGTGCCGCGGGAGGAGATTGTGACCAAGGTGGAAGTGGTGGAGTAGCTTACCGGCTTTGCCTGGCAAGTAGCGTTTTCTCTAGAGGTCCAACCGCCGCGCCCGCGGACCCTCCATCCGCGACTTCAGGCGCACCTCGCGGCGGCGCAATTCGGGGGTATCGGCCAGCGCTAGGGCGCTACGGGTCATCTCCAAAGCCATGGAGTAGTTGCGCTCGCGGTGCTCGTAGTGCTTGGCCAGGGCCTCCAGGGCTCGCCCACGGAAGGCGTTCGGCGAGGCCGCCAGCTCGGCGATCACGGCTAGCGCCTGGTCGGCGTGGCCCAGCCGCTTCTCGGTGGCGGCGATCTCCCAAAGCGCGGGGAACAGCAGCGCATCGCTCAGCCCCATGTCCACCGCGCGGCGCAGCAGGGGCAGGGCCTCCTGGTAGCGCTCGGCCTGGATCAGCCAGCGCGCCAGGCCGATCAGATCGGCGCCATGGCGCAGGGGCGCATCGGCCGGCGAGCGGAAGGCGAACGGAACAATGGCGGTGAGGCAGGCCAGCGACAGGATGTCGATGGCGTTGTGGTGGAAGATGGGCACCAGGCGGAAGGCGCGTGCCGTGCGCAGATATTCGAAATAGCAGTAGGGGATCATCTCGCCCGGCAGATCGCCCTCGCGCTCTACGCCCAGAATGCGGTTTTCCAGCTCCACCAGGCGGCAGCTTTCCAGGCGCAGTTTCCACAGACGGCGGGCGCCGAACAGCAGGTCCAGATGTTCCATGTGGCCGAAGGGCGGACGCGACCGCACCATGCGGAAGCGGGTTTCGAGCAGCGGCTGGTCGTAGGCCTTGCCGTTATACGTGATGAGAACGTCGAAGCGCTGCAGGTACTCGGCCAGGCGGTGGAGCATGGAAGGCTCCTCGCCGTAGTCCCGCATGAAAAACTGGCGCAGCCGGAAGCCCGCCGGCTCGATGGAGCCGACGCCAGCCAGAAAAGCATAGGTGCCCGTGCCGCCGGCCAGGCCGGTGGTTTCGGTGTCCAGGAAGGCCCAGCGGGTGGGGTGCGCGTGCGGAATGGCGCCGGCCGAAAGCGGTTCCAGCAGGTCTTCGGGCAGTTCCGGCAGATCGGAGATCTCCACGCTGCCGTGGCGGCGATGGCGCTCCCAAAGCTTCTCGGTTTCGAAGTGCTCGCCGTGAGCCGTGCGCACCACCTCGCCCGAGAGCATCTCTTCGATGAATCGGCCGGGCCGCCCGGGCGCGCCGGGAAATCCGCCGAGATGCTGGCGCAGGTGCGCCGGCCCTACCGTGGGACCGCCGGCCGGCGCGGCAAACTTGGCGTCAATGCGGGCGATCTGGCGGCGCAGGGCGGCGAGCTGTTCCTGGATATCCTCCATGGCGAAAGGTCATTTCGCTTTTTCTTTGCTTACTATACCGCAGTTGCGGCGGGGCTGGAAAGCCCGGGGTCAAGCCTCATCTCCCCGCGGGACGGCGGGCGCCGGTTGTTATAGTCAAGTGGTGGCGCGCCCGCACCGGCTATTCTGGTTGTCCATCCTGGCGCTGCTGGTGGCCTCGCGCATGTGCCACGTGGGCATCTTGTGGGAGGGCGACGCGTATCCGCTGGCCGGCGCCCGGCAGATGCTCTTCGGCCACCCGCTTTACCGCGGCATCTTCTTCGACAAGCCGCCCCTGCTGCCATTGGCCTACCTGCTGTTCGGCGCGCAGCCGGGCTGGCCCTTGCGGCTGTTCGGCGCGCTGGATGGGTTGCTGGCGTGTTGGCTGGCGTACGGCTTCGGGCGCGACCTGTGGACGCCGCGCGAGGGCTTTTGGGCCGCCGGCCTGCTGGCCTTCTTTCTCACCTTCGGGCTGCCCTCGGCAGTGATCCCCGCGGCCAGCGACCTGCTGATGATCGCGCCGCACCTGGCCGCTGTGTGGATGGCGTGGAAACGGCGCCCGTTCTGGAGCGGCACGCTGGCGGGCGTGGCGTTCTGGCTGAACCCTAAGGGAGTCTTCGTGGTGGCTGTGTGCGCGGTCTGGAATCCGGCGGGCCTTCCCTGGCTGGCGGCCGGGTTCGCCATGGTCAGCGCGGGGTTGGTGGGTTGGCTGGCGGCAGCGGGCGCGCTCGGTGCGTATTGGGAAGAGGTGTGGGTGTGGGGAAGGCTGTATGCGGCCAGTGTGCCGATCGAGCACCCCTGGACCAACGGTGTGATCCGCACGCTGAGCTGGGCGGGGTTCCACGCGGCGTTGGTGTTGGCGGCGGTGCTCGGTTGGGGCCGCAAGCCGGTGCGGGAAACCCTGCGGTGGGCCGCCTGGATGGTGATTGCGCTGGTGGGCGTGGCGGCCGGGCTGCGCTTTTTTCCGCGCTACTATTTTCTGCTGCTGGTCCCCATGGTGCTGCTGGCGGCACGCGGCTTTGCCTGCGGCATCGGGTGGGCCGGCGGGCGGTTGCGCGATTTCGCCATCCTGCTGCTGCTGATTCCGCTAACCCGCTTCGGCCCCGCCTATCTGGCGGCGGTGCGCAACCCGGCCTGGCGCGATACCGCTATGGACCGCGACAGCCGCGTGGCCGCCCGCGCCGTGCTGCATTTCGCCAAGCCCGGCGACACCCTGTTCCTCTGGGGCTACCGGCCCGAGATCTACGTGTACACGGACCTTCCCGCAGCCACCATGTACCTGGATTCGCAGCCGCTGACCGGCGTCCCCGCCGACCGGCACCTGACCCAGTCCGAGCCGCTGGAGCACTGGGACGCGGCGCGCCGGCGGGCGCAACTGACGGCCTCGCACCCCTCGATCATCGTGGATGGATTGGGGCCGTACAATCCGCGGCTGGCCCTCGCCCGGTTCGCCGATCTGCGTCCCTGGCTGAGCGGCTACCATGTGGTGGCGCGCGTCGGGCAGACCGTGATTTACCTGCCTGACACGGATTCCACTCCCGCACCGCGCACTGGGAAATAATCTACTCGAGAAATAGCCTACGGGAAGCGCGACCTTCGACCGAGACCGTCTGGCGGACACTCGCGGCTGCGCAAAAACGGCAACGGCTCTTGGCCCGCGGACGCGGAAGTGGTAAAGCATGCCCCCTCCGCGCAGGGACATGCTTCCAGCGCATGCAAGCGCGGTGTTAGCGCCCGAAGT
>DATJRE010000095.1:0-8889 GCA_035505095.1 Bryobacteraceae bacterium | reverse complement strand
ACTGCGCGAGCGTTTCGCCGCCGAACTCGGCGTCAAAGCCTACGCCAGCCACCAGGAACTCCTCCAGGATCCGGATATCGAGGCGGTAGCCATCGTCACTTCCACCAGCACGCATAAGGAAGTGGTCATCGACGCCGCCGCCTCCGGCAAGGCCATCTTCTGCGAGAAGCCCATGTCCCTCTCGCTGGCGGACGCTCACGCCATGCTGCACGCCGCCGAGAAGGTCGGCGTGTTCCTGCACATCGGCTTCCAGCGCCGCTTCGACGTGGGATACCAGGCGGCCAGGAAGAAGGTGGAGGATGGTGTCATCGGAACCCCGGTGGTCATGCTGTCCATCTCCCGCGACCCCTTCCGTCCCCCGCTGGAGTTCTGCGATCCCAAGGTTTCGGGCGGCTTGATCGCCGATATGGGGCCGCACGATTTCGACCTGGGCCGCATGTTCCTGGGCGAAGTGGCCACCGTCAATGCCGTGGGTGGCGCCCTGGCGTATCCCGAAATGAAACCGGTGGGCGATATCGACAATGCCGCGATCAGCCTGGTGTTCGAGAGCGGCGCCCTGGGCACCGTGCACCTGAGCCGCAACTCGGTATTCGGCTACGACATCCGCACCGAGATCTGGGGCACCAAGGGATCCCTGCAGATCGGCTATCTGCAGCATACTCCAATTGTGGTGATGACCCAGGAAGGCATCGCCCACGATGGCGTGCCGCACTTCATGCAGCGCTTCGAAGGCGCCTACCTGGCCCAGATTCAGGATGTGGTGGACCGCGTGCGGAAGGGCCTCCCGCCTTCGCTCACCGCGCGCGACGCCATCGCCGCCATGCGCATCAGCCTCGCCGCCACGCGTTCGCGCCAGGAAGGGCGGCCCGTGCAGGTGAGCGAGGTAGGTGATACTCTGTAATCCTTCGAGTCCAAAGCCCACCATGGCAAACACCAAACCGTCGCGCATTCGGGCCATCGCCACCGATTCGCACTTGTGGCTGCCCGTGATTGTTCTGTTGATTGGCATCGGAATGCTGGTGCTGCTGAAATGACCCCGGCCGCCAAGTCGAAAGTGACGTCGCACTCGTTGCACGCGCTGGGCGTGGTTTGCGGGCTGGCCGCGGCCACCTGGCTGGCCGCCGCCGAGGCCCCCACCAAACTGGTGACCGCCGGCTTCTCCCCGTTCCTGATCTCGCTGGGGATGGTGGCGGGCGTATTTGTGGCCCGGTGGACCGTGCCCGTGGCGCTGAAAGGAACCGGCTATGTGATGGCGGATTTGCGCGAGAAGCCGCACCTCATGGTGTGGGCCGTGCTGGCCGGAATGTTGTGGGCGGTGGGCAACACCCTGACGGTCTTCGCGGTGCGCAATGTGGGACTCTCAATCGCTTTCCCGTTGTGGAACATCAACAGCCTGGTCGGCGTGTTCTGGGGCTGGCTGCTGTTCCGCGAGCTGCGCGGATCGGGTTGGGGACGGGTGGTGGGCGGCGCCGTGGCCATCGTGGGCGGAGCCTGCGTGTTGGCGTATGCCACCGCGCAGCAAACCGGTCCCCGGCCTCCAGGCGGCGCGGCGCTGGGCATCGCCGCCGCGCTCAGCGCCGGGCTAATGTTCGGCACCATGTACATTCCCTACCGCAAGGCCTACATCAGCGGCATGAACCCGCTTTCCTTCGTCACCATCTTCACGTTCGGCGAACTGAGCATGGTGTTCGCGCTGGCGGTGGGCCTGGATGGCGGGCTGCATAACGTCATCGCCGGGCTGAGCCGCGCACGGCCGGCGCTTTTCTGGCTGTTCCTGGGCGGATTCTGCTGGGTGGTGGGCGACCTGTTTCAGAATTATGCCGCCAAGTACATCGGAATCGCGCGCGGCATTCCGCTCTCCAATACTAACCAGCTCTGGGGGCTGGCTTGGGGAGTTCTGGTCTTCGGCGAACTCGCCGGCCAGGGCACCGCGGCGCACGTCCTTGTGCTTACCGGCTCGGCGATCATGATCTTCGGCGCCGCCGCCATTTGCTCGGCGGAGGCCTCCGAATCCGAGCAATCCTCCTGGCAATCGGCCAGCGAGCGCGAGTGCCAACGCTACGATCTGGACTTCCAACGCGTGGCCTCCAGCCTGATGGGCGAAGATCCGCTCGCCAAGGAGCGGCCCGCGCGCCACTGGTGGGAAGTGCTCATCGTGGCCGGTGCGACGGCGGTCTTCGTGTGGCTGGCCGTCATCGCCCGGCACCAGGCAGTCGAGGTGAATCTTCCCTGGATGGCGGTGTTCGTGGCCATTACCATGGTGGCCCTGGCCGGCTGCGGGCTGCTGTTGTGGAAGCGGACGGGGTTCTCCTAAATGAGGAGCAGCACCACCGACCAGCTCCGCTCCCCGGCGTCCATCAAGGATATTGCCCGGATGGCGGGCGTCTCGCATTCCACGGTTTCGCGGGCGCTGCGCAACAGCCCGCTGGTGAACCGCAAGACTACCGAGGAGATCCAGGGCATCGCGCGCGAGCTGGGCTACCAGCCCAGCGCCATTGCGCGCGGCCTGGTGACCCGCAAGACGCGCACCATCGGCGTGGTGGTGACGACGATTGCCGACCCGTTCGTGAGCGAGGTGGTGATCGGCATTGAGCTGGCCGCCAACGATAACGGCTATTCGGTGTTTCTGGCGAATTCGAACGCCGACCCGGCGCGCGAGCAAAGCGTGGTCCACTCGTTTGCCGAGCGGCGCGTGGATGGCATCGTGGTGACCTCCTCGCGCGTGGGCGCCCTGTACACGCCGCTGCTATCGCAGATGATGGTGCCGATCGTGCTGATCAATAACCAGCATCCCGGCGAGTTCGTGCATTCCGTGATGATCGACAACGTGCAGGGGAGCCGCGAAGCCACCAATCATCTGATCCAGCTTGGCCATCGCCGGATCGCCTACGTAGGCGACCAGTACGGCCACCAGTCGGACGCTGAGCGATTGGGCGGCTATCGCGAAGCGCTGGAATCGGCCTCTTTGCCGATGGCCCCGGGGCTGGTGGAGTACGGCGATGGCCGGCCGGAAGGCGGCATTCAGGCGATGGACCGGCTGCTGGCGCTTGCGGACCCGCCGACCGCGGTCTTCTGCTATAACGACATGACGGCCCTGGGAGTGCTCCGCACGCTCCGGGTGCACGGATTGCACGTTCCCGCGGATATTTCGCTAGTCGGTTTTGACGACCTGTTTATCGTTTCCTACACCGAGCCTCAACTCACCACCGTGCGCCAGCCCATGCAGCGGATGGGCCGCATGGCCATGGAGAGCCTGCTGCAGTTGATGTCCGGCCACCCCTCCGAAGAGGCGGTCAAAGTGCCCGCGGAGCTGATCGTGCGGGAATCGACAGCGGCGCCGGGGGCCGGTGGCGGGTGAGCTTCGGCGGAGGGACGCGAGAGGCCTTTGGATTCGTTGACCGGCGTACCGCATGGTCCAGATCAAACCTGGGAACTTCCCGGAAGGTCTGTGGTCCGCTACGCTTCACCTTGAAGCCGTTTCCGTCTGTCTCCACCGGCACGGCTACTTCGGGGAAATATGTGACGTCGGCAACCGCTTACGTGGCGTGGAATGTCACCTGAAGCAAGCCCTCTAAGAAGCTGTTTAGATTGTGTGGCTTACAATGGCGGAAGCCAGTGGGAGTCGAACCCACCAGCGGCACCAAGTACCGCTCAACGGGTTTGAAGCCCGCGCCCAGCACCGGCCAAAATTGGCTTCCAGGCTGATTGTAGCAGAGGAATCCGGCGGACCATCTCAGGCGGCCGAAGCCAGGGCGCGGACCAGCTTGCACCCGCCAAAGATTTAGCCGAAACTGGACTAAGGCGTGCGCGCCCGTAGCTCAGGTGGATAGAGCGGCTGGCTTCGAACCAGTAGGTCGGGAGTTCGAGTCTCTCCGGGCGCGCCAGCGAAACGCCCTGATGTGTCTGCGAACGGCGCGTCGTCCCCCCGAAGCGGCGATGCCCGGTTCGCTTCTCCAAATTTTGCCTTCGGAACCCCGAAGCAATCATACCTGGCAAGGGAGGCTCAAGACATGCCAAAACGCCCACTCGACATCGATCCCTCGAATATCATCTCCACTGGAAAGAAGAGGCGTCTGCAGATTCCTCTTTCGTCAACCAAGGAATATTACCAGGCCCCGCAATACACCGCCTGCGGTACGATGTGCGGAGGCTGTAAATCAACCGCGGTGCTCGGACCCCGGGCCTATCGGGAGGTCAATTCAGACGCCGATCCCTCCAAACCGCCGGGAATCGCCGATGCCCGCAAGAAATATCCCAAGTGCGCATTCAAGGCAGGCCACTTGTTGAATGCCACCTTCGGGGGAAACGGAAGCGACAGCAAAAATCTGGTGATCCTGACGTCCGGCGCCAACGTTCGATGCAACAGTTTCGACAACAAAGTGAAGGAGGCGCTGATCCACCTGAAGCATATCTACGAGGCGCTCGCCCGCTACTATGTGGATATCGCCCAGGTCGATTATGGCGTCAAATTGGAAATCACGGTCGATAAGTCGAAAAAATGGGGGACCACCGCTCCTGATTCGTATATTCACAAAGTAATGTTTATGAAAGCCGCGGCCTACGGGACAGTCGATCTGACCAAGTTGGTGGACAGCGCCGGCGATGTGCTGACCCTGACCGAGACGCAGAAAAAGGACGTCAACGGCCACATTGCCAAATTCCGCACTGCGCTTGCGCCGATGGCCAATTTTCGCGTCGACAACCTGCCCTAACCGGCCCTCGCGACGATTCGGCGACCCGCGCCTCTACCAGATTCCGTTATCGCGCAACGCCCGACCGATCCGCCGCCACCACGCCGTCTAATTGGTTGCCCGGTTGAAAGCCCGCCTGCCCGGCGCCCCGCCGGCGGCTTGAATTCGAACAGCGCGTCAGGCAGCGGGTGATTGACCGCCGCCTTGCTCGCCGTCATGGTTTGAACGCTGGTCTCCGGTGCGCCGCCCGCCCGATTGTCCGCTTGCGGAATCTGCTGCCCCCGCCGTCATCTTTCTCATCGAAATCGCGCGTGCTCGCCAAGTACCCAACCGCCGAAACCCAGTACCCGGTTTACCGCTAATCGTCTGTTTGCGTACGTTTCGACCCGGCTCCGGCGCTGAACACCGGTGCTATTCTAGCCACAAGGGGGCCGGTCCTAAGATGGGGGCCGGAACTGAGCAATGTTCCTTAAATGCGGTGTAACCACAACATTCGCAATCTTATCCATCGCGTCCATGTCGCCCGCGCAGGAGACCGCTCCGCCGCCGACCGCGCGCGAATTGTTCTATCAGGCCGCGCCGGCACAATCCAAGCCTGCGCCGCCAAAAAAGATCGCCAGCCGTCCGAAACCGCCAGCTCCCGCGCCCAGCCAGACCGCCGGAGTCGCGCCGCCCACCCAAGTATCTGCGCCGGGTGGAACGTCGCCGGCCCGATCCACCGATTCCACCGCCGTGCATTCTGCCGTACCGATCATTAACGCTTCGGAGCGTACCGCTCCCCCGCTGGGCCTGCGGTATTCCATCGTCCGCCTGGTCGACGGCAAGATGGTGGAGGTTTCCCCCTATTTCGTCTTTCACGCCGGCGACCATATCCAGCTCCGCGTTCAAACCAACGCCCCCGGCTATCTTTACGTCGTGAGCCAGGGATCGAGCGGCGTCTGGACGCCCCTTTTCCCGTCTCCTAAAATCGCCAACGGCGATAACCGCGTAGACGGTTGGCACACCTACATCCTGCCGACGCCCGATTACGAGATCAGCTTCGACACGCAGACCGGAACCGAGAACGTCACCATTGTGTTTTCGCGCGAGCCGGTGCCCGATTTCGAAGACCTGATCTACTCCTTGCAGGGCCGCCACACGCAACCCGCGGCCCAGACCGGCGAACCCGCCGCCGCTCCTAAGCCCAAGGGCATGATCATGATGGCTAGTGTGCGCATCGATGACGACGTGGTGGGACGCCTGCACGCCAACACCCGCGACCTGATCGTGGAGCACGTGGATTCCGCCACCCCGGCCGATTCCAGCGGCGATAAGAAAGAGACCGCCGTCTATGTGGTCAACCCCTCCGGGAGTCCCGACTCCCGCCTGGTTGCCGATCTGCACCTGGTGCACCAATGAGCCGGCTGTTCGCGCCCGCCCTGCTGGCCTTGGCCGCCGCCGCCCTTCCGCAGTCCCGCACCCTCACCCAGGGCGCTTACCGCATGGAACTGCTGCTTGACCGCTACGACGGCTCCAATTGGCATGCCATCGATCCGGGCCTGATTCTGGCCTCCGGCGACCGCGTGCGCTTCCGCTTCCGCACCAATTTCGATGGCTATCTGTACGTCACCAACCGCAGTTCCTCCGGAAAATACGAGCAGCTTTTTCCGCGCTCCGATACCGGCCAGGACAACCGCATCCTGGCGGCTCACGAATACACCGTGCCCACCACCTCCTCGCTCTTTCGCATCGCCGGCCCGGCGGGCTATGAGACGGTCTATTGGCTGGTTTCCCCCACTCCCATGGCCACCACGCCGCCGCCCCACCAGGCCGAGCCCATGATTCTCCACCCGCGCTGCGACGACACCATCCTGAAGGCTCGCGGCGATTGTGTGGATTCCTCCGCCGGCCCGCGCCTGGTGCCCCGCGATGAGACTCTGCCCGACTCGCTGGCCCAGTTATCCGGCCCCAAACGTCCCGACCTCCTCGTCATGCGCCAGGAAAACACTTCCGTGATCGCCTCCACCGTGCCCCTCAGCGGACCGGTGGTCTATGAATACCGCCTGGCCCACCGGTGATTTCATGATTCGTTTGCGATTCGCATTTCCTCTCCTTGCTGCCTGCGCCCTTGCCCAGACGCCTCCGCCCCAGACGCCCCCGCCCACCACCCAGAAACGCGACCTCAAGGTGGAGAAGATCGAAACTCCGCCGCCCTCGCCCGGCCAGACCGAAGCCGTCCCCCGCAGTTACGCGGTGGTTATCGGTATTTCGCATTACCAGAACCTCGACCAGCAGCATCAGCTTGAGTATCCCGACGCCGACGCCCAGTCCATTTACACCATTCTCATCAGCCCCGAAGGCGGCAACTTCAAGGCTGAGAACGTGCACGTCCTCGTCGGCCCCAAGGCCACCCTCGCCGCCATGCGCCACGAGATCGACGACTGGCTGCCTTCCGTGGCCAAAGACGACGATCGCGTGCTGATTTACTTCGCCGGCCACGGATTTCTGTATCAGGGCAAAGGCTATCTGGCTCCCTACGATTTCGATACCACCCGCATCACCGCCACCGGTTATCCCATGGATGAGCTGGGTTCCGTAATCGGCTCTAAGATCCACGCCAAATATAAGATCCTGCTAACCGATTCCTGCCACAGCGGCGCCATTTCCCCCGAAGACAGTGAAGGTCTCAACCACGCTCTCTCGAACCTCAACAGCTCGCTGTTTTCCCTTACTGCCAGCCGCGACCGCGAGCGCTCCTTCGAAGGCCCGCAGTTTGGAGGCGGCCACGGCGTATTCACTTACTATGTGGTCAAGGGGATGCAAGGCGAAGCCGATACTTCCCACGATGGCCTGGTTACCGCCGACGAGCTGGCCGAGTATGTCCACACTCAGGTTCGCGAAGCCACCAACGGCCAGCAGAATCCAACTTCCGACCGCGGCAGCTTCGATCCCAACATGCGCCTCTCCTATGTTCCGTCCACGGCCAGCCCCGCCACGCCTCCGGCGCCTAAATACGGCAGCCTGGTTTTCGAGTCCAACATGGATGGCGTGGAAGTCTTCGTGGACGGCAATTCCGTGGGCGTGCTGGACAAGGGCAAAACCATCACGCTGCCCGGCCTGACTCCCGGCGAACACACCGTAAAGGGCGTGAAAATGGGCTACGAGCCCGATGGCCCGCGCCAGGAAACCGTGTATCCCGGGGAACCCTCTACGGTGAGCATCAAGATCATGATCGCCCGCCACCGCAGCAAGGCGGTCCTCGACGATCTCGACAAAGGAATCGAGTTTTACAACAAGGGTTACGAGCAGAATTACAAGAAAGCCGCCGACTTGTTCGAGAAGGCCTTCCAGGCCGATCCGACTTACAGCCAGGCAGCCTTCTACCTGGGCCTCACTTACAACGCCTTGTTCGATGAAGACAAATCCCAGCAGTATTACGAGAAGGCCATCGCCATCGATCCCGATTACCTCGAAGCACGCGCCGATTATGCCGGCATGCTGCTCGACACCGGCAGTACCGATGAAGCCATCCGCCAGATCAACGCCGTGCTTACGCGCAACCCCAACCACGCCGTGGCGCTCACCATGCTGGCGCAAGCCGATCGCCTGAAAGGCATCTATCCACAATCCATCGAGGCCGCCCGCAAGGCCATCCGGTTGAAGCCCACCAATGCCGAGCCCCACCTGTGGCTGGGCGACAGCCTGAGGCTCAGCGGCAAATATGCCGACGCCGTCACCGAATACAACAATTACCTCAAGCTCAGCGATTTCGATAGTCACCTGGCCGGCCAGTTGAATTACTATGTGCTCGGCTCCCTGATCGGATTCGGCCGCCGCAAGAAGGCCGCCCAGCAGGATATCTGGAAAGACCTCCGTAGCCTGGCTTACTTCGGCATCTGTGATTGCCAGAACCGCCTGAATAACTTCGATTCCGCCATCGCCTCGTGCCAGAAATCCCTGACTTACGATTCCGGTGACCCCTACGCCCACTATGCCTTGGGCCTTTCTTATATGAAGCGCGCCAGGCAAACCGGTAGCGTTGCCGATCTGACCACCGCCCGCCCCCATTTCGAGAAGGTCCTGGCCATCAATCCGGATCTCGAAGAAGCTAAGTACGCCAAGCAGGACCTTGCCAACATCGCGCAGGCGCTCATCGCCATGGGGTTGGGATCGAGCCAGTAACTCCGGAATGCCATCCTCGGCCCTCCGCGTGCTTCCG
>DATJRE010000094.1:0-13633 GCA_035505095.1 Bryobacteraceae bacterium | reverse complement strand
TCTGCTCGTCGATGACCTTGTTCGCTCAAGCCGCCGCCGATAACCGCATCTTCCTGGAGGCCCTCCGTAAGTATTGCGGCGGCCAATTGGACGAGCGGACGCTGGCGCTTCTGTAACGGCTATTCCGGCCCGCAATGCGCCGCCAGCAGTTGCACCAATTCCTCCGCGATGGGCGCAGGCAGATCTTCGTGCGTCAGGCTTTCGCAGGTCGCTGCAAGCGCCAGCAGGCGCGCCAGCGGCCGCCAGTCATCCGGTAACTCGCCGCCGGCTGTGCGGTAGCCCTCCGAAAAGCGCGGCTCCGCCAGCGGCGCGTGGGCCTTTTCATAGCGTAGAAAGCTGCCCAAATCGGCCAGCGGCGAACCGGCAATGGCGAACTCCCAATCCAGCACCGCGGCCACCCGCCAGCGACCGTTCACGGGCCGTACCAGCAGATTGCGCCGGTTGAAATCCCCATGCACCAGGCGCGGGTCGTCGTCCAGGTTGGCCAGACGCGGCGCCCAGCGCCAGGCCAAGTCGTGCACCGGCCCGCGCCGATCCGCCGGCACACGCTGCTGGAAAAGCGGATGCGCCAGGCATAAGTCGAGGAAGCGCGGCAGGGGGTTGCGGCCCTCCATCAGCGGCGCCCCCACGGCCGGCCCTGGCCCCAGCCATCCTGCGCGCGCAAACCGACGCCGGCCAATCGCAGCCAGAGTTTCCCCTGCGGAGCGCGCCGCCTGGGCGATAGCCTCGCGGTCGCCCATGCGCTTCAGTTCGTGGAAGCTGAGGGCCTCCACGAATCGCGAGAAAGTGAATGGCGGCACTTGGTCCATTCCGCCCGGCTCCGCGTGCAGCACCGCGGGCACGGGCACCGAGCCGCCCAGCAGCCCGAAAATGTCGATTTCCTTCCGGCACAGCGAGGGATCGTGCTCGTAAATTCGCAGCACCACCGTGCCCGGCGCGCCATCCAGCGCGACCTTGAAATTGGCGTTGCGCAGCCCGCCCGTGAACGTCTCCGCGGAAACCGCGCGGCGGTGCGGAAAGGCGGCGTGGACGATGCGCGCCAGCAGCTCCGGCGCCAGCGTGCGGCGCGGCTCGGGGCGGCTCCAGCGGGCTTCCGCCGGTGCGCCGGCGATCATGGGTTGCTCCCCATGGGTCACTCCACAATCAGCTCGTCCACATCCACGAAGTTGCCTGAAGAGCGCGGACTCCGACGGTTGAGGAGGCGCACTTCGAATACGTGATCGCCCGCGGCGGCGGCCCGGAAAACGCTGCGCGATTGCCACGCCGTATCGGCCGCGTAAAGGTCAATCGCGCCCTGCGGCTGGCCGTCCAGAAACACCTCCGCCACGCCGCGGTTCAACGCCTTGGTGTACACCCACGTGATGGCCGCGCCGCGAAACCGGAACTGAAAGCTGGCGCCCGGCGCATCCGAATAGGTCACCGAGCGATTAGCCGTCTGGGTGAACTGCGTGTCGTGCGACCAGTTGCCGAGGAAGGTGATGCGGGGGTCCAGATCGTCATAAGCGCCCGCCCCCGGCACTTCCCCCGCGGGAATCGTGCAAGGCCGCAGGTTGGCCAGCCGGAAGCCGCCGATTGCCGATTCGGTTTCCGAGCAGCGGTCGATGAGCGCCTTGAGCAGCGCTTCGCGCACGGGCACGCCGCCGGCCGGATCGGGATAAACAAAATGCCGGATTCCCAATTGGCGGACCAGTTCCAGCGCCTCGTGCGGCGTACGCAGTGCCATCACCCGCTGCAGGAAGAGGTACGAGTGCCAGCCGTTGGTGTATGCCTGGGCGCGCAGTTGAGCGATGTCGCCGGTCTCCAGAAACAGCACGCTCTCGCCCGCGTGGCGCCGGTTCAACTGGTCCACCAGCAGGCGCACCGGAGCGTTCGTGGCCAGGTAATGTTGGGCCGCGCCGCGCTCCAGCGGATTCAGGCAAAACGTCTTGTGGTACCACGACGAAGAAGGCAGAAACCACAGGTTCAGCCCCAGGCACAGAAGAACCGCGCCCGGCACCAGTTTCGCGGTCGTCGCTCCGGGAACCGGGTCTCCGGCCGCGAGGCCCGCTCCCTCACGGGGCGCCCTCGGGGCCCGGCTCCGGTTCGATGTTGAGGCGCCCGCAAGCCACCGGTAAGCGGGAGAGCACACCAGCGCGAGGGCCAGGGTCAGCAGCGGAAACGACGGGTAGAGGTAGCGCACATTCGGCCGCAGCGCCAAGCCCAGCAACGTGCCGCCGAAGGCTGCGCAAACCAAAGTCCACTCGCGGAATTTCCACGCGCGCCCGGCCGCCAGCAGCACCAGCGGCGCGAGCAGCAGCAGGTGGAACCCGATGGACCCATCCTGCCCCTCCCAGTAGCGGTGCGTGTCGAAGGTGACGTCGAACGGCGTGCGCCAGGTGAGCGGCTCGCTGAAGCGGCGGTCGGGCGTCATCACCGGCGCATAATAAGGCGAGCGGAACCACTGGTTGGCGAAGGGAAAGATGGGGTTGCCCGTGACGCGCCAGGCGTAGGCGTAGGGCAGCGGCGCCACCGCCAGGAACACCGCCGCCGACGCCAGCACCCACTTCCGGCCGCCGCCGCGCCACAGCCGCGCCAGCTCCCACGCCCACACCGTGCCCAAGGCCGCCACAAACGGCAAAGCCAGCAGCTTGACCGCCATGGAGGACGCCATCAGAAACGCGCACACCGCCAGCCACGCCGGCCGCCCGGTTTCGCGCGCGCGCCAGAGCGCCGCCAGCGCACCGGCCAGCAGCACGGCATAGAACGTCTCCACGAACAGCGACCCGGTGACCAGTTGCACCACCGGTGTGGCGGCGAACAGAGCGGTGAGCAGAAAGGCCATGGGCCGCGCGGTCCAGCGGCGGGCTGCGCCATAAAGGAACCCGCAGAGCGCCGCCAGCAGCGCGAAATTCAGCAGGCGCGCGGCGAACTCGCCGCCCAGCAGGTAGGCGATGGTGTAGCCCCAGACCGCGCCCATCGGCATGACCGCCCAGGCGAACTGGCGGAAATCGAAACTCCACTGGTGGCGCCATGCGACGAAGGCCGGGACGGCCAGGTGCATGGAGAGCGCGTCGGTGCTCACCTCAGGCTTCAGGACGACGAGCCACTGCGCCAGCACGGGCACCAGGGCCAGCGCCAGGGCGGCGTATTCCAGGCGCGAATCGAGACGTACGGGGCGCAGCAGGGCGCTGGCCTCGCGCAGGCAATCCGCCGTGTTGCGCGGGTTGGCCGCCAGCGGCGCGGCCAGAAGAACCAGCCACACGGCGGGGTAATTCATCGGGAAATGCGCCGCCACCCCGCCCAGCCACAGGTACGCGCCGAGCCCCGTGAGCAACGCCAGAAACGGCGGCGCCTCCCCCGCGAAGCGCACCAGCACGAGCCGCCCCAGCGCCAGGCAGGCGACCAGCAGGAACAGCACGGCCGCGACTGGCAGCACGCCCACCGAGGCCGCGCTGTAGACGGCCACCAGGCAAAATGTGGCTGGCGCAAGCCACGCCGGGCGCGCCAGAATCCACCCACCGAACCAAACCAGCGCTGCCGCCAGGAAGACCAGGAACCGCTCGCCGCCGGGCGCCTGCCAGATTTCCTGGCGCCACAAATGCCGCGACCAGAATCCGTAAACGGAAATCGCCGCGAGCGCCGCCAGCGCGGTCCGGAGCCACCAGCCGCGCGCGTCGCTCATCCCTGGAAGCGAAGGCTCCATGATCGTTCGGTTGGAAGGGCGCGTGTCGATTCGGCGGCGGTGACCCCTGAAACCGATCTTACGCGGATTGGCCGAGGTTCACAACTCAGGAGGGTGCGCGCGTCGCAGGGCGGACTGCGCCTCTCCGCAGAAACATCTTCAGCCGACCGCAAAAGCTGACGCGCTGGCGCGGAGGCGCGGAGGAACTCGCGGAGAAGACATTTCGATCTCCGCTGGCCCTCTTCCGCGCCTCCGGGCCATGCGGGCACCCCACAGGCGCTGAAACAAGGCCGCTGGCAAAAACGGCCTCGGCTGCGTGCGACCTAATCTCGGTTCGCGCGCGGTTTTCACCTTCCCGGGAAGCGAGGCTGCGGAGCGCAGGTCACTGTGGCCGACATGCGTGCGCACCTCACGAACTGCCCGAATCGTTGCCACCAGACGCCTTCCCACCAGCGGCCTTATATTCATGGGCGTTCGCTATGTTTCGGCGGGAGCCGTCTTCTGCCGCAATAGTTTCGCCACCGCTGCGGAATACGCATTCCAGGTGGACTGTTCGCTGTGGAAGTGCCGCCGGCCCTCCGGCGTCAGGCGATAGTACTTCGCCCGACGGTTGTTCTCCGAACGTCCCCACTCGGCCTCGATCCAGCCCTTGGCTTCCATGCGATACAGCGCCGGATAGAGCGCCCCTTCTTCCACCAGCAGAGCCGCGCCGGTGGATTCGCGGATGGCCGCCACAATCGCGTAGCCGTGCATCGGCCCCCAGGTGAGGGTTTTCAGAATCAGCAGGTCGAGGGTTCCTTTAACCAGGTCGAGCGGTGGTTTTTCCATAGCTACTCTACCCGGAGTGCCTTCATCGGGTCCAGGTGGGCTGCGCGCCAGGCCGGCACGCAACTGGCCGCCAGACCGGCCGCGCCCAACAGCGCCGCGGCAATCGTCAGGCTCGCATAATCCACCGGCGGCAATCCAAATACCAGGCTCGAAACCGCCCGCATCACCATCACCGCGCCCGGAATGCCGACGGCCACGCCGACCGCCACCAGCTCCAAACTCTGCCGCACCACGATCCCCACGATCCCCCCGGTGCTCGACCCCACCGCCATCCGGATGCCGATCTCGCGCGCGCGCCGGGCCACGCTATACGCGATGAGCCCGTATAACCCCGACGCAATCAGCACCAGGGCCAGCCCGCCGAATAGGCTCGACGCCTGCATGCGAATGTAATCGTCCGCCAGCGTGTCGCCGATCTCGTCGCTGAGCCGGGTGGCCGAGCGGAGCGTCAGCGGCAGGTGGGCCGCCCGGATGCGCGCGGCGGCCAGCGCCCCCACGGCCCGTGGGTCGAGCGAGCTGCGAATTTCCATGACGACCCCCGCGCCGAAGCTTCCGTTCTGGAACAGAGACGTATAGACGATATCGGGAGGCGGATCGGCCAGGCGGGCGAATCTCGTGTCCTTGACAATGCCCACGATTTCGGTTTCATCGCCGGGCTTGGCTTCGAGGACCGCGCGGGCCAGGAATACCCGCTTGCCGAGCGGATTGCGGCCCGGAAAAAGTTTTCGCGCCAGGCTCTCGCTCACCACCGCCACACTGGGGGCCTGCACATTGTCGCGCTCCGTCAGTTCGCGGCCCGCGAGCAGAGGAATTCGCAGCGTTTCGAAGTAGCCGGGTCCGATCGTGAGTAAGTGAATCGATTGGATGGCAGGATCTTCCACCTTGCGCAGGCTCGACATAACGTAGGCGTCGTTGAACATCAGCAGCCCGGACAGCCCGGCCTTCTGCACTCCTGCGGTTCCACGGAGGCTGTCCGCCAGCACTGCGGCTTCCTGGATCGGTGCCTTCGGGCTATCGTCGGTATCGTGGGAAAACCGCAGGACCGAGACGTGGTCCGCGACGAAGCCGATCGGGACGGCGTGCAGATTCTGGAAGCTGCGCACGAAGACGGCCGCGCCGGCCATCAGGACCAGCGACAGCGCCACTTCCAACACCACCAGAATTCTGCCGAATGCGAAGGGTGCCACTGATTGACCGCGGCCGAGCGGGATCTGCCCTCCGCGTAGCAATTGAACCGCCGGAGCCAGTCCGAACAGGATGGCCGAGAGGAGCGACAGCGCGAGCGCAAATGCCAACACGCGTGCATCCGGCGCAATTTCGATCGGCCGCGTCTGCCAGTGAAAGGCCGCCACCAGGAGGCGGCCGGCCCAATGCGACACCACCAGCGCCCCCGCACAGCCAGCCAGTGCGAGCGCCCCACTTTCCGCTGCGGATTGCCGCAGAATGCGCAGCCGGCCGGCCCCCAACGACAACCGGATAGCCGTCTCGTGCTGTCGGGCCGCGCCCCGCGCGATCAGCAGGCAGGCCACGTTGGCGCACCCGATCAGCAGCAGCACCACCACGATGGCGCCGAGCACATCCAGCGACCGCTCCCGCGCGCCGCCCGTCCCGGCATAGCCGCGTAGGCCGGTCTCGCAGCCGATCTGGTCGTCCTTCGAATCGCGCGTGAGGCCCAGCGCCAGAAACTGCCGCCACAGGACTTGCAGGTCGCTCTGCGCGCGCGTGAGATTGACGCCGCGACGCAGCCGGCCGATCGCCCGCAAGTAAGCTCCCGTGTCCAAATCGATTCCGCCGACGACTTGCTGGGCGCAGCCCAACGGGATGTACAGATCGGAATCGTAGCCCTTGTGCGTGCCGTAGAAACCAGGCGGCATTACCCCCACGATGGTGAACGGAATATCGCTGAGATAGACCGTTTTTCCCATTGCATCGGAAGGCTGCTCATAACGGCGGCTGGCGAACCGGTAGCCGGCGACCGCCACTTGGGCCGTTTCGTCAGCCGAAGTCAGCCAGCGTCCCGCTAACGGCTGCACGCCCAATACCTCAAAGAAATTGGTGGAAACCGGAGCGCCGGTCGCGGGGCGCTCGATTTTCTGATGCGCGCGCCGCTCGCGGGCGATTACGCTGGCTTCCGCCGCCAGGGCGGTGAATACTTTCTGGTGGTCGCGCAGATACCGGTAGCCCGGAAAGGTGAACGTCACGCCGAGGTGTGCGCCTTTCGGCGACAGGGTAAAGTGCGACACTAGCGCCAACTCCGCTGGTTTCGGAACCGGCAGCGGCGCATAGAGCAGCCGGTCCAGGATCGTGAACACTGCCGTGGTAGCGCCGATCCCGGCCAGGATGAGGATGGCCGCCGCGGTGGACGCCTTCGCGTTGCGCAGGACCCTGACGGCGTAGCGCAGATCGCCGGCCCAGCCGTGCAGATACTCAATCCACGAATTCCGCCGCTGGTGGCTGGTGCTGATGGCCACGCATTCGGCTCGCACCGGAGCCACCGGACCGAACTGCCGCACGGCTTCGCGGCGGGCGGACTCTTCGCTCCACCCAGCCGCCCGCAGTGCGTTGATCTTGGTTTGGAGGTGAAAGCCGAACTCGTCATCCACATCGGCCGCCGGATTCGCCCCCCAGAATCGCAGATACCTTCTCCACGCCGGTTCTCGCTTCATGGGATTACTCTGCCACACTTCCCCTAAGACTTCAAGGGGGCAGGCGGGGCAGACGGGAACGTCACGTCCACCTGTCACGGCGGGCTGGGCCAGCCCACCGGCTATTCCCCGACCTCAGCCCGCCCAGTTCTGAGAAGTTGCAACCAGAACCCGGCTCGCCGAACAGAATTCCCCAACACCTCTGGGCACATGCGAGTGGCCTCGGTCTTAACGCCTGTGCGTGGGACCCTCCGCGTTACGGCCGTCCTTGCACGGCCAGCTTCTGGTTCCATGAACGACGAGGCCCGTCGGCGCGGAGGCTCCGCGTTAATCGCTCCCCGCCCTTCTCCAGTTTTGCGTTCACAAAAAACCGCAACTCAATCTCCCACCGCCTCAATCATTTGCAGACCTCCATATCGGCAACCCCGAATCCGCCATGCTACTTTGAAATTGAAAAAAAGCTGCTCGCTCGCCGAGCGCAGCCCGTTTCGATAACGCGATGCCGTGCCCACTGCAGGGGATTGAAGTCGGCTACCAGACGCGTTCAACGTTCGGAAGGCGGCCCTTGTGGCACGTTCCCTTTTGGGGAGCGCTCCTCTACGGAGGAGTAGGAACCGGTTCCGATGTCCCGGCGGGAAGCGCCGGATAAATTGAGCAAAAAGCTTTAAAGACCCAGCAAATTGGGCTGCAACTTGGCGTATCCGCGCCCGGCGGCCCACAGGTCCAGCGGCACGGCCGCCAGTTCGTCCACTTCAGGCGCGGCCAGTCCGTCCCTGGTCATATCGATTGCCTTCAGATAGACGCGGCACGTGTCGCACGCCTCCACCCGCACGTGCGGGAATTCCGCAGCCACATACACCGGCAGTTTCTGGTGATCCTCTTCGCCGCAGGAAGGGCACAGCAGACGGCGAAACTCCCACTCGGTCGCGCACAACCAACACACCAGCCGGCGTTTGCCGCCTTCGCCTTCGGGCCGCAGCACCGCAGCTACCGGCTTTTCACCGCAGAACGGACACTCGGGCTTTACCGCGTCCTGCCCCGGCTCGCGCCGTTCCCGCGACGCCAAAAGTTGCGCGTACGGCTGCACCAGCACGCGCGCCAGAAAGCGCGGCGCCGGATCGGCGGGCTCCCAGTCCTTCGTGCGCCGCAAGCCCGTGGCCGCCTTGGCCAGCACCGGGGGCGCTTCGGTCTCGATGACTCGCAGCAGCCCGCCGCAATACGGCTGCACCGGCCGTGGCAGCCGCGCCGGATCGAGCGACAGGTCGCGCGGCAACTCCGGCAGCTTCTCGAAATCCAGCGCCATGTCCCTTTGGAAGCGCGCGATGCGGCCATAGAACCGCAGCATCTCGGCGGCCGCCGGATAGCGCGTTTCCAGGTCCCCGGCCCGTTCGATGCGGCGGTCCCATGTTTCCAGCGGGCGCGTCATCCGGGTCACTTATTGCTCGTGACCCGTTCGTACCACAGGCGATGGTGCATCCGCGCCCACGCCGGCGAAACTTCGCCGCGGATGATCGAGGTGAATCCGCCGCGCACCACCGCCGTCCCCATGTACACGTGGATGATGAAAGCGCCAATGGTCACCAGTGCCGCCGAAACATGCAGCAGGATGGAGGCGAAACGCACCCCGCGCCAACTCCACGGAATCCATTCCGGAAACCACAGCACCACGCCCGAAACCAGCAGCACGATTCCCGCCCAGAGCATGGCCCAGAAGAAATATTTCTGCCCGATGTTGAAGCGGCCGATGGGCGGCAGGCCTTCATCCTCGTTGCGGATGTAGCGATCCATAGCCGCATTCCACCGGCGGTCCGCGGCGGTGATCCGCATATCCGCGCGCCATGAGACCAGCATCCACAGCAGCGTGCCCACGAACAGCAGCGCCACCAAAGGATGCCAGAAACGCGAAGTGGCCGGGCCGCCCAGGATGGTGGCGATCCAGTACAGATGCGGCGAGTAAAACGCCAGGCCGGTGGCCAGCACATACATATATGCCAGGGCCGCCACCCAGTGCATCACACGCTCGGCCATCGAATACCGCAGGATGCGGTCACTTGCTGTCATCGTGCACCTGTTTGGGGCCGAATCGCAGATAGTGCAGCGTCACCCCGATCAATCCGCCGATCATGGCCACGTTGCCGAGCCATTTCAGCGGTCCTTTCCAAAGCCGCACCGTCCACGGCACTCGCGGATTGCGCGGCAAGCCGCCGTACGCTTCGGGATTGGCGATATCGTGCAGCACATACATCACGCTGGTGCCGCCCACTCCCGCCGGATCGTACACCCCCGCGTTAGCGTACGAAGAGTGCTCGCGCAACTGCCGCGCGCGGCTCTCGGCCAGCGCTTTCATATCGTCCTTGGCGCCGAAGTGCAGGCAGCCGGTGGGGCAGGCCTTGATGCAGGCCGGCTCCAGCCCATTCGAAACCCGATCCGTGCACAGCGTGCACTTGAACATTTTCTTAGTCTGCGGGTTGAAGCGCGGGATGTTGAACGGGCACCCCGTCACGCAATACTGGCAGCCGATGCAGGCATCCTGCTGGAAATCCACAATGCCGTTCTGGTATTGCACGATGGCCCCATCGGCGGGGCAGGCGGCCAGGCAGCCGGGGTCGGCGCAATGCATGCACTGGTCTTTGCGCATCAGCCACATCAGCGTGCCGTCATCGCGCTGGTGCTCGCGGAACTGAATCAGGTTCCAGTAATTCCATTCCGTTTGCGGCATGGTCTGGTAGGAATTCTGGAAGCTCGTCTCGCGGAACGGCAGGTCGTTCCACTCCAGGCAGGCCACCTCGCAGGCCTTGCAGCCGATGCAGGTGGTGGTGTCAATCAGCTTGGCCACGGTCTCCTGCCGCTGCGTGCCCGCGCCGGGCACGGTACCGGCATGGCCGGAGATCTTCTGGATTCGCAGGTTCGCGGGCATGCTCTAAAGTCTCTCCACCTTCACCAGGAAGCCCTTGAACTCCGGCGTGTTGGCGTTGGGGTCGGTAATCGCCGCGGAAAGCTGGTTGGCCAGCGTGAGGGAGGTGCGGCCGGCATCCTCGGAAATTCCGCGATAACCCCAATGGATCGGGATGCCAATCTGGTAAGTGCGCTTCCCGTCGATGGTCATCGGCTTGATGCGCCGCGTCACCATGGCCTTGGCAATATAGTCGCCGCGGGCGCTTGACACCTTGATCTTTTCGCCGCCGCGCAGCCCCAGGTCGTTGGCCAGCTCGGCCGGAATCTCCACAAACGGCTCCGGCACCAGTTCCACGTTCATGGGATTATTCTTGGTCCAGTAATGATAATGCTCGGTGAGCCGGTAAGTAGTGCAGATGATGTTATAACCCTCCGCCGGTGTGCCTAGTTTATCCGGCGCCGACTTAAACCGCTTGGCCACGGGGTTATTGCTCTGCCCCGGGTGCAGCGGATTGACCAATACGCTTTCGAACGGTTCGTAGTGCTCCGGAAACGGCCCATCCACCAGCGTGGCCCCGGGTGCGAACAGCCGGCCGACGCCTTCCGGGTTCATGATGAACGGCCCCATGTGTTCTTTGGGCGCCGAGTCCGCCTTGAAATCCGGCACATCGTTGCCCAGCCATTTCTGCTGCGCCTCGCTCCACCATACCTGCCGCCGCTCGGGATCCCACGGATTGCCCGCCACATCGCAGGAAGCGCGGTTATACAGCACTCGCCGGTTGGCCGGCCACGACCATCCCCAGTTCGCGTAGATGCCCAGCCCCGAGGGGTCCTCCGTGCCGCGCCTTTGCATCTGCGGGCCGGCCTCCGTCCACGACCCGCAATACAGCCAGTTGCCCGACGCCGTCGAGCCATCGTCGCGCAGCCATCCAAACCCCGCCAATTGCTGCCCCGCCCTGATGGTCTGGTTCAGCTTCGGGTCGGTCACATCGGCCAGCGCGCGCCCGTTGATTTCGCGCGCCACTTCGGCCAGCGACGGATTCTGCGGGTTGGTGTAATTCCACGTGGCGTCGAGCACCGGATCGGGAAACTTGCCGCCCTCGGCGCGGTACAGATCGCGCACCTTCAGAAAAAGGCGCGACAGAATCTCCTGGTCCAGCCTGGCCTCGCCCGGCACCGGCATCGCCGCGTTCTTCCATTGCAGCCAGCGCGCCGAGTTGACGAAGGTCCCGTCCTTCTCCGCGAAACCCGCCCCCGGCAGCCGGTAGACCGTGGTGGCGATCTGCTTCATCTCTTCCGGCGTGGTTCCCGGAGCCTTCCAGAACTCGCTGGTTTCATCGGGATAAATCTCGCACACCACCAGCCAGTCGGCCTTCTTGAGCGCCTCGATGTTCTTGCGCGAATTGGGGCCGATGGCCACGCCGTTCATGCCGAACGCCAGCAGGCCCTTGATGTGGCCGCGGTACATATCGTCCCAGATCTCGGCCCACGAGTATTTACGGTCGATCTTGGGCAGATGGTGAAAAGCCCACTGGTTGTCCTTGCGGGCCGCGTCGCCGTACATGGACTTGAGGAACGACACCATGAAGCGCGGCGTGTTCGACCAGTAGTTCATCGACTCCCACGGCCCTGGCTTGGCCGGCTTGGGCGTGGTGCGGGCCAGGTACGCCGCCAGGTCGGTGTCCGCCGGGTTGGCCATCTTCAGATAACCGGGCAGGATGTCGAATACGCCGGCCATATCCGTAGCGCCCTGAATGTTGGAGTGGCCGCGCAGCGCGTTCACTCCGCCGCCGGCGCGCCCCACGTTGCCCAGCAGCAATTGCAGGATCGCCGCCGTGCGGATGGTCTGGGTGGCCGAGCTGTGCTGCGTCCACCCCACCGCGTAAATTACCGTGCCGACTTTTTTGGTGTCGCCGTCTTTGCGGATCGAAGTGAAGAGATCGGCAGCCTTCAAAAACTGATCGCGCGGGATGCCGGTAATGCGCTCCACCATCTCCGGTGTATATCGGGAGTACTGTTGGCGGAGTAACTGGAACACCGACCGCGGATGTTGCAGAGTAAGATCGTAGGCCTTTTCCGCATCCTGATAATTCCAACTGGCGCGATCGTAACTGCCCGAGGCCGCGTCGAAGCCCGAGAACAGACCCTGCTCCGGCAGTTGAAAGTCATCCCGGACCAGGTACGCCGCGTTCGTGAAGTTAGTCAGATACTCGTGCGCCACGCGCCCGTTCTCGATGGCATAACGAATCAGGCCGCCCAGAAAGGCGATATCCGACCCGACGCGGATTTGCACGAACAGGTCGGCGGTAGCGGCCGTGCGCGTAAATCGCGGGTCCACCACGATCATCGTGGCATTGCGCTGCCGCTTGGCCTCGATGGGCCACTTAAACCCGCAGGGATGGTTTTCGGCCGGATTGCCGCCCATGATCAACATCATGTCGGTGTTCTTGATGTCGATCCAGCCATTGGTCATGGCCCCGCGTCCGAAGGTGGCCCCCAAACTGGAGACCGTGGGGCCGTGTCAAACCCGCGCCTGGTTTTCCAGGTAGCAGACCCCCAGGCTGCGCATGGTCTTGATCACCAGGTAATTGAACTCGTTGGTGTCGGTGCATCCGCCGTTCCAGGCGATGCCTTCGCAGCGGTTGACCGTGCGCCCCTGCTCATCCTTTTCGACGAAGGTCGCGTCCCGCGTGGTCTTCACGTGGCGAGCGATTTCATTGATCGCGTCGTCCCAGGAAATGTCCTCCCAGTGGTCCGCCCCCGGCCGCCGCACCTGCGGTTTCATCAGCCGCCGGTCGTTCACAATATCCTGCTGCAGCGATGACCCCTTGGGGCACAGCGTGCCGCGATTGATGGGGTGGTCCGGATCGCCTTCCACGTGCACCACCTGCGGCGTGACGTTCTTGGCCTTATCGCCCAGCGTATGGATGATGACGCCGCAGCTCACCGAGCAATACGGGCAGGTGGATCGGGTCTCCGTAGTGCGCGCGATTTTCAACTCCCGCGCCTGGGCGTGGGCCGGCCGGAGATCGAAGCCCAGAACCGAGACAAGCGCCCCGGTCTGGAGGAAGGCTCTGCGCGTAGGGGTCATGGTATGCGGCTATTACATACTGCCCGCGCAGTGGTGTCAAGCAGAGCGGGGCCGGCCACGGATTCACCGCGGAGACGCTGAGGGCGCGGAGGAAGCGCGGAGGAACGCCAGGAGAAAATCTTCCCGCGACACGGCGGTAAGGACCACGCCGGGCCGATCGCCCGCGTGATGCGCAGCTCGGCGGCTCTCCGCAAATTCTCCACGCTCTCCGCGGCTCTGCGGTAAGACCAGACCCCCGCTGGCAGCTAGCACTCCACCGCATTCACCGCCAGGCCCGCCAGCGAGGTCTCTTTATAGCGCGCCTGCATGTCCAGCCCCGTCTGGTACATGGTCTTGATCACCTGGTCGAGCGAGACCTTGTGCGAGCCTTCCTCCTGCATCGCCAGGCGGCAGGCGTTGATGGCCTTCACCGCGCCCAGCGCGTTGCGCTCGATGCAGGGGATCTGCACCAGGCCGGCAATCGGGTCGCAGGTCATGCCGAGGTGGTGCTCCATGGCGATTTCCGCGGCGTGC
>DATJRE010000093.1:0-15626 GCA_035505095.1 Bryobacteraceae bacterium | reverse complement strand
GTGGTTGGCGATCGGCGTGGTGATCGTCGGCGCTCCCAGAATCTCCCCGATCATAAACAGCGGTACGCTCCCACCCATGGTCGGCAGCTTCACTACCGGCCCCACCGCGTCCTCCGCCGTGCGCAGCACCAGCTTCGAAATCGGCAGGTCCATCGACGTCCGCGAGGCGTTATAACCGCCCGGCTCCACCGTCACCCGTGCCACCTTGGGATGCGCCATGCGCGCGGCCGCATCCGGCTCGCTTTCCGTCACCCAATAACCCTGCGCCCGGATGTGCGCCAGCACCCGCTCCGCCGCCTGCTCGGTCGAAATGCCCTTCACCAGCCGGATATCGATCGACGCCGTGGCGGTCGCCGGAATCACATTGCTGGCCCCCGCCCCGGTCCGCGCGCTCGACATCCCCCGCACATTCAACGACGGCAGATTCAGCAGCTCCACCAGCTTCTTCCCGCCGCCCTCGGTCCGCCCCAGCCACAGTTCGCGCATCAGGCCGGCGTCCACATCCGGCGCCTCCGCAATGGCCTGCCGCTCGGTCGCGCTCAGCGGCTCGATCCCGTCGTAGAACCGCTCGATGGTCACGTGCCCGTCGTCATCCTTCATGGAGGCCAGCAGCCGCGCCAGCATCATGGCCGGATTGGGCGCCCAGTTTCCGTAATGCCCGCTGTGCAGCTCGTGCGCCGGGCCATACACCGTCAGGTCGATCTCCACAATCCCCCGCGCCCCAAACACGATCTGCGGCCGGCGGCTCTGGTGTACCGGCCCATCGCAGATCAGCCACACGTCGCTGGCCAGCAAATCCTTAAATTCGCGGAGGATCTCCGCCAGGTGCGGCGACCCGGCCTCCTCTTCCCCCTCGAACACAAACTTCACGTTGCTGTGCAGCGGAATGTGCGCCGCTTTCAGCGCGTCCAGGTCGGCGGCCAGCGCCACAATCGGCGCCTTATCGTCGGATGCCGAGCGCGCATACACCCGCCACTCCGGGTTCACCGGCCCGATCTCCGGCAGCGCCACGATCTTGCTTCCGGCCGCCAGCGGCCCATCCCGCACCACCGGCTGCCACGGCGGGGTGGTCCACTCCTTGGGATCCACCGGCTGCCCGTCGTAATGCGCATAAAAGACGATGGTGCGGCTCGCCCCCGGCGTCTCGATCGAGCCGAAGACCACCGGCGGCGCCCCCGGCACCTCCAGTAGTTGCGTCCGGACGCCCCGCCGCTCCAGGATCGCGGCCACCGCCGCGGCATTTACGCGGATCGCCGGGCTGTCCCGCGCCAGGTTCGGATGGGCCAGCAGCCCCATCAATTCGTTGAGGATCTCCCGCTCATGCCCAGCCCGCCACTGGCGCGCCGCGCGGGCCGCCGGATTGCTTTGCCCCGCGAGGCCGAGGGCGCACGCCAGCATCGCGATTCCCACTTTGCGCATGGCTCCAGAGTACACCGCGGGCTGCCTGCCGGTTCGTGCTCCGTCGGCGGCGCGGCTGGCGACCACCGCCGGTGCGATTACGAGCGCAATCGATTCTGGGCCGCGGTCCGGATGGCTACTGCACGTCCTGTTTCGGCAGCGCGCTCGACAGGAACTCCCCGAAGTCATGCTTCAGCTTGGCGTGCGAGTCGCTGTCGATATAGAGCATGTGGCCGGCCTGGTAGAAATCCCAGGTGATGTTTTTGTGCATCGCCGGATTCAGCCCCATGTGGTTGAAGGTATACTCCACGGCGTAGTACGGGGTGGCCAGGTCGAAGTAGCCGGCCGCTACCATCACCTTCATGTAGGGGTTCTTGGCCATGGCGTTGCGCAGCAGGCTGGTGGTGTCGCCAAAGCCGTTCTGCACATCGTAGTTCCAGGGCTGGATGCCGCCGCTCGGGTAGTAGTACATGTCGGTCTTGTAGCCCAGCTCCTTGCGGATGTAGTTGGTGAACATGGCCGTGAAGGGCGGCGTGATGAGGGTGCTGGACGGATCGAATTCGGCGGTTTCGCCGGTGTTCATGGAGGCCGGCGCGGTCAACCGCCCGTCATAGCGGCCGATCGAAAGGTCCTGGTCGCGCAACAGTTGGCGGGCGAAATGGCTCACGTCCCAGCGCAGGTTGCTTTCGGCGATGTAGTGCGCGTCAATTCCGGTATAGCGGACCAGCTTGTCGGTCACCGCTTTGCGCTCGGCCGCCGGCAAGTCGTCGCCCTTGGCCAGCGCGGTGGCATATTCGCCCATGCTGAAGGCTTCCACCTCTTTCAGAAACGATTTCAGATCCTTGCGCTGCAAATCGGCGGCCACTTTCTTGTGGTAATAGGCGTCGGCGGCGTAGGTGGGCAGCTCCAGTTGATACACCAGGTCGTCGCTGCGGCTCCAGATGGTCTCCAGGTTGAGCGTAGTGCCGATCAGGACGATGCCGTTGAAGGCAATCCCGCGGTCGATCAGGTAGCCTCCCAGGCCAGCCGCGCGGAAGGTGCCGTAGCTTTCGCCGGCGATGAACAGCGGCGAAACCTCGCGGTTGTTGCGCACGATGTACATGCGGATGAACTCGCCCACCGACTGGATGTCGCCCTGCACGCTGTTCATGCGGCGCGCCACCTCGAGGTTGCGGGCGCGGCTGTAGCCGGTGCCTACCGGGTCGATGAACACCAGGTCGGTCTTATCCAGCCAGGTGTCGGAGTTGTCCTTCAACTCATAGGGAGGCGGCGGCATGCTGCCATCTGGCATCAATTTGGGGCTGCGCGGTCCCATGCCGCCCATGTGCACCCACATGGAGGCCGAGCCGGGGCCGCCGTTGAAGCAGAAGGTGAGGGGCCGCTTGGCCAAGTCCTCCACGCCATCCTGCGTGTAGGCCATGTAGAAAATATGAGCTTCGGTGTCGCCGGAGGAGTTTTTCAGGGGCATTTGCGCCACCGTAGCGGTGTAGTTGAGCGGCTTGCCCTCGACGGTGATGGAGTGGTGCGTGACCACCGGTGTTTCGTCGATTTCGCCCCCGATCGCCGGTCCCGGACCGGCAATGCCGCCGCGCCCGCGTCCGCCACCGGGGATGGCCGGCGGAGCGGCTTGGGGTGCGGCTGGCGCCGTCGCATTGGTTTGGGAGGCTCGGCCCTGGGCCTGAGCGGGAGGCGCGGAATGCGCCAGCAGCAGAAACAGAAGTGGTGTAATCATTGGGTTATCAATAGATATTAAACACGCCGCCGGGGCCGCTTGGCAAACCCGTCTGGCCGTGCGGGGCGGGCGAGAGGGAGCGCCCGCGCGCTCGCTGCCCGGAATCAGGGCCGTCGCGGCCGGCACCAGCGCTCCAGGGCCGCGATCGCCAGCATCGGCGGAACCAGCGCCAGCGGCAGCGCCAGGAGCATGGGAAGCAGCGCTACGCCCCGCCAGAGCGGGCTCGCGATCCATTCCCACCCGAGCAGGCTCAACACCGCCCACACAGCAAAGATTACGCACAACGTTAGGATGCGGGCAAACACCGCCGCCACCGCGATTACCCCCTCCACAATTCCGAGGCTGGGGTTGAACTGGTGGGGCACGGCGAACCGCGAGAACGCCGCCGCTCCAGGATCCGGGCGCTCCGGAAACATCCCGCCTATGATCCCTCTGGTACGACGTCGCACGGCTTGCATGGACACTACGTTATTATGAGAAGAATCACCCTATGATTCAAGACGTGCTGACCGAAGGCCTCACTTTCGACGATGTCTTGCTCGAACCGGCCTGGAGCGAGGTACTGCCCGCCGAAGTGGAGACCCGCACCTGTCTCACCCGCCAGATCGCCCTGAACATCCCGATTGTCTCGGCTGCCATGGACACGGTGACCGAATCGCACTTGGCCATCGCCCTAGCGCAGCAGGGCGGTATCGGTTTCATTCACCGCAACATGACCGTGGAGCGCCAGGCCGAAGAGGTGGACCGCGTCAAACGCAGTGAGAGCGGCATGATCGTGGACCCCATCACCATCGGGCCGGAACAGTCCATCGCCGATGCGCAGCGCCTGATGAACCGCTATCGCATTTCCGGCGTGCCGGTGACCAAAGAGGGGCGGCTGGTGGGCATCCTCACCAACCGCGACCTGCGCTTCGAGACCCGTCTCGACCTGCCGATTTCCGAAGTGATGACCAAGGAGAACCTGATCACTGTGCCGGTGGGCACCACGCTCGAGCAGGCCGAAACCATCCTGCACCGGCATCGCGTGGAAAAGCTGCTGGTGGTGGACGATCACTTCAAGCTCAAGGGCCTGATCACGGTCAAAGACATTCAGAAAAAGCTGAAGTATCCGAACTCCGCCAAGGACGTGCAGGGGCGCCTGCGGGTGGGCGCGGCCATCGGCGCCACCGGCGATTTCCTGGAGCGTGCCCAGGAACTGGTGGCGCGCAAGGTGGACGTGCTGGCCATCGACACGGCGCATGGCCACACCGAGCGGGTGACCAAGGCGGTGAAGACCATCAAGTGCAAGCTGCCGGACGTGCAACTGGTGACCGGCAACGTGGCCACCTATGAAGGCGCCCGCGAGCTGATTTTGTTGGGGGTGGACGGCATTAAGGTAGGGATCGGGCCGGGGTCGATCTGCACCACGCGGGTGGTCTCGGGCGCCGGCGTGCCGCAGATCACTGCCATTTCGGAGTGCTCCCGCGCCACGCGCGAGGCTGGAGTGCCGCTGATTGCCGATGGCGGCATCAAGTACTCGGGCGACATTACCAAGGCGATCGCGGCGGGGGCTGACACGGTCATGATCGGCAGCCTGCTGGCGGGCACCGACGAAAGTCCCGGGGAGACGATTCTGTTTCAGGGACGCACGTTCAAGACCTACCGCGGGATGGGGTCGATGGGGGCGATGGCCACCGGCGGCGGCGACCGCTACGCGCAGGATTCCAATGCCAAGCTGGTGCCTGAGGGCATCGAAGGACGGGTGGCTGCCAAAGGGCCGCTGTCCGACATGGTGTACCAGTTGGTTGGCGGCCTGCGCTCAGGGATGGGCTACTGCGGCGCGCACGACATTGGCGAATTGCAGGAAAAGGCGCGCTTCCTGCGGATCTCCCCCGCGGGCCTGCGCGAGAGCCACGTACACGACGTGATCATTACCAAGGAAGCGCCGAATTACCGGGTGGAGTGAGGGCCCGGGGAAAATCTTGACGCGGAGACGCGGAGGCGCAGAGGAAGGCCAAGAAAGGTCGCAATGCCTTCTCCGCGTTTTTCTCTGCGCCTCCGCGTCTCCGCGTCGCACTTGATGCTGCCCGGTGTGCCGAAAACGGGGATCAGCCAGCCGCGAAGGCATGGAAATCGGCCAGCACCGCCTTTTCCATTTTGCGGGCGGACTGAAACAGCCAGGCGGCAGGGCGTTTCTTGAGGTCTTTGAGCAGAATGGCGGGCTTGGCGCTGCCCAGGTGGATGTTGGCCGTTTCCCAGCCCATCGAATGCAGCAGGCGCAGCTCGTCGCGCTCTTTGGGGAGCGCGGAAAGCTCGATGCGCGAGCAATCCGGCGCCAGGCGGCGCACGATCCAGCGCTTCTGCAGACGCACGAAGGGGTCCAGGCAGCGCACCGCTACATCCAGAATTTCGTCGTAAAGGATGGGGGCGTTGCCTTTGCCGCGCGCCGCCCAGACACAGGCTGAGGGCGCCAGCGCCTTGGCTTCGCGCGCCACCGATCCGCCCTGCCATTCGGCCAGGGCCACGTAGCGTTCGCGGCCTAAGCTGCCCAGGCCGGCCACGCGATGCGCCACGCGAAAGGCGATGCCACGGGCGGGCATCATCCGTATGATCGCCTTGGACGCGCCGGCCGGAATGGGGCTACTCAAAGGCTGTAGCGCGTGCAGCTTTTCCCAGTACTTCTCGGGGTCGTGCAGCCGGGCTACGGCCATTTCTCGTACGGCGCAGTGGTGCTCGGCCAGGGCGAACGGGCGCCCCCCGGCTTCGAGCGCCTGGCGGTAGCCGTCCAGAATGGCTTGCGCGGCAGTCTGAGGATCGCAGGCCAGGCGGGCCATCATTGCGCTGGTGGCCAGGCGGATGAGATCGTTGGTGTAAGGCAGATACCAGGCTTCGTCGAAATCGTTGATGCCCCAGATCAGGCGGCCCTCGACGTCCCGCCAGGTGCCGAAATTCTCCACATGCAGATCGCCCACCGCCAGGACGCGGGGCGCACGCGCCGCGGCGCCGCAGATTTCCGCCCAGGTCTGGGCCCAGCGGTAATAGGTGGCTCGCAAAAACGGAAAGTCGGCCGCGCGCATCTGCTGGTGTTTGAGCTGCAAATCCGGCTCGATCAGGCGCAGGTGCCCGGCGAGCCAGGTTTCGTACTTCTCGGTGGCTTTGGCGATATCCATGAAGGGTTACACCACGGCCGGCGTGAGCAACCATTTCAGCACACCGCGGGCTTCGGCGCCGAAACGGTCACAGTCGATGCGCACCAGGCCGGCCTTTTTCATTTCCACCTGCAGCCCGGGGCATCCCAGCAGAAAAGCGGCCGCCGAACTCATCAGCGGTTCATGGCTGGCCAGCAGAATGGCGCGTTCGCCGCGGTGCGTGCGGACCTCGTCCCAAAGGTCGTGTGGCGAGGCATCCGGCACCAGCGCCTGGGAGTGCACCAGGCGGCCCTGGTAGCCAAGCGCCTCGGCGGCGATTTCGGCGGTCTGCAGGGCGCGCCGGTAAGGGCTGGTCAGGATCAGCGTGGGCGCCACCTCGGCCTGCCGGGCGCGCTTCAGCACCCGGCGCAGCTTGTCGCGGCCTTCGGAGGTCAGAGCACGTTCGGAATCGGGCCGGCCCGGGGGGGCATCTTCGGCAATGGCGTGGCGCAAGAGATAGATCTCCATCCGGTTATTTCCCCATTATGATGCAGGGGGTCGCCAGGGCGATGCGAAAACACGCGACTACCGGGCGGCGGCTGCAGTGTGCTACCGTCTGGACGATGTTTGCGTGGCTTTTTTCCGATCCCCTGCCGGTGGGAAGCCCGGCGCCGGAATTCTCGCTTCCCGATGACTCCGGGCACACCGTGTCACTGGCTTCCTTGCGCGGCAAGAGCGTGGTGCTGGTGTTTTATCCGGGCGACGATACGCCCGGCTGCACCAGGCAGCTCTGCCAGTTCCGCGACGATTGGAGTGAAGCCGTGGCGCGCGGGATGGAAATCTTCGGCGTCAATCCGCAGGGCACCGCCAGCCATGTAAAATTCCGCCGGAAATTCAATTTCCCGTTTCCCCTGCTGGTGGATGCGGGCCAGAAAGTCGCGGCACTTTATCATGCCAACGGGTTAATTGTGAAGCGGACGGTGTACCGCATCGGACCGGACGGGGTGATCCAGTTTGCCCGCCGCGGCATGCCCAGCCCCAAAGAGGTGCTGAGCTGAACAGGCCGGGCGGGCCTGCCGGTTCTACATCGTCGAGATGCGCAAATACCGTTTAATGTCTTTCAAGTTGGCGATAATCCCGACAGCCGCGGCGGCCACCGCCACGATCCCGACGGCTTTGGTAAGAACGCGCATAGTTCCCTGGCTCCTTTCAAGCTCGACCTTTCCGAGTGCTTCCAGGGAAGTAAGTGCAATCCGCCAGCCAATGGATGCCAGCAGCCGTCTGGGGAAAGCGGCAAACTTATTCGCGGGCCAGGCGGCGGTAACGGCTGGAGAAATGAATCAGCGGCGAGCCTTCGGCTACTTTGGCGTGCAGCATCTCGCCGACCACGATATCGTGATCGCCCGAGAGAAAACGTTGGTAGACGCGGCATTCGATGGCCGCCAGGACGTCTTCCAGCAGGGGCACGCCCGAGGGGCCGCAATACCACCGCACGCCGGTGAAGCGGTCGTGTCCCTTGCGCGCAAAACTCTCCGAAAGATCGCGCTGTTGCTCGTTCAACACGTTGATTCCGAAGTGCGTGGCGGCACGGAAGGTTTCGATGATGGTGACCTGGTGGCCGAGGCAAATCAGCACCAGCGGCGGCTCCAGCGAGACCGAGGTAAAGGAGCTTACAGTGAGGCCGTGCGGGGTGCCCTGGCTATCCAGTACACTGGCAATCGTCACCCCGGTGGCGAAGCGGCCACAGGCGCGCCGGAACTCCTGGCTGGTGAGGGCCGCCGACCAGGCGCCCGCAGGTTCGCTTGACATGAGAATAAATTCAATCCTATCATATGGTTGAAGGATGCGGCAGGAACTTCGCCCGACCCCCGGTTCAAGGAGGCAAGCTTGATTAAGCTGGACATCATTAACGAAGTAGTCAACCGGACCGGCATTACCAAGACGAAAGCCGAGATGGCGGTAGAAACCGTTTTCGAGTCCATGAAGAAGGCCCTGGAGCAGGGTGACCGCATCGAGTTGCGCGGTTTCGGGGTATTTAACGTGAAGCCCCGGAAGACTGGCATTGGCCGGAATCCGCGCACCGGCGCCGAGGTATCGATCCCGCCCGGAAAGGCCGTGCGGTTCAAACCCGGCAAGGAGCTTCAAACGCTGCAGTAAACCGCTGCGTGCGGCCTCACCGTGTCTCCCCAGGATTATTCTCCTGCGCCTTATCCGGTCTACGCCGGTAACGATGTGGGAGAGATACAGCCCGTGGCTTCGGCGCGCACTCAAGAGCGCTATTGGCTCTATGGCGTGCTGTTTGCCGCCACCCTGATCACCACCACGGTGGTGGGCGCGGCCATGCAGTACGATTTCGACCGCAATTTGCCCTTCGATATCGAGCATAGCTTCACGCTGTGGTCGCGGATCTGGCACCACCCGGCTACCATGCTGCAAGGTCTGCCGTATTCGCTCACCCTGCTGGCCATCCTGATGGCGCATGAAATGGGGCACTACCTGGCATCGCTGTATCACCGGGTGGATGCCAGCCTGCCGTACTTCATGCCCTCGCCGTTTCTGGGCACCTTCGGAGCCTTCATCCGGGTGCGCTCGCCGATTTATTCCAAGCGCGAGCTTTTCGATATCGGGGTGGCCGGCCCGCTGGCGGGATTCGTCTTTCTGCTGCCGGCGCTGGCGGTGGGGCTGGCCTTTTCCAAGGTGATTCCGGGCATCGAGCCGCAGAGCACGATCCGGTTCGGCGCGCCGGGTCTGCAGTGGCTGATGGAGAAAGCGATTTTTCCCGGCGTCCCGCAGGCCAACCTATATCTGCATCCGGTGGCCCGCGCCGCCTGGGTGGGCATGTTCGCCACCTGCATGAACCTGCTGCCCATCGGGCAACTGGATGGCGGCCACATCCTGTACTCGTTCTTTCCGGAGCGGCACCGCACGGTTTCCAAGGTGCTCTGCGTGGCTCTGCTGCCGCTGGGAAAGTTTTGGCCGGGCTGGCTGCTGTGGGGCGCGATTCTGTTCTGGCTGGGCCGCCGTCACCCCATGATCCTCGACGCCAGCGACATCGGCGCGGGCCGCCGCAAATTGGGCTGGATCGCCCTGGTCATTTTCCTGCTGTGCTTCACGTTCCGGCCGATCAGCGGCCCGGGGTAGTTCTTGAAGATCACCGCGACTATCATCACCCTGAACGAGGAGCGCAACATCGCCCGCGCCATCGAGAGCCTGCGCACGGCGGATGAAATTCTAGTGGTGGATTCGGGTTCGGTGGACCGCACCGTGGACCTGGCGCAGAACCTCGGCGTGCGAGTGATCGAAGCCGGTTGGCGCGGTTACGCGGCGCAAAAGAATTGGGCTGCTGACCAGGCTAGCCACGATTGGATTCTCTCGCTCGACGCCGACGAAGCTCTCAGCGAAGCGCTGGAGGCCGAAATCTGGAACCTGAAAAAGACCGGTCCCCGCTACGACGCGTACACCATGCCCCGGCTGGCGCGCTACCTGGGCCGGTGGATTCTGCACTCGGGATGGTACCCGGACCGCAAAATCCGCCTGTACCACCGCGCCAAGGCGCACTGGGTGGGCGATTTCGTGCACGAGAGCGTGCAGGTTTCGGGCCGCCTGGGACACCTGGAGAGCAACATCCTGCACTTCACCTGCGACTCGCTTTCCGAGCACCTCAAGACGTTGGACCGCTACACCACGCTGGCGGCCCAGGAGCTGGCGGCGCGCAAAATCAAGGTGCCCATGTGGCGCCTGCTCTTCGACCCGGCCTGGACGTTTCTGAACACCTACGTGGTGAAGCGCGGATTCCAGGATGGGCTGGAGGGCCTGACCATCGCGCACATGGCGGCATTTTATACCTTCCTGAAGTACGCCAAAGCGAGAATCATGAGCTGATGCGCATCCTGCACCTGGATAGCGGCAGGGAGATGCGGGGCGGCCAGTGGCAGGCGTTGCGGCTGATCGAAGGGCTGGCCGCGGCGGGCGTGGAATCGACCTTGCTGGCGAATGCCGCCGGGCCGCTGTTTTCGCTGGCGCGGCAGCGCGGCTGGCGCGTGGAGCCGCTGGGGGTGACGCGCACCGCGCTGGCCGCTCGCCGTCACGACCTGGTACACGCCCACGACGCCCGCAGCCATACGCTGGCGGCGCTGGCGGCCGGGCCTCCGCTGGTGGTTTCGCGGCGGGTGGCCTTTCCACTGCAATCGCGCTGGAAGTACGCGCGCCCGTTGCGCTACCTGGCGGTTTCCGAGTTCGTCCGCAAGGTGCTGGTAGCGGGCGGCGTTGCGCCGGAGAAGATCGACGTGGTTTACGATGGCGTGCCGCTGCTGGAACCGGCCCAAGGGGATAGTGTGCTGGCGCCGGCCAATGCCGCGGACCCGCAAAAGGGCGAGGCCATCGCTCGCGAAGCCGCCCGTCTGGCGGAAGTCGAGATACAGTTCACGAGTAGCCTGGAGCGCGATTTACACCACGCCGGGCTATTGGTTTACGTCACTCTTTGCGAAGGCCTGGGTTCGGGCGTGTTGCTGGCCATGTCGGCCGGTGTGCCCGCCATTGCCAGCAACGTGGGCGGGCTGCCCGAAGTGGTGCGCCATGGCGAAAACGGCATGCTGGCCGAAAACACGCCCGAAGCCTTCGCCGCCGCCATCCGCGAGCTGCGCGCCGACCGCGTCCGGGCGCGCCGCTTGGGAGCGGCCGCCCGCCAAACCGTCATCGAGCGCTTTACGGTGGAGCGCATGGTGGGTGGCACCCTGGAAGCTTACCGGCGGGTGTTGGCGTGAGGCGCCGCGGCTCGGTCCCAGGGCTTAATAGAGCACCCTCGCCGCGTGCCCATGGATAACGATTGATAGCACATTCGAGAGCTTTACCCAGCAGCGTACCCTCCCGTACCATGGAAGGTTATCGGCGGGAGATCGAGTGATCGAATCGATTCTGGCGTTCCTTTTCGGACTGATTATCGGCAGTTTTCTGAACGTATGCATCCACCGCATGCCGCGCGGCCGGTCGGTGGTGCGCCCGCGGTCGCATTGCGTGCGCTGCCGCAAAATGATTCCGTGGTACGACAACATCCCGCTGTTCAGCTACCTGGCGCTGGGCGGCAAATGCCGCCTTTGCAGCCGGCGGATTTCGCTGCGCTATCCCGCGGTGGAGTTGCTCACGGGGCTGCTGTTCTACTTCTTCGTGCGCACCCTGGGCCCGGATTTGCGGGCTGTGAAGATGTGCGTCTTCAGCGCCCTCCTGGTGGCTCTGATTTTCACCGACCTGGAAAAGCGGCTCCTGCCGGATCAGCTCACTCTGGGCGGCGCGCTGATCGGGTTGGGCTTTGCGGTGTTCGTGCCGGTCCCCGATTTCACCGCCCAGGCGATTCTGTGGCTGTTTGGCGCGGAGGTCACCGGCCGCGCCAAATGGCTGGCGGAGGCGGCCTTCGGAGCGCTGCTGCCGGCGTTCTTTCTGTGGCTGGGCGGCTGGCTCTACGAGAAACTGCGGCACCGCGAAGGCCTGGGCTTGGGCGACGTGAAGCTGATCTCCATGGTGGGAGCCTTTCTGGGACTGCGCAACGCCCTGCTGGCGCTGGTGATCGGCTCGGTGACCGGTTCTCTGATCGGCTACATCTACATCAAGGCCACCGGCAAGGATGCGTCTACTTACCCGCTCCCGTTCGGCGCGTTTCTGGGCGCTGCGGCGCTGGCTGCGGCGATCGCCGGAGAGCGCATCCTGGGCTGGTATAGCGGGCTGTAGAAACCTAAACGATTCGCGTCCCCACCGCGTCTTCGAGGGCATACGGCCGCCGGGGCCCGGGACCCCGCCCTGTAACGAACCATCGCGCCCCGGCGCCCTATGGACACGTTCCACGAGAGGATGAAACCATGATTCCGAAGCTTCTCCTGCTTGGATACGCGCTGGCGTTGGGGATCGTCCCCGCTTGGGCGCAACCCGCTCCACAACCGGCCGAACACAAAACGGTCAAGGTCGATCCGAAGATCTTCGATGGCTATGAGGGCCGCTATGAACTGGCCCCCAACTTCATCGTGAACATCACCCGCGAGGGCGACCATCTCTACGCCCAGGCGTCCGGACAGCGCAGGTTCGAAATCTTCCCGGAGAGCGAAAAAACTTATTTCGCCACCGCGCCGCCCGTCGAGATCGATTTCACCACCGGGGCGGACGGCAAAGCCACCGAGCTGACGCTGCACCAGGGCGGCCGCGACATGCCGGCCAAACGGATCCCCGGCGAGCCGATGCGGCCGCCCAAGAGCGTCCCCCTCGACGCCAAGGTGCTCGAAAAATACGTGGGCCGCTACCAGGTGCCGCCTTCGCGGGTCTTCACCGTCACGGTGGAAGACGGCCATCTGGTCACCCAGATGACCGGCCAGGGCCCGGTCCCAGTGCTGGCCTCCGGTGAGCACGATTTCTTCGTGAAGGATGTGGACATCCGGCTGACCTTCCAGACGGATGCCGCGGGAAAAGTGACCGGCGTGGTTCTGCACCAGGGTGGCGACCGCCTGTTCCCGCGCATTGCCGAAGCCACCGCCGAGAGCCTGCATACGCAGTTGGAGGAGATCGATTCCATGATCGCTGCCGGCCTGGCCCGCCGCCCGGTGGGCAGCGTGACGGCGGGGGTGATCTCGGGCAAGGATCTGATCTGGACCAAGAGCTACGGCGACGCCGACATGGAGAAGAAGATTCCGGCCGACCGGGACACCGTCTACCGCATCGGCTCGATCACCAAGATGTTTACCGCCCTGATGCTGGAACAGTTGGTGGAAGCCGGCAAAGTACACCTGGCCGATCCGGCCGAAAAATACTTCCCCGAGATCAAGACCGTCGAGAACCGGTTTTCCTACGCCCCGCCGGTGACCCTGATGCAGCTCGCCACGCATACCTCCGGGTTGGACCGCGAACCCGGCGACACCGCCACTTACCTTACTGGCGCGGTAGCGGATTGGGACAAGATTCTGATTGCCGCGCTGGCCCACCTGCATTACGAATTCGAGCCGGGCACGCGCTTCTTCTACTCCAACATCGGCTTCGCCATTCTGGGAGCGGCACTCCAGCGGGCGGCGGGCGAACCGTATATCGAGTACGTTCCCAAGCATATTTTTGAGCCGCTGGGGATGACCCACACGGCCTTCGAGCGGAACCAGAAAATGCTGCCCCACCTCTCCAAGGGCTACCAGTTGATGGGTCCGGGCGGCCAGGTGGATTCCGAAACCGCCGAGCGCGAACATGAAACCGGGCGCGGATACAAGGTGCCCAATGGCGCCATCTATACCACCGTGGGGGACCTGGCCCACTTCGTCTCATTCCTGATGGGGCAGGGGCCGGAAACCGTTCTGAAGAGCACCAGCCTGGACCGGTTTCAGACGCAAACAGAGGTGCCCGCCGATATCGGGCTGACCTCCGGCTACGGGATCGGTTTTCAGGTGGACCGGCGGGACGGTTATGTCGCCTTCGGGCACGGCGGGGCGGTTGCCGGATACACGTCCATGCTCCTGATCAACCGCCAGAAGGGAATCGGGGTGATCGTCTTTTCGAACGGCGCGGCGAACCCGAGCATGATTGCGGAACGCGCGCTCGATACGCTATCGAAATAAGCGCTGGCCGGTGGGCCGTGGGCGCTCAGGCATTCCCGCCGGACGCGGCGGCATCCTCATCGAAGGACGGATTAGGGTCCGGCTGAAGCAGCACTTCCAGAAGCTGGCGGGCTTCCTCCTCACGGTCGCGCGGCACCTGCACCCGGAGGTGTTTCTGGAGAAACGGGTCCACATCATTGACCAGCCTGGTAATCCCACCCGGCACGTTGAACGGAATTCCGGCGTCTTCGAGCAGCCCTTTCACCATGGCAAGTTGGACAGCATCCTGGCTCACCAACACGTCCACCAGGTCAAGGGAAGGGTTAAAGGCACTGGGCTCGTCGGGCGGGGGCGTTCCGGCCAACAAGGGAACGTGGCAATCGGCACATTCGGTGAAGCCGTCACGGTACTCGGTTCCGCATTGGGGGCAATACATAATTGCACCTCCTTTTTAAGTGTACCGCCGCATACCGAAGCTAATTCTCGGCCGGCGACTTGTCCATGTGGTCGATCACCAGGAGGTCGATGGGGCCCTTCTTTGGCTCCAGCTTGAGGCCGAGACTCTGCACGGCCTGGACCAGTGTCGGTAGGGGGTCGGCGGCATCCGGCGGAGTGGCGGCCCCATCCGGTGGCGGCGCCGCCATCCGCATTCCGTCGGTCGCCCAGCTCAGGAGCATATCGTACTTCCCGGTGAGGCCGGTGGAATCGGTAACCGGCCGGCCCAACTCGGCCGACAGGAACCGGGCGAAGTCTTGCATAGTTTCGCCGGTCTGTTGCCAGCGCGCGCGGCCGTCGATCATCACCATCATATTCGCGCCAGCGGGAAACACCGGAAGGCCGTCACTCCCCATGGTGAGCTTGGGACGCCCGATGGGCGGGGCAGGCGAAGCAGCCGCGCCACTCTCCTTGGGCGCCGGTTTCTTCACCGATACTTTCAGCTTCGGACCGTTTTTTCCCACAGTCAGCTCAAACTTCTCCAGCTCCTTGGTCTCGTGGTGCACAGTCAGCTTGAAGCGCTCTGCGAGCAGGTTCTGCTCCATCAACTGGAACTGTTCCTTCGTCGTTCCCGGCGGAATTTTGGCGGTGATGTCGAACCGGGCGGTATCCATCCAGTCGGGATAGGAAAGCTGGTAATGCGCCAGCCCATAGGCCAGGGTCACGAGGTTGGAGGCGCTGATGTTGGTGCAGGTCAGAAGGCCCGGGTCGCCCCGGCCGGGTCCGCCGGTACATCCGATGCGTCTCCGGAGGCCGAGAGTGGGCGGCGCGGCCAGTTTGACCGAGGCGACTTCGAAGGAAGGCTGCCCCGCGGCCGGCGGCTGGCCGTAAGCTACCACACAGGCAAGAGCTATCCATCCCAGACCGGCGATCCACTTCATTCGCTGGCGCTCCTCCGCGCTGTCTACTAGACGGTGATGATATCGCAAACGTTGGGTGTTGCTGCGATCGGCGGCGCTACCGGTCCAGACCCTGCCACGGGCCGCGGGCTTCTTCGAGGCGCACCGCGGCGTCCAGCAGGCGCTCATCGGCGAAGGGCCGGCCCATCAGTTGGACGCCGAGCGGCAGGCCGGCGCTCGAAACGGCCATCGGGATGGTGACGGCGGGCAGCCCGAGCACGTTGGCCACGACTGCCGGCATCATCGCCTGGAAGAGGCCAATCGGTTTGCTGCCGGGTTCCGACGGCAGCTCCCACTGCCGCTCGCGGTGACGAAAGGCAGCGATGGAGGCCACCGGCATCAGCACCGCATCCAGCGATTCCAGTTGCCGCACCAGCGAGGCGCGGATGCGGTCGCGGGTGGCCAGGGTGATGAGCAGTTGCTCGCCGGTGGGCGCAGC
>DATJRE010000092.1:0-2524 GCA_035505095.1 Bryobacteraceae bacterium | reverse complement strand
CTTAGTATCTCGCATGTCTCGCATCCCGCATCCGGCAACATACCCTTATATTCGGGGTCTACCTCGGGGCGGCCATAGGTCACGGTAAGGTTTCCGACAAGCGGTATCGCCCCACATCCGGACCGGTTGGCCGGAGTCTCCCCAAAGACGTGGGGCGGCGCTGCTACCGCACTCCCAGGGCCTGCGCGCGAGCCTGCCAGCGGGCGGCGCGGGGCAGGTCGCCGATCTTCTGGAACAGGTCGGCCAGGCCCAGGGTGCAGCGCGGGCGCGAAGGGTCGTGCTCAACGTAGTTCTCGCACTGCGCTTCCAGGGCGGCCAAGCCGTCCAGGTTGGGCAGCGGCTCGACTCCCGCGGGCACATGGCGCACGAAGATGACCGCCTGCGCATCGCGGTACACCAGCTTCCACTCGGTCTGGTGCGGGTCGGACAAGGCGGGAGGCAGCAGGTAGGGCGAGCCGTTGGTGTACTCGAAGCCATCCATCACGATGGTCTCGATGCCATACTGGCGCAGCAGTTCTTCGGCAGTCTTGCCGCCGATGGCATTGGCGTTGAACGCGATCCGCTGGTAATCCTGGTAGACCGTCTCATTGAGCGCGCGGCCGTCGATGAAGACGCGCGCTTCGGGCCACAAGCGCCAGATCAGGTAGCCGCCCAGTTCGTAGGTGTTGAACAGAGGGCCGGAGATGTGGTGGGCCAGCAGGAAATCGGCTGCGCCGGAGGGGTACTTCCAATCGGCGGCACGGAACTGGAAGGCGTGCCCCCCGGCGATAGCGAGGACGCCGCCCACCGCCAGAGCCGCCGCCGCCAGCCACTCGCCCGCGGCCGGCAAGGCTTTCTTCCAGGGCCAATAGGAAGCCAGCATGATGGGGCCCACCAGCGCCATCAGAATGGTGTTGCGCACGGCCAGCGTGGAGAGCGCGCCGAAGCCCAGGTATAGCAGCCAATCTTCGGGGCGCACCTCGCGGCGCTTCCATAGCAAGAGCGCTCCGGCGGCCACCAGCATGACGCTGAACGGGCTGGGCGGCCACGGATTGGGATACTGCCATTCCCACAGCGAGGATTGCATGGGGCTGTGCCGGTAATACAGCATGATGGGCAGGACCAGGAAGCCGTTGGGATTCACTCCCGAGAGCAGCACGGCAAGGCCGCTGGCGATCCACAGGGTGCGCTCGCCCGCCACCGGACGGCCGCGCCAGCGCTGGGAGAGCGATGCGGCGCAATAGGCCGCCAGCACCAGCCATCCGGAGAAGAAGCCGCCGTGCAGGTTGGCCCACAGCAGGAAGAGCGGCGGAAGAATCCAGAAGCGGCGCGCTTCCACAAGCGCGATGGTCACCGCCAGAAGCAGGAAGGTGACCAGATAGGGCCGATCGGTGGCGAAGACCTGCGCGCCGCTGGCCGCCGCCACGGCCGCTCCCACGGCGCGGTAGAAGCCGCCGGTCCGGCACCAGGCGATCCAGCCCACCACCGCGCAGAAGGCCGCCAGCAGCAGCGCGCGGAACAGCACCAGGCCGGTGAAGCCGCCCGCGGCGTAGGCCAGGTAAAACAGAATCTGCGCCAGCCACTCGTGGGTGAGGTTGAAGCGGCGGACGGTCTCTTCCTGAGGATAGGTGGGCTTGCCGGTGTAAGTGGTGAAGGCGAAGGGATCGGAGACCGGCAGCCGGCGCTGCTGGAGCAGGAACTGGCCGGTCTTGAGGTGCCACCAGGTGTCGCTATCGCCCACCTCGCCCGAAAACCACGCCAGCGCCAGCAAGGCCGCCAGCGCCAGCACCACGGGACGCAGCCAGCGCGGCGCCGCCGCGGGCACCGGTTGCCGGGCAGGAGCGGCGCGGCGGGGAGCGGTGCGGGGGGGCATGGCGGAAACCCGATTCTAGCATCCGCGGTGCGGACCGCGGCCGGCGGCCGGGCGGAACGAGCCGGGGATGAAAGGGAGCGCCGGGTGCAGCCACGCCGCCGGAATGGCGGCCGCGTAGGAGGCCACGGCAATCCAGTTTCGCCGGTTGGCGGCCCGCTCTCTGGCGCGCCATTCGCGGCTGGCGCCCGGGCGCTTCGGGGTTGGCTTGCGTGCGGTGATTGGGGTCGGCATGACTGCGCGCTTCAAGCCGAGACGTAGTGCGACTTCACTCGCCGCGCGGCGGCCCGGCCGACCACGGCGGCTAACTGGTCCTCGGTGGCGGCGCGCACCAGCTCCGAGCTGCCGAATTCCTTCAGGAGCTTCTGCACGGTCCTCTCGCCGACACCCTCGATGGCGTCCAGTTCGCTGGTCAACTGGCGGGCGTTGCGGCGCGAGCGGTGAAAGGTGACCGCGAAACGGTGGGCTTCATCGCGGATGGACTGGATGAGGTGCAGGATGGGGGAGAAGCGGTCGAGCGCCAGCGGCTCGTCTTCCTGGCCGTACACGTAGATGATCTCTTCGCGCTTGGCGATGGAGGCCAGCGGCTGGTCGCTGATGCCCAGGGCCTCCAGGGCGCCGGCGGCGGCGTGCAACTGGCCCAGGCCGCCATCGATCAGCACCAGCCCGGGCATG
>DATJRE010000091.1:0-9433 GCA_035505095.1 Bryobacteraceae bacterium | reverse complement strand
TACTCTGGCCGGAGAAGTCGCCGGGGACTTTATGTTCTGGCCGACCGCCAAGCACCGGTTCGGCTGGTATCTGGAACCCGCATACGACAACAGCTTCGCACGAGGCCATGAGAAGTCCCTCGGTATAAGCTTTGGGCTCCTAATTGGTATTCGATGAGTTAGCCACAGGCGGTAACTGACGAAGCCGGGCGCGAAAAAGTGGGTGACAGGAGCAAGAGGATAGGGCGCATTACGCGCCGAAGCCCAGTGGATGTTGCGGACCGGGCTGAGCCGTCAATCGTCATCGGTGATGTAGCCGATGCGACGACGGAGATTTGATGTGCCGGCTCGCACTGCTTACCCCTGAACCAGAAGGCCAGGTGTTCGAGCACCTCGGGCGCGCCACATTAGAATTGAAGTTTGGACCGGGGATGTGGCCGCCGAAAACAGTTCGGGAGTTGATCGCTTGAGAATCGATGCGCCAAGGAAGATCCTTCCGGCCCTACTGCCGCTGTTCTGCCTGCTGCCGGCGGTGATGGCGGCGACTCCCGTTTTCGAATTGACCGACCTGTTTGTCGGCGGGCAAGATGATATCAATACTTATCGCATCCCCTCGCTGATTTCGACTCGCAGAGGGACCGTGCTCGCCTTTTGCGAAGGCAGGCGGGACAGCGCCCAGGATGGCTCTCCGACGCACCTGGTGCTCAAGCGCGGTCTGGGGAACGCGGGCGAGTGGAGCCTGTTGCGCGAGGCTGGCCGGACGGCGCGGCCGCGCCAGCGGAACATGACGTGGCAGCCGATGCAAGTGTTAAGGACCAGCAGGAATGGCGAGGCGTACATGAACCCGGTGGCGGTGATCGATGGCGACACCGGCGCGATTCTGCTGCTCTTCAATCACTACGCCCACTACGATGCGCAGGCCGATGAATTCGGCGGCAGAGGCGAGCTGTGGCTGATGCGGAGCGGCGACGAGGGCGCCAGTTGGTCAGCACCGGTGGAGTTGACTCGGAGCGTCGGCCACAAGGAACTCGGACCGGGCATCGGCATTCAGTTGAGGACCGGGAGATTGGTGGTTCCGGTTTATGACGGCGTCATTTATAGCGACGATCACGGCAACAGCTGGCAGGCCGGCGGCGTCACGCCCAAGCCGGCGGCGCCGAACGAAACGCAGGTTGTGGAGCTGGCGGACGGAAATTTGATGCTGAATCTGCGGGGCGCGCCGCAGCGGACGGTCCTCGAGAGCCGGGATGGCGGGGTGACGTGGGGCGAGCCGCGGCGCGATCCGGCACTGACTGACCCGGCACAGTGGGGCGGATGCCAGGCGAGCCTGATCCGCTACAGCCTGGCCCGCGAGGGGCGCGGCCGAAACCGCCTGCTATTCGCGAATCCGGCAGATCTCCAACGGCGGTTCGATCTCACCGTGCGGCTCAGCTACGACGAGGGGAAGACCTGGCCGGTTGCCAAATTGATCCGCAAGGGCCCGGGCTCGTACTCCAGCATGACGGAGTTTCCGGATGGCACGATTGGGATCGTGTTCGAGTCGGGCGAGATCGAAAACGGACGAGTGGATTATCAGACCAGGCTGGCCTTCGCGCGTTTCAATCTGGAATGGCTGACCGACGGGCACGACTCGCCGTCAGACCCACGCTAGGAACGAAAGAAATTCCATTCTTCGCCTAACCGAGCCAGGGCCCGGACGTCTCATACTCAGAGCGTCTATGGGAGCATACACCAGACCCCAGGGCGGGGTTTCAGCAGACAGGCTGGATCCGCTCGTGCTCAAGGTTTTAACGCGCGGCCGTTTGGATGGTTATGGGATCGCGAAAGCGATCCGGCAATTGAGCGACAGCGGATCTGCGCGGCAATCCGGACGGCCGAAAAGCTGCGGCACGCGGGCGCATTTCGCGAAGCATACCGGGTTCTTTATGCCGCCCGCGACGACCGGGCAGGCAGGGCCGCGGCGACGATCGTTCGGCATGCTGGAAAGCCAGTTCGGGCCGGACGATGCGGACCTGATATTTGTTCTGAACAAGCTGGGCGGTCTGATGATGGCGCGCGGGCGGTTTAAAGAGGCGGCGCCGGGCGTTTGTTCGAGCGGGCGACGCGGTTTTTTTCCGCGCGGCGATCGATCGCCGACAGCCGGATGCGGAGCCAATGCTGCTGGCACAGGTGCTGGGAAACCTGGCGACAGTCGTGGGTCCGGAGGAGGCGCTGGCGCGCGCGCCGTGGCCTGGTGGAGAAATACGGAGGAGGCGAACACCCGATGTTGGCCTCGCTGTACCGTACGCGGGAATCGAAAGAACTGGCCACGCGCGCCAGCGAAGCCACGCTCCAGGGACGTGTATGCTTCTATAATCAGCTAGTCTATGGAAAACGACAAACCAAAGGCCGACTTACTGCCGGGCACGCTGGACATGCTGGTGCTCAAGATCCTGGTGCGGGGCCATTTGCACGGGTACGCGATCGCGCAGCTGATTCAGCAATTGTCGGACGATTTGCTGCGCGTGGAAGAAGGCTCTCTTTACCCGGCTCTGCAGCGGCTGGAACTCAACGGCTGGATCGAAGGCGAGTGGGGACTTTCGGCCAACAACCGGCGCGCTCGTTTCTATAAGCTGACGGCTGACGGCCGGAAACATCTGGCCGTGGAGTCGGCCCGTTACCGGCAGGTTACCGGCGCGGTGGCGCGCATTATGGGGTTCGCTTAATCGGGCGGAGAACAGATGCAAACCGGTTCCAAATGGAAGCGTTTTCGACGGCGTTTCAGCTACTGGCGGAATCGCGGCGAGAGGCAGCGCCGGCTGTGGGAGGAGATGGAATTTCATATCGAATCCATGGCTGCGGAGTTCGTGACGCATGGCATGGCGGAGACCGAAGCGCGGGCTGCGGCGCGTAGAAAGTTCGGCAATATGACGCAAGAATCGGAAGAGGTTCGCTCGATTTGGATCGCGCGCTGGGTGAACGACCTGGCGCAGGATTTACGCTATTCGTTCCGCTCGCTGCGGCACAGCCCCGCCTTTACCGGCGCCACGCTGCTCTCGCTGGCGCTGGGGATTGGCGCTACCACCGCCATCTACTCGCTGGTCGACCAGGTTATCCTGCACTCGCTGCCGGTCCACGACCCGGCGCGCCTGGTTCTGGTGGATTGGAAAGGCGATCAGGTGGTGGGCGGGTTCGGCTCCTGGAACCTGATGTCCTACCCGATGTGCCGCGATCTCCAGCAGCAGACGCGGTTTTTCGACGGCGTGCTGTGCCGCGCCGAAATCCAGGTAAACCTCGCGGCAGGCGGCGATCCCCGGCCCGTGGCCGCCGAGATCGTCTCCGGCAGCTACTTTTCCGTGCTGGGCGTCGGTCCGGCTATGGGCCGGGTCATCGAGGAGGCGGATGATGCCGCACCGGGGGCAGGTCCGGTGGTGGTCCTGGCGCACGATTTCTGGCAGGCGGAATTTGGAGGAGCGGCGGACATCGTCGGCCGGAAGGTCCTCATCAACCAGCACCCCATGACGGTTGTGGGGGTCGCCGCGGCCGGCTTCCACGGTGTCGACGTGGGCGCGGTCCCGGCTTTCTGGATTCCCACGTCGATGTACGTGGAGGCGTTTCCCGGCTCCGGGGATGTGAAAGACTTGCTGCGCCGTCCCACTCGCTGGCTGCAGATCCTGGCACGGCTGCGCCCAGGCGTTACACCCGCGCGCGCACAAGCCGGTCTCGAGCCGTGGTTCAAAGCGTGGATCGAGGACAACATGCGCCGGCCCGGCTTTCCAACGATTACGGCGGACCACCGGCGAATCTACCTGGCCTCCACTCTCAGGCTGACCTCCGCGCCGCAGGGCCATTCGTCGCTGCGGCGGAACCTCTCGCAACCGCTGTGGGTGTTGTTCGCCGCAACCGGAGTGCTGCTGGGCCTCGCCTGTCTGAATGTCGCCGGCCTGTTCCTGGCGCGCGGATCCGCGCGAGGGCGGGAGATCGGCACGCGATTGGCTCTGGGCGCTTCGCGCAGCCGCATCGGCCGCCAGCTTCTCGCCGATAGCCTGTTTCTGGCTTTTGCGGGCGGTGTCCTGGGCGTGGCCGCCGCTCCGCTCGCCATTCGCGCGCTGATCGCGTTCCTGCCGCGCGACGGCGCCGCCACTGCGCTACGCGGGACCGTCAGCCTGCAACTGCTAGCCTTCGCCTTCGCCGCCAGTCTCGCCGCGGGTCTGCTGAGCGGACTGGCTCCCGCGCTACACGCCGGAAGCGGCAGCCTGACCGGCTCGCTCCGCGAACGCGCGGGGACTGGTTTTGGCGGTGTCCGGCTGCGCAAAATCATCGTCACGGTGCAAGTCGCCTTCTCGCTCATTCTCATTATCGGCGCAGGGTTGTTTGTGCGGACACTCGCCGGCCTGCTGGCTAAAGGACCCGGCTTTGAGACGTCCCACATCCTCTCCTTCGCCGTTGCACCCGTGCAGAGTGGCTATTCCCTCCCGGACGCGGCGCGGCTGGTCCGCCGGCTGCACGAGGAGGTCCGCGCGCTGCCTGCCACGCGCGACTCCGCCGCTGCCCGCTGGGCGTTTTTGACCGGCGGAAGCTGGAACGATCCGATGACCATCCAGGCCAATCGCCGCATCGTGACCGAGACCGTCAACCTCAACTCCGTCACACCTGGTTTTTTCTCGACCCTCGGCATTCGCATGCTCGAAGGCCGGGATTTCGATGCGCGCGACGCCCGCCCGCCCGGCGAATACGGCCACCGCTCCGCCATCGTCAATGAGGCTTTCGTCAAGCGCTATCTAGCCGGCCGCGATCCGATCGGCATCTATATCGGCGAAGGCGACAATCCCGACGTAAAGACCGATATCGTGATCGTGGGGGTCTGCGCCACTTTCGACTATCGCGGCCTGCGCGACGATTCCGAGCAGGCCTTTTTTCCGATGTTCGCAGGTGATGATGCCGGCGCGACCTTTTACATCAAGACGCGCGGGAGCCCGGAGCAGGCGATTGCGTCGGTTCGCCGCATCGTCCGCCAAGCGGACCCGCGGCTGCCGATCCTGTGGTTCCGCACTCTCGACGACCAGGTCAACCGTTCGCTCAGCACGGAGCGCCTGCTGGCCGTTCTGTCGGGCAGCTTTGGGGCGCTGGCGCTGATGCTGTCGTTAATCGGTCTTTACGGAGTGATGTCCTTCGTAGTGACGCGGCGCACGCGCGAAATCGGCGTACGGCTGGCGCTGGGCGCGACGCGAGCTTCCGCCATCCGGCTGGTGCTGCGCGATGCGGTCGCCATGATTGCGGCGGGAATAGCCATCGGGCTGCCGTGTGTGGCGGCGCTGGGCAAGCTCATACAGTCGCAATTGTTCGGCGTCAGCGCGACCGACCCGGCCACGGTCGCCGGCGCCGCCGCGGTTCTAGCTTTAGGCGCGCTCACCGCGGCATTCATCCCAGCATGGCGGGCGGCGAACGTGAGCCCCACGGACGCCCTGCGGCTGGATTAGCGCTGATTTGCGGCGGCGCAGGTTACGATGGCTAGATGAAATTGCTGCTCGCTGTGCTGCTGGCCGCTACCGCAGCTGCCGCCGCGGATTCGCTCGACATATTCGACCGGGTATGGTCGGTTCCGAACAAGACCGACTGGAAGGTTAGCGGAGAGGATGGCTCCGCGGAGCTACGCCTGGTGACGAGCCGGGGACCGCTGCCCGGACCGCGCCGTCCGATTCAGTTCGCCCTGACCGAGGTGCCGAGATACGGCCGCCTTAAACTGGCAGCGGATGTAATGCCGTTGGGACGATCGCTGATGATCGTGTTTGCCTACCGGGACGAGGCGCACTTCGATTACGCGCACCTGTCGGTGGATACCGGCGCACAGCAGCCGGTGCACAATGGCATCTTTCACGTGTACGGCGGCGAGCGCGTGCGGATCAGCGGGGAGCAGGGTCCGGCGGCATTCGCGGCCAACAGGCGGTGGTTTCAGGTGGAGCTGACGCACGATGCCGCGACGGGAGCGGTCCGCGTTACGGTGGATGGGAAGGCCGTGCCGGCGCTCGAAGCCGTGGACCGCAGCCTGGGGCCCGGCCGCATCGGCCTCGGCTCGTTCGACGAGACCGCGGCGTTTAAGAACGTCACGATCCGGACGACACCTTGAGATCAGGCGATCGTAGCCAGCTCGTACAGGTATTCGACGTGGGAGCGCGCGGCGCCATCCATGCCCTGGATCTTCGGATTCGCCGATTCGATGAGGTAGTATTCGTCCGGAGCGTGCGCGCCGCTGCCGTGGCCCAGGCCGAAGTGTCCGGCAGGCAGCCGCAGAGGTTCGCCGGTGAAGACGTACCCGGGCCAGGAGCCGGCCAGCCGCGGCCACAGGATGGGGTCCATTCCGGCGCGCTTGTATACGGCCATGGCGGCGCGAATGATCGAGCTATCGGCGGGCGTGCTGGTCGGGTCGTATCCGCCGGTCATGTTCACCTCGATATCGGCGAACCCGCGCCTGGCGAGATGGGCCTTGAGCGCAGCCAGGGTGCCGGCGGCGGTCATGTCGGGCACCAGGCGCAGATCCAGTTTCGCGACGGCCCTGTGCGGCAGGATGGTTTTGCCGCCTGGCCCGGTGTATCCGCCCACCAGCCCTTCGATATTGACGGTCGGCCGTGAAACCAGCAGTTCCAAAGCTTCCAGCCAGTCCACATCGTGGACCCAGTGTTCGACGCCTAATTGTTTTTTGGCCAGCGCCTCGCTTTCGCGGCGGGCCGCTTCGCGGATCAGAGCTTTCTCGCCGGCGGTGAGCGGACGAACCTTATCGGTAAAGCCGTCAATGGCGGGCGTGTGACCGTCGGGGCCGACCAGCGTCGCCAAAGCCTGCACGAGGTGCCAAGCGGGGCTATCGATGCGGGCTTCATTGCTCGAGTGGACATCCTGTTTCGGTCCGCGGCCCCAGCGCTCGCCGCTCGAAACCAGCTCCAATTCGATCACGCCCTTGGCGCCCAGATTGATGGTCACGCCGCCATCCAGGCCCTGCATGCCCATCGGCATGAACACTCCGCTGCACTTGCGTAGCGCCGCCAGAACTTCGGCCTGGTGGACCACCTGCGGGAAGTGAGGCGAACCGATTTCCTCTTCACCTTCGGCCACGAAGACCAGATTGACGGGCGGCTTGCGCCCCGCATAGCGGAAAGCGTGCAGGGCCGCGAGAAAGGTCGCCTCGGGTCCTTTCTGATTGGTGGCGCCGCGGCCGACCAGAATCTTGCCGAGTCCTGGTTTCTCGACAATGGCCGCGTCCCAGGGCGGGGATGTCCACTCGGCAGGGTCGGCCTGTTTTACGTCGTACATGAAGTAGAGACCCACGCTGCGCGCGGCTCCGGCGTCGAGTGTGGCGAAGATGCCGGGCTGGCCGTCTGTCGGCATTTTCTTTACGGAATCGAATCCCGCGTCCCGCAGCATGCGCATGGTGAGATCGCAGCCCTCGACCATGCCCCGGTTTTCCGCGGCGATGGATGGTTGCCGGACCCAGGCCTGTAAGCGCTGGACCGCTTCGTCGTGGTGCTTGTCGACCTCCGCTTCGACTGCCCGGATTTCGGAAGCGTCCGCACCAACTGCAAGACGGGTAGAAGAAGTCATCGCGGCGGCTGCCGTGATTGCGCTTTGAAGAAATGATCGGCGATCCATCCCTGTGGTCCTCCTAGCAGAACATGTCTCCGGTATTCTAACCCATGTCCGGCACGCGGCGGGTGGATCCATAGGCCCGAAATTCGGCTGAGAACTTAGCCGGCTTTCGGCGACCATTCCATTGTCATGAAAGCCTATTTTGCCCCGTGCGCCGCGCTGGCTGTGTTGTGCGCACCCTTCCTGGCCGCTCAAGCCCCGGATGACACCGTACTCAAGCAGGTCATTATCTTCGGACGGCACGCTGTACGCACACCGGTGGAAAGCAACAACGCCCTGAGTCAATTCGCGGTCGAGGCCTATCCGACGTTCACGGCGGCGGGCACGCCCGGACCGGCCGTAATCACTCCCTATGGCCAAGCGAATGAACAGCTTCTCGGCGGGTACTTCCGACAGTGGCTTACCCAGGAAAACCTGCTCACCGGCAATGACAAATCCGATGCTGCCTTTGTTTATGTGAGGGCCAACAACGCTCCGCTGATTGTGGACACGGCGCAATCCTTCGCTGCCGGACTGCTTCCCGCGGCTACCCTCACGATCAATACGACCACCACCGCTGACCCGCTCTTCGATCCTATCGATGCCGGGGTCGCGCAGTTGAATGGGGAGATGGCGGTTGCCGCCGTCAACGGGCGTCTCGGCAACAATCCGCAGGCGCTCGCCACCACCTACGCAGCCGAATTCGCGCTCGCGCGCGCGGTGTTGTTCAACTATCCCCCGGGCACCTCCCCGGCGCCGCCCACCCCGGCGGGTAAGACCGACATCACCACCCTTCCCATCACGGCGACGCCTGGAAATTCGACGATGCCAGTTGGCTTGGGTGGCCTGTCAGCCTTCTACCTGGCCATCGATCCCTTCCTGTTGGAATACACCAACGGTATGGCCAACTCCGAGGTCGGCTGGGGCCAATTAGACGCCGCCAGCATTTGCCAGATTTACCGTGTGTACGATGCCTTGCTGGATCTTGAATTCCGTACCCCCTATCTGGCCAAAGTGCAGAGCTCCAATGTGGCGTCGCATATCGTGCGCACGCTGGTTCAGGCAGCCACCGGCAATGCCGCGAGCGGGACGGTGGGCACTCCGTCGGACAAAATCGTCGTGCTGGTCGCTTCGAACACCAATATTACCGGGCTCGCCGGTCTCCTGCAGCTCGATTGGCTGGTGCAGGGTTATCAGCGCGATGTGGCGGCTCTCGGCGGCGCACTGGTTTTCCAATTGCGCCAATCCCAAAGGACGGGAGAGTTTATCGTACGCGCCTCTTATATCGCTCAAACGATGGATCAGCTTCGCAACACGACTCCGTTGACGCTCAGCGGGCAGCCGGCCAATATCCCGGGTAACGTTCCTGTATTCATCCCCGGCTGCAGCGTGGGCAACGCTACCTTCGACTGCTCCCTCGGAAGCTTCGTGCGAGTGGCCGAACGTGCGATCGATTCCAGGTATGCCGACCTGGTGAACTGAAAATGGGGAATCCGATGAATCGAGAAGCTCGCAATTGTATCGCGCGTCGAGCGGTCATGCTGGCGTTCCTGTCGATCGCCGGTGGGGTGCTGGCGCTGGCGCAGAACCAGCCCCCGGCCGCAGGCGAGTACCCGCTGCCGATTCCCAACACGGGCCAACAGATCAACCCGTTCGCGCCTACGAGTTCCCAGTTTGTGTGGCTGAATCCCGGTTTGCCCAGCCGGCCCAATTGGTACGCCGGCCAAGCCGCCACCTCCGTGGTGAGCCCGGACAATCAAACGCTACTGGTCTTGACCACCGGGTACAACCGGGTCTACACGCTGGGCGTGCCGTCCGGCTCGTACCCGTGGAGTGCGGCGGAATCGAACGAGTACGT
>DATJRE010000090.1:0-18192 GCA_035505095.1 Bryobacteraceae bacterium | reverse complement strand
GCTTTGGGGTCGGCGGCGACTGCCTCGCGAACCGCCCGCATCTTGCCGGAGCGGATGGCTTCGATCAGGGCATCGGGCACTCCGACGAGGATACCAGAGGCACGAGGCCGTGCGGGCGCGCACCCGCAACGCTAGTTTCGTCGTGTCCCAGTCAGGAATTGACGACCACTCCCTCACGGCTGCGGTCAGGCACAAGATTCGGCGGCGAGCGCGTCAGCAAATGGTAAGCGGGATAGCACCCTAGCCACGGCCCGGTGGGCTAAGCGGAGACCGCCCGCCGTGCACCGCCCAGCGCCTCACCGCGACAGGTCTACCACGGCGTAGATCGGCAAGTCCGGCAGGGTGAACTCGGTGGCCTCGGAATCTACGCTGTAATCGAGCAGCTCAACCCCCGCGCCGTCGGCCAGCCATAACTGGTGCTTGGGGTACTGGCCGAGGACGCGCACACGAATGCCATCCACCTTGCGGTTTGCCGCGGCATAATTCAGCAGGTGTAGGCGGAGATGCCCGCCCGAACCGGTCAGCCGGGCGACCACCACGGGGCTTCCGTAGATGCGCACGGAACGCCGCTCATCGGTCAGGTGATAGCGCACGTCGTGGGCCAACAGGCCGGGGTTTTTGGCATCCGCCAAGGGGTAGTCGCGGGTGCCGATCTTCACGTTCACTTTCAAGCCACGGTCCGCGGAAGGCACCAGTTTGAACAGCAGGTTATCACGGATCAGCAGGTTCATCACCTCGCCGGATTGGGCGGAACCATCGTCGATGTAACCGATATCGGCCACCGGCGGCAGCGACTCGCCCGCGATGGCGCCCAGGAAACTCAGCATCTGGGCAAGGGGCTTGAGGCCGGCGGCATCGGTGTGGATCATGGCATCCGCCCCATAGGCGAAGGCCTCGGCAGCGGCCAGGGCGGCCTGATTGCCGGTGACGTCGTAGTAGTAGTGGCCGCCGGGCCGGCGAAGAAATCGCCAGCCGTTGTTGATGACCCACGGAGCGGCGGTAGCGGTCGCTTCCTGCATGCGGTAGTTGACGGTAGGCGCGAGCAGTTTCAGGGCGCTTGCGGGGTCGACCGCCTGGGCGGTAATGCCGGAGACGCTCTTCCAGGCGGCCAGCCGTTCGCGCGGCACCTGGATGTGGGCGATTCCGGCATCCTGAAGCGCGGGGGCGGTATCGGGAGCGGCGTCCCAGAACAGCACCGGCAAGGCTGCGAGTAAAAGGAGCATCACAGTTCGATCACCTTGAGCCGGATGCGGGCGGAGTCGTAAACACCCAGCCCGAGTTTGCCGGCGTACTCTATGTGGCCGGGCTCGCGGATGAAGTGGTTGATGTTGGGGTCGCTGTTGTCCCGCCCGACATGCGCCATGGAACGGTCCCAGAGGGAGACGGCGCCTTCGGCCTTGCGCTTGGCCTCGATGACGTCGATGAGCAGGTGGTCCATGGCCACCGGGTCGGTGCCGACCATGATCTGCTTGGGATAGAAGCGGAACTGCGGCATCTCGCTGAACGGGCCGGCATGCCACACCCCGCGCAGGCCGTCCATGATGTTCAGCACCACGCGGGAACGGACGGGTTCGACGTTCGCCAGGGTGCCGATGAAGGTCAGGGTATTGGTCTTCTCGAAGCTGTGCGACCGGTTGACGTTGGAGAAATCGCCGTAGGCTACATTCTTCAGACAGCCGGTGACGCCGGCGGCCTGGTGCTCCTTCATGACGGGCACGTTGACGATCTTGGTGAGGGTTTCGGTGACCAGACGGATGCAGTTGGAGCGGGTGTCGTCTTCGCCGAAGAAGTCGGTCTCCACGTAAACCTTCGGATCGTAGCCCAGAATCGAGCTGCGGGTGGCTTCGGCGGCGTACAGGTTCACGCCTTCGGGCAAGTACTTGGGGTAGCCGACGCTCTGCAACTGATTGTCGAAGCGCTCGTAGCCGTAGATATGTTTGGCGGGCACCCCGACGGCCACCAGGTATTCGGCGATGGCCGCCACGATTTCCGGGCTGGAGCGGATGTTCGGCGCGCCCGAGCAGTTGAGCTTGATGCCGACGACGTCGTTGGGGGAGATGAAGCGCGCCCAGGCGTCTTCGACGCGGGCATCGCCGGTGAGCTCGGTCAGGCCGTGGGCGATCATCTGCTTGACCAGCGGGCGATTCACCTGGGCGGTGGCGGAGTCGATGGAGTTTTCCGAATGGACCCGCACGACCTGGCCGGGATACGGCCCGGGCATTCCGGGGTGCGCGGCGGGTTTGTAAGGAGTAACCACATGGTACACCGGTTCCCCCGCTGGACTGGCGGCGAGCGGGACGGCGGCGGCCACTTGCAGGAAGATTCGTCTGTCCACGGTGGCGAGTTTACCACGCCGGCGGGCGGGGGTGAGGAGGGAACCTACGCCTGCGCGAACTGTGACCGCTCGGGCGGCTTGTAGGCGACGCTCAGGTGCGGGGTTTCGAGGCGCGCGTGGTTCTGGAATTTCGAGGTGAGGCAGGCTTCCAGCATGCCGCTGGTCAGCAGGGTGCGCTCGGCTGGATAAGGGGCTGCGCCGGTCATGAACATCTCCTCGGCCTTGTGCATGAGGCAGGCGGAGTAGGTGACGTTGGGATTGGGAGTGAGCAGAAATTGCGTGGACTGGATCTGCTCGATGCCACTGACGCGCGCGGCGAAATTGTAATCCTTGAGGGCGCCATCGAGCATTAGCATGGTAGCCTTGAGGCCATCGCGGTACTCGATGCAGTAGGCCGCGGGCTTGGTTGCCAGCACGCGGAGCTGGCCGGAGCCGACGAGATCCTGGGTGCGGCCATCGGTGACGGTGAGGCCGAGCGGGGTATCGCTGCGGGAGAGCGCGGCAATGAGCAAGTCTTTGGAGAAGCGGCCGGAATCCTGGGCCTGCCAGACGGCATCGCCTTCCAGAAGCTGCACGGCTTTGACGCCGGTTTCGCCGCCGCGGCGGCGCTCCACCATGCATTGCAGGCCTTCGAGGGCGTGAAAGTCCATGGCGTCCGAGCCGCCTTCGCCGATCATAAGGGCCTCTTCGATGTGGCAGCCGAGCGGCAGGTCGATAGCCGGCAGCCGCCAGGTGACTGGAACCGACGAGCCGGCCAGCAGCGGAAAGTGCATGCGGTGGGCGGTCTCCACCATCTTGGAGGCCTTCTCGAAGCTGTACGAAAGATGCTTGTCGTTGTAGACGGGCACGGCGCGGCCGGATTGCTCGAACACCTGTACGCACTGCTCGAAGAACTCGTAGCGCGGGTAGAGGATCTGGCCTTTTTCGTTGCGCGGGTAATCGCCATGTTCGCCAATGATGAGGACCGCGTCCACGGCCAGTTGGCTGCCGCCGCAGCGCAGTGCTTCGGCGATGGTGGGATAGACGCGGAAACCGAACTCGCGGGCGCGGGCGGCGCTCAGGTCGTCTTCCGGCTTCTGATCGACGTAGAGGGAAACCACCTGCAGGTCGGGCTTGTGCCACGCACCGCCGTACGGATAGCCGGTGAGGAAGCGATCGCCCATGTGCTGGGCGTGCGAGAGGTAGCGGTAGATGGTGGCAACGATGGCGAGACGCTTCGGCTGCGTCTGCGCAGCGGCTGTGGCCACGGTGGCGGTCTGTAGAAAGCTGCGGCGCGTCAGCATGGTCAGGTTCTCCAGAAGGTGGATTCCGCTTTGGGCTGGTAGTGGATGTTCAGGTGCGGCGTGTCGTAACGGACCTGGCCGCGGTAGAGGCTTTCGACGCCGGCGGCGGTGAGGCCCGTTGTCAACAGGGTGCGCTCGATGGGGTAGGTTGGCTTGCCGGTGAGGTACATGGCCTCGAAGTTGTTCACCAGGGGGCTGAAGAAATTGGCCAGCGTGGTGCGGCCATCGGGCATGGGCAGGTACATCTGGGTGGACCACGGCTCGCTGCGGCCATCGACGTAGGCGGCGAAGTTGAAATCGCGGAGCAGACCGTTCATCAGCAGCACGGTGCCCTTGAGGCCGTCGGCATACTGGTAGCGGTAGGCCACGGGATTGGGTACCAGGCGGCGCATGTCATCCACGGTGGGGAAGATGTCGTTGAAGCCGGGGCGCGCGGGGGTCAGGGTGTGGCTGCGGCATAGGGCGGCATCCATGAGCGGCTTGGGCCAGACGCCGTCGCGGAGGGCCTGCCAGAACTTGTCGCCACGGTAGGCCTGGAGCCACGCGACGCCGGTTTCGGCGCCGCGCCGGCGCTCGACCATGCACTGGACGGTTTCGAGGCCGTGGAAATCGTAGCTATCCACGCCGCCGTAGCAGACGCACAGGGCTTCACTGATGCGGGAGCCGAGCGGCATTTCGACCGAGGGAGTGCGCCAGGTGACCGGCAGGCTGGAGCCGGCCATGAAAGCAAATTTCATTTCGCGGGAGGTATCGTACATCTCGCGCGCCCAGTCCCAGTTCCACGACAGGTGCTTATCGCTGAAGACCGGGACGACGCGTCCGCTGTCGCGAAACACCTTCACCACCTGCTGAAAGAACTGGTAGCGCGGGTACTCGGTCTGGCCCTTCTCGTTGCGCGGGTAATTGCCATGTTCGCCAACGATGACGACTCCATCCACGGCCAGCTTGCTGCCGCCGAGGGTCAGGGCTTCGGGGATGGTGGAGCAGAGGCGCAGGGAGGGGTGCCGGGCGCCGCGCTCGCGGCTAAGGTCGTTGGCGCCTACCTGGTCCACGTAAAGCGACACCAGATCCATGGGAGGATAATGGTGCTTGCTGTTCCAGCCGTAGCCATCCAGCAGGCGGTCGACAATGTGCTGGGCATGCGAGTACTTAAAGTAAGTAGTGACGACGGCGGCAAGTTTGGGACGCGCAGGGTCGCTCATGAGAAGATTCCAGTGCCATGATTATATGCCAGCGGCGGCCGGCCTGGCTGTCCTGGCGGTGGCGGCGCTGGCCGTCGCGCAGTCCGCGGGCGGACCGGCGGTATCCGAACGCGCCCGCGCACTGCATGCGAACGCGCTGGTGTTCGACGGCCACATTCACGCGGTGGACCGCGAGTTCTACCACGGCGGCGATATCGGCGAGCGGAAGCGTGACGGGCAGTTCGACCTGCCGCGCGCCAAAGAGGGCGGGCTGGGCGCGATGTTCTTTTCGATCTTCGTTACCGAGGACTACTATCCCGGGCGCCTGGAAACCAAGCAGGCGCTGCGCATGCTGGATTGCGCCATCGAGCAGATCGGGCGCAACAGCCGGTCGATCGAAATCGCCCGCACCGCGGCGGATATCGAGCGGATTCACGCGAGTGGGCGGATTGCGGCGGTGCTGGATATCGAGGGCAGCTTCGATCTGGACGGGGATCCGGGGGTGATCCGGCAGATGTACCGTTTGGGGATGCGCTCGGTACAGCTTTCGGCGCACAACTGGACCAGCAATTATGCGGATTCGTGCTGCTCAAAGCCGAAGTGGGGCGGGCTGAACGACCGCGGGCGGGCGGTGATTCGCGAGATGAACCGGCTGGGGATGGTGATCAACGTATCGCACGCTTCGGATGAGGCCATCTCCGCGGCCATCGACACCAGCACCGAACCGGTGGTGGCCACACACCACGGACTGCGCGCGGTGAACGACATCCCTCGCAACATGCCGGACTGGCTGCTGAAGAAACTGGCGGCCAAGGGCGGAGTGATCGGTTTTCAGCTCGGGTGCGAGTTCCACAGCCGCAAAGACTTTGAGTGGGGCGCGGCGCATGCCGGCAAACCGTTCTGGGACACGAGCGCGATTCTGGCACGCGGCCCCGGGATGCCGATCGAGGAGATTGACCGGCTGGTGGCGCCGGGTTTTCCAATGCGTCCGGCGGCCATTCCGCAGGACCTGCGCATGACCGTCGACGAGTGGGTGGGAGTGGTGGACCGGGCCATCAACCTGGTGGGCGAGGACCACGTCGCGCTGGGCAGCGATTTCGATGGCGGGCCGCCGCTGCCACGCGGCATGCGCGACATCCGCGATCTGCCGATGATCACCGACGCCATGCTGCGCAGGGGCTATTCCGAGGAGCGCATCCGAAAATTTCTGGGCGGGAATCTGTTAAGGGTGTTCCGGCAGATTACGGAGAAGCGGTAGGGGCGGCGGGGCGTTGCTTCGAAGTGGGGTTGTTTCGAGGGAGTGCGGGCTGCGCTTGCCGGCCCGGCGAACGAGGAGATTGGCCGCGGCCCAGAGAGGGCCTGAGCGGCAACGGGGTTTTGGATTTCGAGTTCTGTGGCCGTCGCCGGCGCCTGACTGAGTTTCGCGCCAGATCGAGTCCGATACGAAGAGTGGCAAGCTGGGCCGACTGGCGGAGCGGGCGCTCCGCGACCATCGGGCGGGGCGCCCCACAGAATTGTGAAGCATCACGCCGCGCCTGACTTCCAGGCGTGTTATCGACGTTTGTCTGCCGATATTCAGCGGACGGCAGACAAGCCGTTTGCACTGCTGAAACTCGACCCCCGACATCCTTCAATTCAGTTCAAGAAGGTCGATGTAATCTGGTCTGCGCGGGTTGGCTACATTACCCCGCCCTTGCGATAGAAGGGCCTGGCGGATTTTTCGTGGTTCTGGATCGGCACACACGCGGAGTACGACCACCATTCCGAGCGAGTTCGCCCGACAGGGAGAATACACCGCTCGATGCCAAGCTACGTCAGCGGTATGATGTTGGTATGACCACGGCGAAGATCGCCATTAGCCTGCCGAAACATCAGCTCGCCAGAGTCCACCGGGAGGTCCGCGCCGGAAGAGCAGATTCGGTTTCGGGCTATATTGCCAGCGTCTTGGCGGAACAGGAAAAGAGTGACTCCCTCCGGACGCTTCTTCACGATCTGATTGAACAACATGGCAAGCCGGCGCCGGAGGACGTCAAATGGGCAGAACGCATGCTGCCGCGGCGCGGGCGGGGATAACACTGGACACCGGCGCTTTGATCGCCTTGAGTCGCGGCGATAAGCGACTGATCGCGTTGCTCAGCCGGGCCTTGGCGCACCGCCTCAGAATTCGAGTGCCTTCCGGTGCGGTGGGGCAAGCCTGGCGCGATGGCCGTGTTCAGGTCACGTTGGCGCGGTTTCTGCGGATCGACGAAGTGCAGATTGTCCCTCTTGATGACCAACTCGCCCGCGCTTGCGGAGAACTCTGTGGCGCCACCGATACCGCTGATATCATCGACGCCTCAGTCGTGATCCTCGCCAGGCAGGGCCGGGACCACATCGTCACGAGCGATCCGCGCGACCTCAGGCGCTTGGACCCGGCTTGCCCGATCATCCCTATCTGAACTCACCCGCGGTGCAGCCCAAACGCCAAGTGTCGACAGCATACGTCGCCTTTTGTCCGGGTGGGGGACGATACGGACGGAGGGTTTCTTCGGTACGCAGTTTATGCCTTGCTGGGACGCTTCCTTGGCCCACCTCAATTTCGGCCGCGTCCCCGCGCCTTGATCATCCCAGAGACCTCACTTGAAAGGAAGGGTTTCCGCAATACAGGAAAGCCGTGCTCTTCGCACAGCGCCTCCTCTTCCGGTGGCAGAATCGTCCCGGTCGTTACGATTATTTGGACATTCGTATAGGTGGCCGAAAAGTCTACGGCTAACTCAACGCCATTGCCGTCCGGCAACATGTAGTCCAGTAGGATCACATTGACATTTTCGTCCATCACGTCGCGCGCTGCCGAAACTGACTCGGCGCACTTCACCTCAAAATCTGTGTCTAGAAGTCTCACAAGATAGTGCAGGAGGTCACGGTTATCGTCCACGATCAATAGTGAATCTGCTCTCCGCTTCACGGAATAGAGGCTTCCGCCAGAACCACCTCCACCATCGCCGCTGATCGCCTGATGAATATAGGCGCGAGATCGGAAGGCCGCTTGCAGTAAATCATAGCCTTCCTTTTTGTACAGCTCAACCCACTGCCATCGTCGGAGCCGGATCGGCACCTCACACTCGCTCAACTTGACCGGAATAAGGAAGATCTTTCCTTCCGGTTGGTAATCGGCTGCATCTAGAACCTCTCGCAGTTCCTTCTGCAAGTAACCAGCTGTGTTGACGGCATTCGGAGAGAGGCACACTAACACTATGTCACACGTGCGGACAGCCTTTCTGATCTCGTCCTCCCAGTTCTGCCCTGGCAAGATGTGTCGCTCATCTAGCCAAGGTGAATAACCTTGGGATGTGAGCCACGCATACAATCGACGCACCTCCTCCTTGTCACCCGAGGAGTGGCACAGAAATATCCGGAGTGAATTCTCCAACAGGCTACGGCAAAGATTCTCGATACCACTGCCCTCTCCGCTCTTAAGCCAGACGGCGCTGGGGTGTATGTAGTCAAAATCGTCAGCACCCACGCCCGGCAGGACAACAGGAACGATAACGAACCCGCTATCCTCACTTTGCCGCTGCTGGAGAGCGTCTCGCAGGGTCCTATTCCTGAGTGGGTCGAGTGCGGCCCGGCCATCTGGATGGGGGCCGATGAAGACCACACACTTGCGGCAGATGCTCATAGCTTGGTGAATCGTGCTGGCCCACGGATCGCTCGACTTCATGTCTTCGACACCACCTAGCCAGAATGTGATACCTCGCTCGCGTAGCTGTTGAGCAACGGTCTTGACTTGGTCTATCGATCGGGCGTCGAAGGCGAGAAAGGCGTCCAGCCGCTCTGCTTGCACCCTGTCATTTTAACCTGCGGCATCTGCCTCTCGCTTCGTGCATGGCTCCCGTGGAGACCTCCTTGTGACGCGCGTTTTTCAGAATGGCATGTGCTACCTGGTCACGATTGGCTGTATGCCCGATCTGGTCCCGGCAATTCGGGAGTTTCGGTCGTGATCGCGACGCTCCGTCCGGGTCACGCGCTACTCGGACAAAGCTCGGATCAAGGCGACACGGCCGGTGAGGTCCCGTTCTGGGAGCTTACTCCCCGTGAATGCTCCAAGATTGTGGCGCGCGGCAGCGGGATGCCGATCGAGGAGATCGACCGGCTGGTGGCGCCGCAGTTTCCGATGCGCCCGGCGGCCATTCCACAGGACCTGCGCATGACTGTCGACGAGTGGGTGGGAGTGGTGGACCGGGCCATCCAACTGGTGGGCGAGGACCACGTCGCGCTGGGCAGCGATTTCGATGGCGGGCCGTCGCTGCCACGCGGCATGCGGGACATCCGCGACCTGCCGATGATTACCGACGCCATGCTGCGGCGGGGGTATTCCGAGGAGCGCATCCGGAAGTTTCCGGGCGCCAATCGGTTAAGGGTGTTCGGGGAAGTCACGGAGAAGCGGCAGTGATGGCCGCAGCGACAAACCAGACCACGATCCTTGACAAAATATCAGATTAGACATAATCTAGTTTCTTCATGGACCCTGAGGCAATTAGAAGGTCCTTGGCAGGCAGCGGGTTGCGGTGTACTCCACAGCGTTACGCGGTGATGGCATTCCTGATAGAACACGCCAGTCATCCCACGGCTGCGGAGATCTTCGAAGCTGTCAATCGCGTCGATCCGCGCTCTTCAAGGGCCACGACTTATAACAATCTGCGGGCCTTGGTGGAGGCGGGTTTGGTGCGTGAGGTGGCCGTGGAGGGCCGCGCCGCGCGATTCGATGCGAAAGGCATGCGGCACCACCACTTCATCTGCGACCGCTGTGGCAATGTTGAGGATATCGAATGGTGCGACGTGCCCAAGCCTGCCTCGGGATCCCTCGGTAAACGGATTCTTCGCGAATGCGAACTCATTTTTCGGGGACTCTGCACGAAGTGCGCTCCGCGGCAGGCTTCCCGTTAACTGTCTTACGTGTGTGGCGACCGGATGGATGGCACGCGCCAGTAAGCGCGGCCGGCGGCCATGCGCGCGAATGGGCAAGCCAGGTTCCTAGTTAATCGCCATCTTTATTGAACTAATTCGAAGGAGAATGAATACATGGAGAAAGAAGCAACCGCCACAATGAGGGCGTCTGCCCCCAATCATCCCGAGGAAACCCAACCCACCGAAAGCAAGTGCCCGGTATCGAACGGCGCTCGCCGACATACGATGGCCGGGGCCCCGACCAATGCAGACTGGTGGCCGAACCAGTTGAACCTGAAGATTCTGCACCAGCACTCCCCCCTGTCCGATCCTATGGGCAAGGAGTTCAATTATGCGGAAGAATTCAAGAGCCTCAACCTGAATGCCGTGATCCAAGACCTGCATGCCTTGATGACGGATTCGCAGGAGTGGTGGCCGGCCGACTATGGCCACTACGGGCCGTTTTTCATTCGCATGGCATGGCATAGCGCGGGAACGTACCGCATCGGCGATGGCCGCGGCGGCGCGGGATCCGGCACACAACGTTTTGCGCCCCTGAATAGCTGGCCGGACAACGTCAGCCTCGATAAGGCGCGCCGGTTGCTCTGGCCGGTTAAGCAGAAGTACGGCCGGAAAATTTCCTGGGCCGACCTCATCGTTCTTGCCGGTAACGTCGCTCTGGAGTCTATGGGCTTCAAGACCTTCGGCTTCGGCGGCGGCCGCGAAGACGTCTGGGAACCCCCAGAGGATATTTTCTGGGGGCCCGAGGGCAAGTGGCTCGCGGACGAGCGCTACAGCGGCGATCGTGACCTGGCCAATCCACTCGGCGCGGTTCAGATGGGCCTGATTTACGTGAATCCGGAAGGTCCCAATGGAAAGCCGGACCCGGTTGCCGCGGCACGCGATATCCGGGAGACTTTCGGCCGCATGGCGATGAACGACGAGGAGACCGTGGCCCTCATCGCCGGCGGACACACGTTCGGCAAAGCCCATGGCGCTGCCGAGCCGGCCAAGTATGTCGGTCCCGAACCCGAGGGCGCCGCCATCGAAGAACAAGGCTTCGGCTGGAAGAACACCTTTGGCAGCGGCAGCGGTGTCCATACCATCAGCAGCGGATTGGAGGGCGCCTGGACCACCAAGCCAATTACGTGGGACAGCAACTACCTGGAAAACCTGTTCGGCTATGAGTGGGAGCTCGGCAAGAGCCCAGCCGGCGCCAACCAATGGTTTCCCAAGAACGGGGCCGCGGCGGGCACCGTTCCGGATGCCCACGATCCCTCCAAGCGGCATGCGCCGATGATGTTCACCACCGACCTCGCCTTGAGGGTGGACCCAATCTACGCCCCCATCGCCAGGCGCTTCCTCGATCACCCGCAGGAGTTCGCCGACGCGTTCTCCAAAGCTTGGTTTAAGCTGACGCATCGCGACATGGGGCCGATTTCGCGGTACCTGGGCCCGCTCGTTCCCCGGGAGCCCCAGTTGTGGCAGGACCCTGTTCCGGCAGTAGATCATAAATTAATCGACGAACAGGACGTGGCTGCCCTGAAAGCCAGGATTCTCGCATCCGGACTGTCGATCTCCCAACTGGTCACCACCGCCTGGGCGTCGGCGGCGACGTTCCGCGGCTCCGACAAGCGCGGTGGCGCCAACGGAGCGCGCATTCGCCTCGCCCCGCAGAAGGATTGGGAAATCAATCAGCCTGCTGAACTGGCCAAGGTCCTGCCCACGCTGGAAACGATTCAGAAGGAGTTCAACAGCACGCACTCCGGCGGCAAGAAGGTCTCGCTGGCTGACCTGATCGTGCTGGGCGGGGACGCGGCCATCGAGGAAGCTGCCAAAAAAGCCGGCCACGACGTGAAGATTCCCTTCTCGGCGGGGCGCACGGATGCTTCGCAGGAGCAGACCGATGTGCACTCGTTCGCCGTGCTCGAACCGAAGGCAGACGCGTTCCGCAACTACCTCGGGAACGGAAACCAAAGACCGGCCGAAGAGCTGCTGGTGGATCGGGCGCAATTGCTCACGCTGACTGCTCCCGAGATGACGGTTCTCATCGGCGGATTGCGCGCCCTGGATGCCAACTTTGGGCATTCCAAGCACGGCGTCTTCACCCACCGGCCAGGCACGCTGACGAACGATTTCTTCGTCAACCTGCTCGACATGAATACCAAGTGGCAGCCCTCCTCTACGTCCGAAGGCGTGTATGAAGGGCGCGATCGTGCGACCGGCGAAAGCAAGTGGACCGGCACTCGCGTCGATCTGATCTTCGGTTCGAATTCCCAACTGCGCGCCATCGCGGAAGTCTATGCATGTGACGACTCGAAGGAGGCGTTTGTGAAGGACTTCGCGGCTGCGTGGAACAAGGTGATGAACCTCGATCGCTACGACCTCGCCTAGAACTCCCCTCGTTGTCGCGGCTCCGGGCATTGGGTTCGGAGCCGCGCGGGGGAGCAAGCGGTAAGCGGGACAGCACACTGACTCACGCTGTCCGGATCGCGCAAGCCGGCGCGTCTGCAACATTGGGATGGCCGGCGCATTTTGTGGGACCCGCCTGGCGAACCGTCCGTGTTCGCCAGGCGCAGGTTTATTGTTTCGGGCCCAGATCCGTTTTTGACGATTTCAACAGCCGCATACCGGCTCGCCGCACGACTCGGTTGGCCACTGCACCGGACATCCCCGTCTGGCGCTGAATCCGCCGCCCGATTTCCGTATCCGCGGAGACGGGCTCATGATGAACGCAATTCTTCTCGAAAGCGAGTGCCTCGGCCCATAATGCCTGGGCGGCCGCGGGATCCTTGGTTTCGATCTCCGCCACCGTTGCCAGCGCCTGGTTCAGTTTCGGGTATGCCTTTTCGAGAATGAACTCGCGTGTTTCATCTCCGAAGGCATTGAAACGGACCAAAGGGTCAAAATCGATTTCGCTGCCGGCGTCGGGCGCGGCAATTTCGAAATCGATCAGGCAGGCCGGCATGCAGCGGATTTCGGCGCCGTCCGTGTCGCCGATTTCGTCCAACTGCATCACGGCGTCCGACTTGTCCGCAGCGCCAACGATTGAGAAGCTCCCGTTGGGCCACCTGCACAGAAAAATCGCCATCCTTGACAGGGTAGCGCTTCTACCGGCGCGGCGGTATCCCGCAGGTCCATGAGCGCTGAAAGGCAGCGGGTGTTTGCCGGCGCGGAGTGCCCCTTAGTTCTTCCTGGCGGTGTGTCTCTTTAGAAGCACGCTATTGCCATAGGGGCGCTGGTACGCCACGAAATACTTGCTGTCGTAGATATCGAAGGTTTCGGCTGGATAGAAGCCGATGGCGGCCATCCACGTGTCGACGTCCGACTGGTTGAGCCACATCCAGCTATCGGGCGAATCTTTGTGGTTCTTGTCGATCACCACGACACGGCCGTCCGGTTTGAGATATTTGGCCGTAGCGTCCAGATACGCCTGCCGGTGTTCAATCATGTGCAGGACCCGGTGAAAGAACGCCACGTCCAAATTCTTGACCGGCAGTTTGGGGTCATCGTATTCGCCGAGAACCGTCCGCAAATTGGAAACACCCGCGTCCTTGGCGCGTTGGGCGACGTGGTCGAGCATCTTCTGGTCGATATCCACCGCGTAGAGCACCCCGTTCGGCGCGATCGCCTTGGCCATCGGAATGGAAAACGACCCGCTGCCGGAACCGATGTCGGCCACAATATCGCCGGGCTTGAGTCCCAGTTTGGCGATCACCTCGTCGACCTTCAGGTCGCGCGACGGGTTGTCCATGGCGGCGATGTACTTGTCGGCCGGCGACTGGGCCAGTTGCGCGAAAGCGACGCTGAAGCCGCTTCCCATCACGGTAAGAACACAGACTACGCCTAGTTTTGCAAGATCCCTCATTTCGCCCTCCTATCGAGTACTGGATTTGTCATCCAACAGTATATAATCGCTGCCCTTCCTCAGAAAATCAGCTTCAGCCCGAATTGTATCTGGCGCGGCGTGGTGGCGAGCGTGGTGATCAGCCCGGCCGAGGCGTTGATGGCGCCGCTGGAGAACACCGTGGCATTGGGCGTGCCGAAGTTCGGATGGTTCAGAATATTGAAGAACTCGGCGCGAAACTGCAGGCCGGCGCGCTCCGATAGAGCGGTTGTCTTGAACAGCGAGAAGTCCAGATCGGCCAGGCCCGGCCCGCTGAATACGCCGCGCCCCAGGTTTCCGTACGTGCCGGCCGCGGGCAGCACGAAGGCGTTCGGATTGAACCACTGGCCGGGTTGCCCCAGAACGACAGGGCCGCTGAATGCGGGGTTCAGGGACGGCCGGTCGGGATTGCGCGTGTCTCCATCGCCTGAGCGGTTGGAGCCGATCACGGGCGTGAACGGGAATCCGCTCAGCAGCGTGGTGATGGCGTTGAGCTGCCAGCCGCCCAGCACCTTGCTCTCCACGCCGCCGCTCTTCAACCATTGCTTGCCCGGTCCGAAGGGCAGCTCATAGCGTGCCGAGATGCTGGCCTGGGAAGCCGCGTTCAGGGCGGAGGGTCCCCAGTCGCGGCCCACGTCGTTGCGGTCCAGAACCATCTGCGACTGGTTCGACGATTGCGCGCCGGTCAGCCCCGAATTCATGTCCAGGTTCTTCGACCAGGTGTAGTTAGCGCGGATCTCGAAGCCCCGGCTCAGGTGATGAAACACGTCGGTTTCCAGGGCGTTGTAGCTGCTATTGCCTTCGGTGTACCAGAAGAAACCGGCGCCCAGGTATGGGTTCGGACGGGTTCCCACCGGGATATACTGCGCGCCCTGCGGCACGTGGCTCTGGTTGGCCGCGGTGGCGGGACTCCCGCTGGTGGCCACGCCGCCGGCCTGGCAGCCGCCCGCCGTGGTGCAGACGGTGGCTGGAATGGTGTTGGGGTCCACGCTAAGCAGGCCATGGTAGCCGAACGACCCGACATAGGCCACGCGCAACACGGTGGTGGGGGTGAGTTCGCGCTCCACCGAGAGACTCCACTCTTGCACCGTGGCCGTTTGCGCATCGGCCTGGACGCCCTGCGGAGCATACGTAGTGCAAGGCGTGGGAACGCCGGGGCCGCAGGATGGCGGAACCGGCGCGTTGGGTACGATGGGGACAATCGAAGACAGCGACCCGGAATCCGAAATCGATCCGTTATAGGGTGGCAGCGAATTCAGCAGGAACGCCAGATCGTCGATCAGCGAATAGTAGGTGCCGAAGCCCGCGCGGATGGACATTTTCCCGTGGCCGGTGGGGTCCCAGGCCAGGCCCACGCGGGGGCCGAACAGCCACTTGGCGCGGTTTTGGGTGAAGACCGAACCGGCCACACGGGGAGCCGTTTCGAGAATTCCGTTGGCGTCTGGAATGTAATTTGCGGCTCTTCCAAAGACCTCGTTCCAGCCGTCGGTGGATTCCTGCCGGATGCCCGCGCGGAGGGTCAGGTTGGGCCGCAGCTTGATGGTGTCCTGGAAATACCAGGCGCCGAAGAAGCTTCTCCAGCCCAGTTCGTTGGCGGTGGGAACCACCTGGAAAGTGCTCACGGTCCCCTGCAGGAAGGTGGTCAGGCTGGTGAAGGTGGCCTGCCCAAGCTGGCGCGAGGCGGAGTCCTCATTGTCCTGGAGCCACTGCGTCCACACGCCGGCGCTGATCTGGTGGCGGCCCTTGCTGATCGCCACATCGTAAGAATAGGTGTACAGATTGCGGCGATTCCAGACGCCCGCGGCGTTGTTGGGGCCGGCTGAGGTGATACCGGAAAGGCCCGTGGTGGTGACGCCGCCATTCACCACAATGCCGCCCGGCCCGGCTCCCTCGACGAACGAGAGGTCGGACGGGAACTGCGCCGCCAGGGAGGAATCCAGGTTGAAGCCCGCGCGCGAAAATCCGGCCCGGGCAGTGGCCAGGAAATTCGGCGAAAAGATCATCGTATCCTGCACGCTGGCCACCTGCATGCGCAGGGTGCTGTAGGAACCGAACAAAGGGTCGGCCAGAGGGATCAGGCTGTTGCCATCGTCGATGGTGTAGGAGGCGGAGATGGAATTCCGGTTGCCAAGGGTGTAATCGAGCCGTGCGGTGCCGAAGTCTTCGCGGATGTGCTGGTTCGGATTGGTATACGAAAATGCGGTGCCGCTGGGCAGTCCGTTCACCAGTAGCTCGGGGCCGTTGGCCTGCGGCCAGAAGGAGAAATAGGGCAGCATGGCCGGGTTGAGATTGGCAACCGGCAAATAGGTTCCGGAGGAGTTGGGAAAGGTGCCCTGGCGAACCTTGGCATCGGGAACCACGCTGACGCTGCTCTGAGTTTCGGCCTGCCGGAAGCCTTCGTAATTCCCGAACAGAAACAGCCGGTTCTTTTTCAGCGGGCCGCCCAGCGCGCCTCCGAACTGGTTCTGGCGGAAGGGCGGCGTGAAGGAGGTCTGGGCGAAGAAGCTACGCGAATCCACCGCGCTGTTGCGCAGAAATTCGAATAGCGTGCCATGCAGTGCGTTGGTTCCGGATTGCGTGATCACGCTGACCTGCGCTCCGGAGCGCTTGCCGTACTCGGCGCCGTAGGTGTCGGTTTCCACGTTGAATTCGCGCACGGCGTCGATGCCCAGCAGGTAGCCGCTCACACCGCCCGGGGTGATGGCAAGCTGGCTGGAGCCGGTGTATTCGATGCCATTGAGCAGCACCAGGTTGTCCATGGGGCGGCGGCCATCCACGGAGAAAGTGTTGCCGTTGCTGGTGCTGGTGTTGGCGCTCTTCAGGCTGTAGTTGATCACCCCCGGGTTGAGGGTCATCAGGTTATCGAAGCTGCGGCCGTTGAGCGGCAGGTCTTTGATTTCGCGCTCCCCCACCAGTCCGGAAACTGAGGCGGTGGTGGTATTGACCACCGGCACCTCTTCGCTGACGGTGACTTCCTGGGCCAGATCGCCGATCTCCAGGCGCATCCGCACCACCGCTTCCTGGCCCACCACGAGGTTGACACCGTTGCGCACCTCGGTTTTGAAGCCCGCGCGTTCCGCCCGTACCTGATACGGGCCGACGGGCAGCGACAGCACCCGGAAATCGCCCGCGTCGCCTGTAGTGACGGTCCGGGTGGCGCCGGTTTCGAGATTCTTGAGGATCACCGTGACGCCCCGCACCCCGGTGCCGGAGGCATCCTCGATGCGGCCGGAGATGGCAGCGGTCACCTGCGCGGTTACGGGCGGCGAAATCGCCAGCAGGGTGAGAGAGGCAAATAGAACCGGGAGAAGACGATGGGGGTGCGACTGGGCCACGCGAACAATCGTATCATTGACGGCGGCCACTGGCAGCGCATGCGTTAGCCTGCGCGCCTTAAATCATCTCATAGCGGCCCTGCGAGAATGGAGTGGATGCTGCATCGATTCCGCGGTAGCCGCGCGCTCCTGCCGGGTGGTTTGCTGCTGGCGTCATGGGTAGCGATTCTCACGGCCGCGGCGCCCGATTCCTTCCGCTTCGCGATTCTGGGCGACCGCACCGGCGAAGCCCAACCGGGCGTCTACCAGCAGGTCTGCAAAGAGGCGGCCGCCGAAAACCCCGCGTTCGTGGTCAGCGTGGGGGATACCATCCAGGGCTTGGACGACCGCGCCGCGGAAGCCGAGTGGCGCGAGGCCACCCGGATTTTACAACTGTTGCGGCCCTCTCCGGTGTACCTGGCGCCGGGCAATCACGACATCTGGTCGGCCGAATCGGAGCGGCTCTTCCGCCAGTACGCGCGGCACCCTCCGCACTACAGCTTCGACTACGAAACCGCGCATTTCACCATCCTCGACAACAGCCGGTCCGACGAACTGGCGCCCGGGGAACTGGCGTTTCTGGAAGCGGATTTGCAAGCTCACGCCGCGCAGCCTCTGAAGATCGTGGTCATGCACCGGCCTTCCTGGATCGTGAATGTGGCGCTGCGGAATCCCAATTTCCCGCTACACCAGCTTGCCAAGCGGTACGGCGTCCAGTATGTGGTGGCGGGGCACATCCACCAGATGCTGCACCTCGAACTGGAAGGGGTGACGTACGTCTCGATGGTAAGTTCGGGCGGCCATCTGCGGGCATCGGGACGCTACCAGGACGGCTGGTTTTTCGGACACGCGCTGGTGGAAGTCCGCGGGCAAGACGTGGCCTTTCACGTCCGGGAGGCAGGCCCACCGAACGGCGAAAGCCGCCACACGGAACTCAGCGACTGGGGGATGCTCGGTCTGGCCCACAAAGACCAGACCGGGGCCGCGCCGGCCAAATAGCCCTCAGGGCCGAGCGCCGGCACCCAATGCCAGAGGCTTCAGCTCGGCCGAAGGAAACGGGAAGCCCAGGTAGGCTGCCAGCGTCGGCGCGATGCTACGCATGTCGATTTCGCCGAGCGAAATTCCCCGCCCCACATCCGGCCCCGCGATGAAAAACGACGCCAGCATTTCCGGATGCGAGGGCGCATAGCCGTGGGTGCCCCCGGCGTGCGCCGTCACCAGCGCTCCCAGCGTATCGGCCACCGAGAAGTTCGATTGCATGTCCACC
>DATJRE010000089.1:0-21053 GCA_035505095.1 Bryobacteraceae bacterium | reverse complement strand
CTGATACCCCTTAAGTCCCCCTCCAACTAAAAGGGTGATCACACCCGCTGCGTTGATTCGGTGAATATACGTGTCGGCCGCGACATAAAGATTACCTGCGTTGTCAACCGCAATACCGCAAGGGAAGTCTAGAAAGTCGTCGGTGGCGCTCACTCCTTCGATCTCGCCGGGACCGGGGTTTACCCCGGTCCCAGCTATCGTGTTGATGATTCCGTTTGCGGTCACTTTCCGAACCACCTTATTCGCACTATCGGTAATGTACAGATTACCTGCCGGATCCACTGCCACATCATTGGGATAGTTTAGCGTAGCTGCTGTTGCCGGCCCCCCGTCGCCCGAGAAGCCGGCGTTGCCGGTACCGGCAACCGTCGTGATTATTCCGGCCGGGGTGACCTTTCTGATTCGGTTGCTGTTTAGATCTACAACATACAAATTCCCAACCGTGTCGACCGATAGACCCGCGGGAAACCGCAACGAGGCACTTGTGCCAGGACCGCCATCTCCGGAATAGCCGTATTGTCCACTTCCGGCGTACGTGCCGATTACCCCATTCGGAGTCACCCGCCGGACGCGGTTGTTCGCTTGGTCCGAAATATAAATATTTCCATTGGAGTCAATTGCGACTGCTACCGGGGTGTTCAACTGTGCGCTCGCCGCGGCCCCGCCGTCTCCCGAAAAACCGGCCGTGCCGTTGCCCGCGACGGTCGTGATTGTTCCCGCTGGCGTCACCTTTCGAACTCTATGATTCATCGAATCCGCGATGAACAGATTGCCCAGGCTATCGACCTTCACGCCCGAAGGAAAATCCAGTGCCGCCTGAGTGGCTTGGCCGCCATCTCCGGCGAAATTTGAGATTCCGTTACCCACCACCGTGCTTATGGTGCCCGACACGGAAACACGGCGGACGCGTCGATTGTTTTGCTCCGACACGTAGATATTGCCGGCAGGATCTATAGCCACTCCGTAGGGCAGATCGAGTGACGCTGAGGTTGCCGGCCCGCCGTCGCCCGAAAAGCCTGACGTGCCGTTGCCCGCGACGGTCGTGATGATTCCAGCCCGGTTGACTTTGCGGATGGCATCATTGTATTGGTCCGCGATATAGACATTTCCGCCGGCGTCAATAGCGACGCTTGCCGGTAAACTGAGCGAGGCTGACGTTGCGAGTCCCCCATCGCCGCTATACCCTACCTGGCCATTTCCGGCGAACGTCGAGATGGTGCCGTTAGCGTCTATTTTACGAACCCTATTGTTGTTTCGATCGGCGATGTAGAGGTTTCCTTGGCTATCGACCGCTATTCCCTGGGGAAAGAGGAGTTGTGCATTGGCGGCAGGCCCCCCGTCGCCCGAGAACCCGCAACCCACTCCAGCTACGTGATGAATGGTGCCGTCCGGCGTCACTTTGTCAATCAGGCAGGAAGCGGCGCTTTCGACGATGTAGAGGTCCCCGGCGCTGTCGAACGCGAGGCCCTGCGGCTCGAATATCGACCCGCTGACGGCAGGGATCTCGTAGGTCCCGTCAAGGGCGGCGCCTCCTCCGGCAAAGGTAGTGATGATCCCCGTGCTGCTCACTTTGCGAATTCTTTGGTTATTGTTGTCGGCGATATAGACGTGGTCGGCCGCATCCACGGCAATAGCCATTGGCCCCACGAAAGCCGCGGCGGTTGCTGGTCCACCGTCGCCGGTGAATCCCTTCAAACCATTCCCCGCGAACACCGTGGCGACGCCCGCTGGCGTCACCTGTAAGACGACGTTTTGCTGATTGTCGGCGAGATACAAGTTGCCCTTGGAATCAAAGGCCATTCCTAGAGGGTTGGCCAACGGCACCCTCGTAGCCGGACCGCCAAGCCCGGTGAGTATCCGCCCCATGCCGGCCACCGTCGTAATGATTGGCTGCGCGTGCAGCAGACCCAATCCCAGCAACGGGACAAGTACGGTCGCCTTCCAGAATTCTCGCGCTTTCTGGGAGATTTGCACAGCGCCCTACCTCCGCAAATAAGGCCATTATATACGGCGAATTGATCCCCCCGGGTCCTTCGGGACCAATCGAACCCGCGGGCAGCCGGGCGTAGTCATCGCGAGCGCCACGCGTGTGTGGGCCGGGAGCGCCGACCCGAGGGGCCGATACTTTAGTTTTCATCGGCGTAGAGTACGGCAATAAAAAAAGTGGTGGGAGTATTGGCTGACCAACTGGACACGATCGCTGACCTCCTCAATTCGGCAGCTCGGTCCAGAAGCTGATTGTGCCTGTATCACGGCGTACCCGGAAGTTATCGTACCAGTTCCGGGCCGGAAGTCCGTTGTGGGAAGCTTCACTCCTGGTAAACGCCGCTCACGTCGATTGGAACATCCGGCGCTCATCTTGACGAAAAGTTCCTATCCGTACTCAGGCGGGAGTTGGCTCCGAGCCACACCTTCCAAGAGACTCCCCGTCAATCCCACTGCTTACCCAACGCCCCCGCGGCGGGAGGCGCCGGGGTCGGTGGGGAGATACCACGGGATGTTGATCACGGTGATGCGCTGGTCGCCCTGAAATAAGAGCAGGGCCTTCAGCACCGCCGAGCGATGGTTGTGGAGCAGGTTGTAATACCAGCGGCGCTCCACCAGCTCCGGGATGAGAACCGCGATCAGCCGGTGGGGATTCTTCTTTTCCAGGTTGAGCACGAAGTCCAGCACCGGGCGGATTACGAACCGGTAGGGCGAATCCACCATGGTCAGCGGCGGCGGGGTCAAGCCGGCTTGCCGGGCGGGTTCCTCCACCAGGGAGGCCCACTGCGACGGGAGCTTGCAATCCACACCATCGTCAACATGCAGGGCCACCACGTCCGGAGAGATGCTCATGGCGAAGCGCAGCGCGCGGTGGGTGATGCGCGTCCAGCGGTCCATGGTGATTACCACAATGGGCGGGGTCAGCTCACGGGTGTTCAGGCGGGTGGCGTCGTAAGTTTCCAGGGCCACGTGGTTGTAATGGCGCCGCACCATCCGCATCATCAAAATGAGCAGCGGAATGAGCAGCAGAGTGATCCAGGCGCCTTCAGTAAACTTGGCCACCAGCACAACCAGCACGGTAATTCCGGTGGCGGCGGCGCCCAAGCCATTGATAAACATGCTTTTAGTGGCGCCGGGGCCGCCCACGCGCCGCCAGTGCACCACCATGCCGGCCTGCGAGATGGTGAAGGCCAGGAAGGCGCCTACGGCGTAGAGGGGGATGAGGTTGTCAGTGACGCCTCCGAACAGGATCAGCAGCACGGCGGCCGCGAAGCCCAGCGCATAAACGCCTTGGGTGTAGACCAGTCGCCGGCCGCGCATCGCCAAGCCATGGGGTAGGAAGCCATTCAGCGAGATGGCGCGGGCCAGGCGCGGAAAATCGGCAAAGGCGGTGTTGGCGGAGAGCGCCAGCACGGCCAGAATCGACGCGATGCTCACGCCATAAAAGACTCCCGTGCCGGCGACCGCGGCCAGCAACTGCGAGAGCACGCTCTGGTAGCCCTGCTGGCCGGGAGCCGTGGCGGCGATGCCGTAGGCTTTGGAAAGAAACGCCACGCCCAGCAGCATGGCGACCAGAATGGCGATCACCAGGGTGAGGGTGAAGCGCGCCGTGACGGGGGCGGGCTCCTTGAAAGCCATCACCCCGTTGCTGACCGCCTCCACGCCGGTGAGGGCCGTACAGCCGCTGGCGAAAGCCCGTAACAGCAGCCAAAGACTGACGGTTTCCACCGCGCCGGCCAAGTGGGGAGGCGCCACCACGGGGATGGGATGGCCGCCGGCCAACAGGGTCTTGATGGCGCCGAGCACAATCATGGTGAGCAGGCAGAAGACGAACAGGTAGGCCGGGATGAGGAAAATGCCGCCGGTCTCGCTGACGCCGCGCAGGTTCACCAGCGTCACCAGCAGGAGAATAAACAGGCACAGGGCCAGGGTGTGCTTTTCGAGCGAAGGCACGGCGGAAATCAAGGCGCCGACGCCCGCCGAGATGCCCACGGCGGCCGTCAGGATATAGTCCACCATGAGCGAGGCGGCCGCCAGAAGTCCCGGCCACACGCCCAGATTTTCGCTGGCCACGGTATAGGATCCGCCGCCCAGGGGATACGCCATGATGGTCTGGCGGTAAGAGAAATAAACGATGCCCAGCAGGATGATGATGCTGATGCTGATGGGGACGATGTAGGCCACGCCCGCCATTCCCAGCGGGATCAGGAGCGTGAGGGCCGCTTCCGGTCCATAGGCGGCGGAGCTGAGCGCATCCAGGCCGAAAATGGGCAGACCTTTGGCCGGCCCGATCCTTTCAGCTTTCTCTTCTTCGGTGGCAAGCGGGCGGCCCAGCAGCAGATCCATCAAACCCATGGGTCTATTCTCTCTCGAAAAATCTCGCAGCAGACCGGAAATCGGGCGCTGAGGCGCCGAGGCACCCCTGGTCGCCGGCGTCTTAGGAGGTCATGGCTTCTGCGTTCCCAAGTGGGCGTCAAAGAACTCGATCGCCATCGCGGACGTCATTTGGTGAATGGCGTCGCGATTCACGCCGGGTTTGTCGGTACAAAGCAGGGGAAGGCCCTGACGGCCCGGGAATGTGCGCGGCAAAATACTTGGCGCTGCTGCCGATCGGCACGTTATCGTCGTCGATGCCTGCCACGATTTCGACCGGGATCGCAATCTTCTTCAGCCCCTCCGGCCGAAATGCGGGTCCCAATGCCGGCGCAATGGCGAAAACGGCGCGCACGCGGCGGCTTACAAATGCCGTCCGCCGCCGGCGAACCGCAGAACTCCCGCAGCGCGGCCCGATCGGTAATTCCTCCGGCGATTTCCATCATGGTGTAGCCGCCCAGTGAAAATCCGGCAGCCGCAATTCGGCCGGAATCGATGCGCGCGCCAAATTCCGGATCGGCCAGCATCTTGTCGATCACCTGGCTCAGGTCGGTTGCTCGCTCCCACCACAGTGAGAAGCCTTGCGGCGTGTATGGCTCCACGGCATTGTTGCCGGGATGATTGACGGCGGCAGCGATGTATCCATGCGCGGCCAGCGCGGTTCTAAGCCAGCCCATCATGGCTGCCGAGCCGCCTGTTCCGTGGGACAGCACGATGAGCGGAAACTTCCCGGCTGCCGGCCTCGCATCCGGGGCGGCGGCGCCGATTGGGAACAGAGGCGCGTTCGGCGGCCCGATCCACTGCGGCTTCTCCGCCGCCGTGGAATCCGCGGGATACCAGACAGACGTCAAAAGCGCGTGCGTCTTCGCGCCGCGCCAGTGATGGGGTCCCCCTGGCAGGAAGGCCCTCTGTGCCACTCCCACCTTGAAGATTGGCCGGGCCGGCGCTGGATCGCCGGTGGCGGCGAGAAGCGGCACGGCAAACTAAATCGCGATTCGCATCACGCTCCAGAGAGACCCACGCTTGGGCCTTGTTATCAGTTTAAACACCCCCTGCCGGACGCTGGCCGGAGTCGCCTTCCAGGAGGGTGCACCCAATAGCGGCCCCCCTTAGCGCGGGGTCCCCCAACATCCGCCGTCACCCTCGCCACTCATCGGGTCCCGGATCCCGGTTGGCCGTCCGCAGGCCGCGCAAACCTCCTCAGTTTGCTCATGCTAGAATTGGTAAACCTTTTTCAAGCCTATGCTGTGGAGCAGGTTGCACATTCCTACGTTGCGCGACACGCCGGCCGAGGCGGAAGTCGCCAGCCACCGACTGCTGCTGCGCGCGGGGTACATTCGCCAGCTTTCGGCGGGGATTTACAGCTACCTGTTTCTGGCGCAGCGGTCCCTGCTGAAGGTCCAGGCCATCGTCCGGCAAGAAATGGACGCCATCGGCGCCCAGGAGATGTACCTGCCGGCGCTGAACCCGGCCGAGGTGTGGCAGGAATCGGGGCGGTGGGACATCATGGGCGAGAATCTTTTCCGCCTCAAGGACCGCTTTGGCCGGGAACTCTGCCTGGCGATGACCCACGAAGAGGTGATGACCACCATCGCGCGCGGCGAACTGCGCAGCTACAAGCAGCTTCCGCAGATCTGGTATCAGATCCAGACCAAGTTCCGCGACGAGCCGCGGCCGAAATCGGGGCTGCTGCGGGTGCGGCAATTCCTGATGAAGGATTCGTACTCCTTCGATATGGACTTGGCCGGGCTGGATGCGGCTTACCAGAAACACTACCAGGCATATTGCCGGATTTTCGACCGCTGCGGCCTGAACTACCTGGTGGTGGAAGCGCACTCGGGGGCCATGGGCGGGAGCCAGTCGCACGAGTTCATGGTGGCCTCGGAGGCGGGCGAGGATTTCGTGGCGGTGTGTTCCGGCTGCGGCCACGCGGCCAATCTGGAAAAGGCGGTGGCCGAAGCCGCGCCGCCAGTCGCCGCGGACCCCGAAGGCGACCTGGCGCCCGAACCGTTCCACACGCCGGGACGCAAGACCATCGCGGACATCGCCGCATTCACCGGGCTACCCGAAAGCTCTCAGATGAAAAGCCTGGTGCTGGTGGCGGACGGCAAGCCGGTGCTGGTGATGCTGCGCGGCGATCATCAACTGAACGAGGCCAAGTTCGGGGCGGTAGCGGGCGACCCAGAATTCCGCGCCGCGCGGCCGGATGAGATCGTGGCGTGGTTCGGCGCGGCGGCCGGATCGCTTGGGCCGGTCGGGGTGGCCAACATGCCGATCCTGGCGGACCGCGCCCTGGCGGGTCGGCGGAATATGATCGCCGGCGCTAACCGCGACGATTACCACCTGCGCAACGTGACCCTGGGGGAGGATTTTCAGGCGGAACTGCACGATCTGCGGCAAGTGGCGGCGGGCGATGGGTGCCCCGGCTGCGGCGCTGCGCTGGACATTCGCAAGACCGTCGAGATCGGGCACATTTTCAAGCTGGGGTACAAGTATTCGGAGTCCATGGGGCTCCGCGTGCTCAACCAGGACGGGCGAGAGCTTACGCCCATCATGGGGTCTTACGGGATCGGCATTGAGCGGATTCTCTGTGCGGCCATCGAGCTTCGGCACGACAAGGACGGGATGATCCTTCCGGCGGCCATCGCGCCCTTCGACGTGGTGATCACGCCGGCCAATTTTGCCGACGCGGCGCAGCGCCAGGCGGCCGAATCGATCTACCGGGAATGCCTGGCGGAGGGGTTGGACGCCCTGATGGACGACCGCGATGAGCGTCCGGGCGTGAAGTTCAAGGACGCCGATCTGATCGGCGTGCCGCTGCGAATTGTGATCGGGAAGAAGCTATCCGCCGGTCTGGTGGAGCTGGTGGACCGCAAAACGCGGCAGACCCGCGATGTTCCCGAACGCGAGGTAGCCGGCGCTGTCAGGCTCACCGTGCGGACGGGATGACCAGAAGGGTGCTGTCGATCGCCGGATCCGTAGTCTTCCTGGCGATCGCTCCGGGGTTCGTGGCGGGAGTGGCGCCGTGGTGGATCGGCCGCTGGCGGATGCTGCCGCCGTTCGGGGGAATCTGGCTGTTCCGGCCGGCGGGTTGCGTGCTGATTGCCCTGGGCTGCTGGGGGCTGCTGGATTCGTTTGCGCGGTTCGCCCTGCAGGGCCTGGGCACGCCCGCGCCGGTGTTGCCCACCCGCCACCTGGTGGTAACCGGCCTCTATCGGTACGTGCGGAATCCGATGTACGTGGCGGTGGCGAGCGCCATTTTCGGGCAGGGTCTGCTGCTCGGCAATGTGGCGATTCTGGAATATGGCGCTGCCGTCTGCCTGGCCTTCCACCTGTTTGTGCTGGGCTACGAAGAGCCGCGCCTGCGGGCCACGTTCGGCGCGGAGTACGACGCGTTCTGCCGGGCCGTGCCGAGGTGGATTCCGCGAATGCCGAAGCTTTGACGGGGAGACACGGAGGAAGGCGAAGACGAAATGTCTCCTCCTCGAATAGGCGTTACGATACGCCGATTCGAACATGCCCGCGGTATCGGGCGATTCTGCTGCGCGAGCCGCGTTGGGGTGGAACTTCCCTGAAGCGGATTTCCTGATCCCCGTCGCCCAAATCACAGCTTTGTACGAGTGTCGCGTATTACGCCCGAAGCCAAGAACATCGGTAAACGCTGGGCGACAAGGCAGGAGTAAACTCCACGATAGCGGCTCTCTCCAATGTCCGTGTGGCCGACCAGCCACCCGGGTTGGTGCAGGTAGTTGGCGATCGGCCAGGCCTGTATCGCAGGCGGCGCTTGACGAAAGACGACCTCTTAAGTTTGAGCATTTGGGCGTGTTGTGGAAGGAGCTTTCGGTTGAGCGGCTGGGAGGCCGAAAGCTGGCCTTGTTCTTACATCAAACAGCGGGGGGCGATACAGGGCTGCGGAAAAAGGGAGGCCCCCATTTGCCTGCGCGAACGGCCCACCGAGTCCAGCGTCGCGAGCGAGCATGCCCGCCTGTTCTTTTTGGGCAGCCCGTTCGTTTAGACGAGCCCCGCGGCTACGAGTTCCTTCTGGACCTTGTCATAAATGGCTTGCGCCATTGTGTAAACCCCCATCACCGATGTCGTTCCATTTGAGGCTTTCGCTGAAACTTTAATCGGCCCCTGGTGCGACTTCGGATCGACGGAAGCTTCGAGTATTACGTCCAACTTGCCATCGGGCGCGTTGGCTTTGATCCAAGCATCGGCCGGCACCTTGCACTTCACATATTGGCCGAGCCCGAGCAGCTTGAGTACCTTGTTTACGCTATCGGTCATTTTCTTGGCGTCCTTAGCGTCTGTCACTTTGTACGTCTTAATCTTCGCCATAAGCTTCTCCTGGTGAAAACTCTCCTTCATCTTTCAAAGCGACTTTTCCGAATTTGTTCCCTCACCCGGTGGCGAGAATGAGAAGAAGAACAGCGGAACGATTTGAATGCCATGCACAAACAGCGATGCACCGGAGCCGCCGCCTGACCCCAGCAATGTGGGAACGAGATGCCGTCGGACAGGCGGACTTCGAGAAGATCTCTGTTTCCTGAGGGAATAGCCGTCCAAACATCGCTTATGAGTGTAGAGAGCAAACTCTCGAGATCGAAAGAGGAGATTCTGAAATGGCCAACCTGCTGCAACCAATGCTCAACAAGCGCAAGGAGCGGGAAGCGATCCTTGCAAATCTGCAAAAGGCTGCGAAAGCCGCGGACGCAGTCCTTCAAAGCCAGAAACAACTTATCAACACTCTGAAGGCCGCGCAAGGCGTCCTCAAGGGCGTACAGGACTAAGAAAGGAGTAACCCAATGGGTAAAACAACTGACGCTCACATCGCAAAAATTGAATCGCTGAGTAGCATCTGTACGAGGCCAACCACTGCCTTTTCCACGGCGCTTATCCGCGCCAAGGCTATACACCACGACATCGCGGCCGCGGAGCAGTTGATGACCAGCCGTCATCAGGCCATCTTTGGAAATGGAACCGGTCAATCGGTCGAAAAGGAGCGGGCCATCACGCGCGACGCGCAGTGGATTCAGGCCAATGGAAAGCTCGAGGAACTCGGCCAGATATACGAGCACCACTGCCTGGACTCCTTGAATCCCGCCCGAGCCTCTCTCAGGCAGGGTACGACCGCATTGGAAAAGGCGATCAAGGAATTCGAGACGTTCGTCGCGGCGAAGGAGAAAGGTTGGTTTACCAGCAAGAAGTCCGTGCCCGCGGCCAGGGAAGCAATCAGGAAAGGCCGGGAGTACCTGGGGACCCTCAAGACCCTGGTTCAATTGTCCGCGTGACCGGTTTCGGCTTGACCGGCGTTAAGTGGAATGGGTGCGGCCGGCGCTCCGGGACAGTTGATTCATCCCAGGTCGCGCCGGCTTCGCGCGTCTTTGTAGGAGGTGCCACCGGGTCGCATCGGTGGACGAAGAAGCCGCGGACCGCCTTGTCCCGACCGTATCTGAGGTCGCTAAAGCTAAACGCCCTTGGGATTTGTTTGGACGAGTGCTCGCCGACTCTCCTAACTGGTCTTGGAGCTTACGCCATAAGGTCTTATTCTGAGTGGTTCTGAGCTTGTGACTGGCAACTCGGACAAAGCTCCGGACCAGCGGGACAGGCCGGAAGCCGAGCTTCGCGGGATCGGTCGCGATTAACGGCGTTGTCGTTTCGCCTTGATCGGCTGCCTGCAACGTAACCGCCAGCAGAGCGCCGCTGGACAAGTCCACGGCATGTTCCGCTTTGTGCGCCATGTGAGTGCCGCCATCCTTCATCTTGGCGATGCGGGAGTCTGGATGGCCGATCGTACGAGGCAGGGCAGCTTTCGCTGCTTGGGACGGGATCTTGCTTGCGGGTCCTGTGGGCTCGTCGGAATCGTGGGCGATCGCGATCTTGAAATCACACGGCCGTATAAGTCCCCCACTCGTACAATGGCCCGGTTCCCGCCGCGCCCGGCGACCTCGCAACTGGCTGGAAACGGCGTTGGCGGGGCGGGTTTGCCAACCGCATGATTTTTGCGCTTATGGGAGGCCAGCCCCCGCGTCCGGCCGCCGCGGCCGCTTACCCCTCCTCCAGCCACGAGCGCCGCCGGATGCGCATGGTCGCGAAAAGCACGGCGAAACCCGCCGCCAGACCTACGGAGGCGCCCAGGCCGATGCGCTCAGGTTGGAACGATCCGGAGCGCAGCGTGATGACGGCATTCAGCAGCAGCGGCAGGAAAGCGGCCAGCACCGGAGGGCCGCGGCGGTCCAGGGCGAACAGCGAGCGCGAGGCGATTTCGAGCAGGGTCCATCCGACCACGGCCGGCCCCATGCCCAGAAACACGGCGGAGACCAGGGTGGTGGATTCCGCGGTGAAGTTGCCGTGTTGGAAGAACAGGGCGATGGCCGGCCGGCGGAAGGCCAGCGCGAAGGCGCATCCGGCGCCTACCGCCAGGGCGGCCAGGGCGATGGTGCGATCAATCAGGCGGAAGGCTTCGCGCAGGCGGAATACGCTGCGCAGCCGCGCGATTTCCGGCAGCAGCGAGTTGGTGATGGGATTCACCAGCAGGGCCATGGGCACCGAGACGCCGCGCATGCAGTAGTCCAGCGCTGCGGCCATCCCGGGACCGGCGTGGGTGGCGTAGGCGCGGGTGAAGGTGACGTTCAATCCGAGGCCCAGCGCGTACACCGCGAAGAAGGCCGGCTTGGCCAGAATCTCGCGCCAATGCACCGTGCAGACGCCGCTTTCGGCCGCCGCCATGGTGGAGCGCGAGGCCAACCACACGACGGCGAGCTGCGCGCAGGCGCCCGCGGTGTAGCCGATCGAAAAGGCATACACTCCCAGAGGACGCCACAGCGCCAGGGCCGCGACGATAGTGAAGAGGTTCAGCGCCGCGGCATAGAACGCCGTGGGGCCGAAGCGGCGCTCGGTGTAGAGCAGCGCGCAATAGATGGCCGAAGTGCCGGCGGCCACCGTGGAGAAGGCCAGGATGCGCAGGTTGGCCACCGCCACGGCGAAGTAGGCGGCATCCAGGCCGGGCGCCAGCACGCGCATCAGCGGGGGCGCGGCCAGGATCAGCCCGGCGGCGATGGCCAAAAATAGCCGCAATCCGTACGTGCGCAGCTTGCGAAACAGCGCCAGGCGCTGCCCCTCGCGGCAGGCCGTGAGCATGGGCACGAAGGCAAACACCACGCTGTTCAGCAGCACCGGGTTCAGAATGTCCACCGGGCCGATCGACACTGCCAGGGAATCGGCCAGGCTGTGAGTGCCTAGCAAGTAAGCGGTCACCGCGACGCGGCCGAAGCCCAGCAGGTTGCCGGTCAGCACCCCCACCATAATGATCAGGCCGCCCCGGACCAGCGGGCTGCCTGCGAGGCGCAGGTACAGGCGGGAGGGCTTGCCGGCCAAGGCCTCGGGTGGTTGGGGAGCGTTCAGTCGAACCTCGTTGACGGAGCGCCCGGCCTAAGCCGAAAGGGCCCCCGCTCCGCGCGCGGCTTCCAGCGCGGCTTCGTAATCGGGGTGGTCGGCCACTTCCTTGACGTACTCCGCGTGGCGGATTTTGTTGTCCGGATCGAGGACGAAAATCGCCCGGCTCTCGATGCGCAGCTCTTTGATGAGGGTGCCGTAGTGGGAGCCGAACGATCCCTCGCGGTGGTCGGAGAGCATTTTCACCTTGTCCACGCCGAAGGCGCCGCACCAGCGTTTCTGGGCGAAGGGCAGGTCCATGCTGACGGTCAAGATTTCCACTCCGTTGAGCTTGGCGGCTTCTTCGTTGAAACGCTTGGTCTGGGCATCGCAAACCGGCGTATCGAGCGAAGGCACCACGCTGATAATGCGCACCTGGTGGCCGGTGTCTTTCAGCGTAACCGGCTTGAGGCCGTTATCCACCAGTAGGAAATCGGGTGCCTGGTCGCCGGCGTGCAATTCCGGGCCGATCAAGGTCAAAGGGTTCCCTCTCAGGGTTGTCGCTCCTGGTCTTTCCATTACTCCTCCTGTTTGTGCGGGTGAAGCTTCATTGTAGCAACTCGGGCATGGCGGCCCTGCGGGAACGGGCCGCCTCTCGGCAAGGTCCCTGCTTCGATTTCTTCACGGCTTCGGCCGTCTACTGTGCCGGCTGCACCGTGATGGTGGCGGCCGCGCTCGCGATTCCGGCCGCGGTTACCACCACCGGCTGGGGACCCGCCGGAACCGATGCCGGCACGATGATATTCAACTGAGCGATGCCCACCAGCCCGGGGGCCAGGCCGGCGTACTGGATGAGCGCCGGCACTCCGCCGACGGTGACGGAGGGCGATTGCAGCAGGGTGTAGGTGGTGGCGGTTGTGGAGTACGCCGTCTTCAGGGCCGGGGAAACTTCGCCCGCGCCGGTGAGGTAGAGCGTGGCTAGTCCGCCTTGTTTGGCGGTGGCCTGGCCGGCCACGTTGCCGCCGGAATCCTGGAAAATCTGGGGCGCGGCGGCGGTCAATTGGATCTGGAATCCCGCCACCTGGCCGTTGTTGTTGATCCCCAGCACCGCCGGTCCCGCGCCCGCTGCGTAAGGGACCTGGATGTTGATCTGGCCCGCGGCGGCATAGAGAATCGGCGCCGGCAGGCTGTTCACGGTGGCCGTCACGCCTGCCAGCGAGTACGCCAGCGGATTGCCGGTAGCGGTAGTCGTGGCGTTGGCCAGTCCGGTGCCGAAGATTGTCAGCAGCCCGCCCGGCGCCTGCGTGGCGCTGGTGAGCAGGGCCGCGTTGCCCACGCCCGTAATGGCCGTTCCGGAAGTGCTTCCGCCCAACACGAACATCACCGGAACGGTCACGGTTTGCGGCATGGCATTGGGCGATTGAATCACGATTGACGCCTGGTAGGCTCCCGGCTCAAACCCAGTGCCCGTCGCGGTCAGAGCGAGCTGGGCGGGGCCGGTGCCGGCATACTGCGAAGCCGCCAGCCATGCGCCGTTGCGGTTGGTCGGGAGGATGGTGATGGTCCAGGGCTGGGTCTTATCGGAAATGCCCACGGCAAGGGTGGCCTCCGCCGGATGGGCGGCGTCCACCGCGTTGAGCACCAGGTTGGCCGGGGCGGCGGTAATTTTCGAAGGATTGGCGGGAGGCCCGCTGAACGTCACGGCGACCTGTTGGGCCACCCCGCTGCTCAGGTACACAGCAATGTAATCGGTAGCCGGCGGCGTGATCCCGCTGAAGCACACAGTCCCTCCCACCGAACCCCAGGCGTCCACTCGGGTGGTCCCGAAAATTGCGGGAATCTGCGAGTTCAGGCTGATGCTGCCCACATCCAGTTGGCTAATCAGGTTGAGATAGCCGCCCAGGTCGTCGATGGTCAAGTGAACCGGCCACTGGCAGGAAGGATCGGCGCTGGTCTCCTGCGAAACGGCCAGCGGCGTGGCGGTCAGGTTGAAATCGCTATAAGGCGGTAAACCGGCGTAGCCGACGGTTACCTGCCGCGACCAGGAGTTGCCGTCCGCATCCGTGCCGGTGATGCCGAAGGTATGATTCACTGGAGCAACCACGTTGCGCAAGGTGAAGGTGGTGCTCACCGAGCGGTTGGCGGGAATCTGCGGCGCCAGGAAGTACTGCGCCAGTGTCTGGGGCTCGCCATCCATGCTGAAGCCGGTGATCAGGGCGGGCACACCGGCCACTTCCGAGAGGGTGATGGTGGTCTGCCAGCCCAAGCCCTGGGGATCCGGGGGCGCCCCCGGCCACACCGTAAAGGGCGCCGTCACCAGAATGCCGGCCGCTCCCGTGGGAACCGTGATCTGGAAGATTTTGGTGGCGCCGCCGCTGCTGAAGGTGGCATCGCCCGAGTAGCTGGCGGTTAGCAGGAACGATCCCGTGCCCAACTGGTAAACCGGAAACGTCAGGTCGGCGGCCTGGAGCGCGCCGCGAGCCACCAGCGGCACGGTTCCCAGGGCCGTTCCCTCGACGCTGAACGTGACGGTGCCGGTGGGAGTGCCGGTGACGCCGGCGGCCGGACCCACCAGCAGCGTTGCGGAGAGCGTGTTGTTCACCGTTACCGTAGCGGCGCTCGTCACCAGGTTCACGCTCACGCCCGCGGACTGGGTATTCCAGTTGGTCACCAGGTTATTCACGTCCAGCGATCCCAATCCCGTGGTCATGTCGTAACCGGCTGTGGCCTGGTAGCCGAGCGAGCCGGTGAGGCAGTCGGGGCTGCCCTGCGAGCAGGGCACCAGGTTGTTGCCCGAAATCACATCGTGAAAGGCCGAAGGCGCGCTCTGCGCCAGGCGGTAGAGCTGCGGGTTGATGTTGCCCAGGCCCGGCTGGCTCTGGAAGCCTTTGGTTACCTGGTATTGGTTCAGCAGGGCCAGGACGCCGGCGAGCGAAGGCGTCCCGCAAGAGGTGCCCGATACCGCAACCGTGCTGCCCGAATAAGTAACCTCGTAAGCATCGTGCCCCGCCGCGCTCAGCGCGACATCCGGAACGTGGCGCGCGGCGTCATTGGGCACTCCGGGGCCGGTCTGCCATGCCGGCCTGGAGTAGAGGACGCTGGCGCCGCCTCCCGTGGAAAGCAGGCCGGTGGTGGCGGATTCGTTCCAGGCCGCTTCGGGAATATAGGAGAGCGCCGAGCCAAAATTAGCGGTATTGGTGGAAGCCCAATACGTGCCGTTCCCTTCCACGAATTCCGTGCCGCCGACGCCGGTAACTTCGGGCATCACCGCCGGGAAATTCACTGCCAATCCGCGGGTGGCCAGCGGCTCCGATCCCTGGACATCACAGGCTGCCGCACCGGCATCGCCGGAAGCCGCCAGAATGGTGATCCCCTGGGCGTTGGCCTGCTGGGCAATCGAACGGTAATAGGGAATGCTGGCATCCACTTCGCATGACGAATAGCTGGCGCTGATGATGGGAGCCACGTCCAGATCCACCGCCACTACGATTGCCGAGAATGCGCTCGCCCCATAGATGTAGTAAATGGTGGCCTTGGGCGCGATGGCTCCGGACCACTCCAGGTCCAGATCGCCCTCCAGTTCCGCCCCGTTTAAGCCCGGATCCGAGCCGCCATAAAGGATCATTCTGACGGTATTGGCCGGCAGGTTATAGCGCGTGCGGAACGCCGCCAGGTCGCTGGCCAGTACATCCGATTCTCCGACAATGGCAATGCTCTGGTTGGTTCCGTCAATGCCCGCCCGGACCAGCGGAGCGATGTCATAGATAGTGCCGTAATCCTCTGGCACCAGATAATGCGCATTGTTCAGGGTGTAATCCGGCGGCACCAGCACCGCTTGTGACTTAGGATGAAAATCGTTCAGCCCCAGGAACCCACCCACCACGTCCGCCAGCGCTTCGGGAACCTGCGGATCGCTGGTATTGGCGAAATGGGTTTCCCCGTTCACCTGAAACCGGTGGATGGGCGTGTGCAGGGCATGCGTCACCAGCCCCGCCGTGCCGCTGAAGGCCACCCAGTTGCGCCCCCGCGCGCTTTGGTTTACCTGAAAGCCTTGCGAGGCGAGCCACGCCACGACCTTCGAATGGTCGGCGGTGCTCAGCCCGAAGCGGTTGCCGAATTCCTCGGGGGTCAGCCATTTCAGGAACTGCGGCGAGGAAGGATTCTGCTGCCCGGCCAGCAGTTGGTCGAGATCCGCCTGCTGCGCCGCGGAGGGCTTCATGAGCAGCACCATATACTCCATGCGCATCCCGTCATCTACCGCGCCGCGGTCGAACTGCGCCTGCGCCAACCGGGGCACGTTGCCCGGAACGGGCGTAGTGCGGGCGGGATCCACCGGGCGCAGCACCCGGTCCACAGGGCCGGCCGCCGCAACCGACGCCAGCGCTACCCACAGCAAGACAGTCCGCTTGCAGGGGTTGAGAGCCCGAGACAAAATCGCAGCAAAACGATACCGAGCGTGATTGGCCATGTAGCTCCCCACTTAGGACAAAGAACCTTGATTATTCGCCAAAAACGCTCCGCGGTAAAGCGAATTTTTGCATCGATGCTATTACTCCGGGTTGCCCCATCGGTAAGTGGTGCGATGCCAGGCCCCGCGGTGCCGCGCTTCTTCCTAAGTGCGGCCTGTAACTTCGCGCGGCAGGGAGAGATGTGCGGAACAGCAGGGCAGTCGCTGGAGATCGCTTTTGCCTCCGGCTAACCAACGGGCGCGCAGGGTGTACACTGGCTGCGGGGTGGCGTATCAGGCCCGGTGGCCGATGCCAGACGGGCGGCGCCCACCAGATTTCACGGAGAGGTCTATGGAATTCCGCTTTACCCGAAGAAGAATGATGCAGGGGGCTGGAGGCGCCGCTCTGGCACAGTCCATTCAGACCGCGGCCGCCGCGCCCACGGCGCGCAAGTGGCCCATCGAAGAAGGTCCGGACACGCCGAAGCTTAGCCTGTCTCCCGGCGATGGCGGCGGTCCCCTGCCGGCCGGTTTGCAGCCTTCCGCCGAGGCAACTCAGGGCGGCCGGGGCCGCGGCGGCGGCTACGGCGGCTACCTGGCCCCCGGCACCGAGCCATCGCCGTCCCCGGCGCCAGCCGAGGCCGAGGGTGGACGCGGCTATGTCCGCAATCTCCCTGCCGCCTATCAGCGCATCCGCCAGCTTGGTGTCACCCACCTTCTGGGCGTCAACGTGGGCAACTGGACCGAGGAGAGCATCCGCAGCGCTATCGACACCGCCAAGCAACACGGCCTGGTGGCCTACAACGCCATGATTAACCTCCCGGCCAGCGTGATTTATGGCCGCGAGAGCCGGGCCAAGGATATGGAGCCGTTCCTCGCCTCCATCCAGGCCGCCGGCAAGGCCGGGCTGCCGGTGGTGGAGTATAACTTCTATGCGCACCGCGCCATTGAAGGCTATTACGAGACCGTAGGCCGGGCTAACTCGGGCTACACTGGCTTCGACTACGATCTGGAATTGCTCATCGACCAGAACGGCCGCGTGGTGCAGCCCATCTACCGCGACGCCCTGGGGCAGATTACCGCCGCGACGCTGGAGGCTTTCCCCAACGCCAAGAAGGTAAAGTTCCGCGACCTGCCGCCGCTCGAAAACGAAGGCGCCCACAACCTGCAGGAAATGTGGGCCAACGCCACTTACTTTCTGAAGGCGGTGATTCCGGTGGCCGAAAAGGCCGGCGTCCGCATGGCTCTGCACCCCAACGATCCGCCGGCGCCCATCAGCCGCGGTTCGCAGCAGATTATGGGCACGGTGGCGGGCTGGAAACACTACGTTGAAATCGTCAACAGCCCCTCCAACGGCATCACCTTCGATTGCGGCGTCACCCGCGAGATGGGCGAGGACCCGGTGCAGGTGGCCGATTACTTTGCCAGCCGCAAGCGCATCAACCACTGCCACTATCGCAACGTGCAGGTGGTCCGGCCTTACGAGAAATACCAGGAGGTGTTCATCGACGCGGGCATGGGCGATATGTTCGGGGTGATGAAGGCGCTGGTGCGGAATAAGTACAACGGGACGATTTACCCCGAGCATCCGCGGGCGCTCGATGCCGACCGCGACCGCCTCCCGCCCGGCGGCCGTCTCCCCGGTTATCCCGGCGGCGGAGGGTACGACGGCATCACTTTCAGCGTGGCCTACGCCCGCGCGATGATGCAGGCGGCGCTGGAATCGGTATAGCGAGGGCAGAGCGGGTTGAGAGGTTTGACGCTCCGCGCCTCCGCGCCTCCGCGTCAAGGTCTTGGGGTTCGGCTCGAGATGTTTTCGAAAGAGGCGGTGGCGCGGTGAAGGCCCCAGCCTGCGCTCACCCAGCCCGCCCTTACCCAGCCCGCCCTTACAATGAAGGTCAGTGCCGGGTCTTCTCGATCGCGTCGTCCGCACCATCGAGCGTTACGGTATGCTCGTACCCGGCCAACACGCCGGCGTGGCCGTTTCGGGAGGTGCGGATTCGGTCTGCCTGCTGCACCTGTTGGACGCGCTGGCTGGCCAATGGAACCTGCGGCTGACGGTCCTGCACCTGGATCACGGGTTGCGTGGCGAGGAATCGCGCCAGGATGCCGAATTCGTCCGTGCGCTAGCCGCCTCGCTCGGTCTGCCGGTCGAAATCCGCCGGGCGTCACTGGCGGACGCTCCCGGCAACCGGGAGCAGGCCGCCCGCGCCGCGCGGCTGGAATTTTTCCGCGAGGCCATGGCGGCCCACCACCTGGACCGCGTGGCGGTGGGGCACACCCGCTCCGATCAGGCGGAAACCGTCCTCTTTCGGTTCCTGCGCGGATCGGGCACCGCCGGGCTGGCCGCCATTCGCCCGGTGACCCCCGCTGGAATCGTCCGGCCGCTGCTCGACCTGGGCCGGCAAGAGGTGCGCCAGTTCCTGCGCGAGCGCGGCCTCGCCTGGCGCGAGGATTCCACCAATGCCAGCCCCGAGTTCGCCCGTAACCGCATCCGCCACAGCCTGCTGCCGCAACTAAACGCGGAGTGGAATCCGGCTCTGGAAACCACGCTGGCCCATACCGCTGATTGGGCGCTGGCGGAGGAAGCCTGGTGGGAGGCCGAAATCGACCGCCTGGCCGAGAGCCGCCTGATCGGGCAGGAGGGCCGCATCCTGGTGAGCGCCGCCGCGCTCCGCGAACTGCCCCTGGCGGCGGCTCGCCGGCTGGTCCGCCGCGCCATGGAGAAGGCCAAAGGCGGCCTGGCGGGCATCGCCTTTGCGCATGTTGCCGCGGTTATGGAACTGGCCGCGCGTACCAGCGGTACCGGCATTTTCCGCGCCGCCGGTGTGCTCGTATGCCGCTCTTTCGACTGGCTTTGTTTCACGGCCATTACAGGCAAGCCTTCCGGAATCAGCGGATACCGGCTGCCCGCCGTCGCCGGGGATCTCGTCCGGCTGCCCGCGCAAAGCCTCTCCATCTCCCTGGAACTGATTGAAAATACGGAAACTTCGGCCCCGTGTGAATGCGTATATAATAAGGACGTGGATTGCTTAGACTGGCAGCGTTTGTCCGGTCCGCTGGAAGTGCGAAACTGGCGGCCGGGCGACCTCTACCAGCCCGTGGGGAGCAGTGCCGAGAGGAAACTCAAGGTACTTTTTCAGGAATCCCAGGTTCCGGTTTGGGAGCGGGCCGGCTGGCCGGTCATCACCGATCGCGACTCCATCGTGTGGTCGCGGCGTTTTGGGCCGGCGGCTCGCGTTGCTGCCAGCCAGGGGGCCGTACTGGTTCTCCGAATTCGCGAAATCGGGAATCGGGACGAGGCGGGAAGCGTCTATAGTACTAGGCCCGGTCGGGAGGTTTCGTGAATTCCAGTTTTAGAACTTTGATTTTTTGGGTGGTTTTGATTGCGGTGGGGGTTTTCCTTGTGGCCGTGATGCGCAATGGTCAGAGTCCCAAGGAAAAGGACGTGAGCTTCACCGATTTCCTGGACGAAGTGCAGTCCGGGCAGGTGAAACAGGTGACCATTTCGGGTAATGAGGTTCACGGACTTTATCAGAACCCGCAGAATGGGCTGCACACCTTTATCCCGCTGAATTATCCCGACCTGTACAACCAGCTTCGCGATCATAAAGTCAACACCATCATCAAGGACGCCAGTTCCAGCAACTGGGTCACGATGCTGCTGAACTTCTCGCCGTTCATCGTGCTGGGCGCCTTCTGGCTGTTCATGATGCGCCAGATGCAGAGCGGCGGCAACAAAGCCCTGAGCTTCGGCAAGAGCCGCGCCCGCCTGCATTCCACGCAGCAGAAAAAGGTCACATTCAAAGACGTGGCCGGCGTGGAAGAGGCTAAGGAGGAACTGCAGGAGATTATCGAGTTCCTGCGCGAACCGCAGAAATTCCAGAAGCTCGGCGGCCGCATCCCGAAGGGTGTGCTGCTGATCGGCCCTCCCGGAACCGGCAAAACCCTGCTGGCCCGCGCCATCGCCGGCGAAGCCAGCGTGCCGTTCTTTTCCATCTCCGGCTCGGACTTCGTGGAGATGTTCGTGGGTGTGGGCGCCAGCCGTGTGCGCGACCTGTTCGAGCAGGGCAAGAAGAACGCGCCGTGCATCATCTTCATCGACGAAATTGACGCCGTGGGCCGGCATCGCGGGGCGGGCTTGGGCGGCGGACACGACGAGCGCGAGCAGACCCTCAACCAGTTGCTGGTGGAGATGGACGGCTTCGAATCCAACGAAGGCGTGATCCTGGTAGCGGCCACTAACCGGCCGGATGTGCTGGACCCGGCGCTGCTGCGGCCGGGCCGCTTCGACCGGCGGGTGGTGGTGGGGCGTCCGGACGTGCAGGGGCGCGAGGCCATCCTGCGGGTACACACCAAGAAGATTCCGCTGGGCGACAACGTGGATTTGTCGGTGCTGGCGCGCGGAACTCCGGGCTTGGCGGGCGCGGACTTGGCCAACCTGGTGAACGAATCGGCCTTGAACGCCGCGCGGCAGAACCGCAAAGTGGTGATGATGCTGGATTTCGAGCTGGCCAAGGACAAGATCCTGATGGGTGCCGAGCGGAAATCCATGATTCTGAGCGATGCCGAGAAGCGCAACACGGCGTATCACGAAGCCGGTCATGCGCTGGTGGCGGCAATGCTGCCGAATGCCGATCCGCTGCACAAGGTGACCATCATTCCGCGCGGCATGGCGCTGGGCGTCACGATGCAGTTGCCGATTGACGACAAGCACTCCTACGACAAGGACTACCTGCTGGCGCAATTGGCCATCCTGATGGCGGGGCGGATTGCGGAAGAGAAGTACATGCACCACATGACCACCGGGGCGGGGAACGACATTGAGCGGGCCACCGACCTGGCGCGGAAGATGGTGTGCGAGTGGGGGATG
>DATJRE010000088.1:0-21892 GCA_035505095.1 Bryobacteraceae bacterium | reverse complement strand
CGATTCCCACCGCGAATTCCGCTTCTATGCCATGCGTTAATGTGCTACAACGTAGCACATGAGGAAAGCATCCGTTCGCGATCTCCACATTCGGACATCGGAACTCGTGCGGGATGCCGCTGAAGGGGCCGTCATTATTATTGAACGCCGGGGAGAGCCGGTGGCCGAGTTGCGGCCCATTTCCAAAACGACACCGAAGTTGAAATTTCCGGATATGCAGCGCTTCTGGAAGGAGTTTCCGGCGGTAGCTGGAGATAGCGGCCGGTTTCTCGAAGAAGACCGCTAATCGATGTACCTCGATTCGGCCTACATCGCGAAATTCTACGTGAATGAACCGGATTCGCCGGCAGTCCGGGAACTGATGTTTACCGCACAGACCTTGATTTCATCCGCGTGGGCAATCGCCGAGGTTGCCTGTGTCTTTCACCGCCACTGGTGCGAAGGATCCCTCGAAGAGCAGCATGTCAGCGATCTCCTGGATGCCTTCATCGACCATGTTGAGGCAGGGTTCTGGAATCTGTTGCCCGTAAGCGACGCAATCCTGCGGCGCAGCGCACTGTGGATCAAAGGCACACCGCACAGCGTCTATCTGCGCCCAGGAGACGCGATCCACCTGGCCACCGCGCAAGACGCAGGCGAGAGGGAAATTTGGACCAGCGACCGCCATATGTTGGCAGCCGCCAAGCATCTCGGGATCCGCGGCCGAACGGTCCAGGCAACCCAGCAGCGCCCGCGGTGAATCTAAGTCCGCTTAGTGATCCTGGTGTGCCGCCGCCCAATAGCCAGGCCGCGTCAGCACCTTGCGCACATCCGACCGGTTGGGCACATCCACCTCGATGGTGTGAAACCCGTTCTCCAGTTTGGTGGTAGCGCTCGGCGTGTATGTGATTACGTACTCGGAGTGCACCTCTTCGCCGATCTTCTCAAACGCCGTTTGCAGCGTGCGCGTGCTGTGGAAACCGAACTCACTGCCACCCGTGCCTTTGGTAAACGCCTCTACGGGGTTGTCGCGGAAAATCGCTTTGACATCCTTGAAGATTTCCACCATCAGCGGCACAAATTCGGCGCGCTGGCCGCTCAGCCCATAAGTCTGGTCCACCGTGGTCGGCGTGGCGGCCACCATCGAAGGTATCGGATACATGGCCGGAGGCAGCGTCACCGGACGGGGTTCCGGAGTCGGCGCCGTCAGCGTGGTAATGAACCGCGACATATCCACGCTGTAGAACACCACGTTGTTGATCTGTAAGAAATACAACGCTTCGCGGAGCCGCGCTTCGCTGCCCAGGTCGCGCGTCTCGCCCACCAGCAGCATAATCCGGCGGCGGTTCTTGGCCCGGGTCTTCAACAGCCGCGTGCCCTCGATGACCGCGTCGATCATGCGGTTCGAAGTGCTCCCGGGGTAGATGGTGGAGATCGCCCGCGTGATCTTATCCGGGTCGGAAGTGAAATCCTGCAGCGTGCGGATGCGCGAGTCGTACGCAATCACCGCCGCCTCTCCCGCATCGCCGATAATCAGCGGAGAAATCAGGTTGCCGATCTTGTTCACCTGCGGCAGCAACCCCTGCACGTGCGAATTCGCCTGGATGCAGATCACCAGGGAAATCGGCGTGTACGAAACATCCACGCTGCGGATGCTCTGTTCGCGCCCGTTGTCGAACAGGCGGAACTGGTCGGGCCGCAGCCCGTTCACGTAATCGCCATTCCGGTCGAAAACCCACACCGGAGCGTTGACTTCTTCAATTCCGCCGTAAAACGTCAGGTCGTCTTGCGGGCGCGCTTCATCGGGAGGTTCGGAAGCCTGGCGAGCCTTTTTCGAGGATTGCTGGGCCGCCAGCAATCCGCAGACAAGCGTGAGTACGAAGAATCGGGACATTCTACTCCTGGCGGGCAGCCGCGTGCTCGGTCTGCCCTCGGAGCAAGTCGAGCACGTGTGGCACCACTTCTACGATAGCATCCAGGGACTCCACAGCGCCTTTGGGGGATCCCGGTAAATTGACGATCAGCACCCTTCCGCGGGTACCGGCCAGTGCGCGCGAAAGCACAGCTAATGGAGTAGCTTCGCGCCCGCGAGCGCGCATGAGTTCGCCGAGACCGGGAATCTCCCGGTCCAGTACGGCACGGGTGGCCTCGGGAGTCACATCGCGTAACGCGACGCCCGTCCCGCCGGTAGTAAAAATCGCGGCGACCTGTCCACTATCCGCCAGCAGTGCCAGGCGGGTGCCGATTTCGTCGGCCTCGTCGGGAATCGCCTCCACCACCGGCACGCTCCAGCCGAGTTGTTCCAACCGTTCCCGCACCGCGGGCCCCGAGCGGTCCGCGCGCTTCCCCGCGCAAACCGAATCGCTGATGGTGAGGACGGCCGCCTTAATCATCGGCCCTCTCCCGGAAAGCCTGACGCGGAGACGCAGAGACGCAGAGAAAACACCCGAGACGGCCATTCATTTCTTCCTCCTCCTCCGTTTTGCCTCCGCGCCTCCGCCCGTCCCCACCCGCCGGAAATCCCCGCTCTTCCCGCCGGTCTTCTCCAGCAGATACACATCCTGAATCTCAATCGACTTGTCCAGCGCCTTCAGCATGTCATACACCGTCAAAGCGGCCACCGATGCGGCCGTCATTGCCTCCATTTCCACACCCGTCTGCGCCGTGGTGGCGGCACTGGCCACAATCCGTACACCATCTTCCTCCACGCTGGCCTCCACATCCGCATGCGTCAGCATCAGCGGATGGCACAGGGGGATGAGTTCGCTGGTGCGTTTGGCGGCGGCGATTCCGGCAATCCGCGCGATCTCCAGCGGGTTGCCTTTGGGATTCCGCGGCAGCTCCGCGAGCGCCTCCGGGCGAATCCGCACAAATGCCTGCGCGCGCGCCACGCGGCGCGTTTCCGGCTTCCCGGACACGTCCACCATCCGCGGGCTGCCCGCGCCATCGTAATGCGAAAGTTTTTTCATTTGATCAGGACCCGGATCCAGTCTCCGGCGGTATATTCCGGCCGCTCCGGATCGGCCACCAGGTAGGCATTCGCGCGCGTCAGCGCCGGGACGTCGCCCGATCCGTGCCATTCCACCGGCGTCACCTCGACGCCATCGGGGCTCAGGCGCGCCGGCAGGAACCGCGTCAGCCCCGCGCGGTGGCGAAAGTCGCGCGTAAGCCGCGCCCACGGCATGAGAAGGGCGACCTCTTCCTGCCCACCCAGCAGTTCCAGCGCCGCCCGGGCGAAGATTTCGAAAGTCACCATGGTCGAGGACGGATTCCCCGGCAAACCGAAAAAAAACTTCCCCGCCACGCTGCCGAAGACCAGAGGCTGCCCCGGCTGAATCAGCACGCGGTCGAAATAAAACTCCGCGCCCAATTCCGCCAGCGCCTGTTCCACCACGTCGTATTTGCCCGCCGAAACGCCACCCGAAAGCAGCAGCAGATCCTCCGCCAGGCCGCGCTCAATGGCCCGCCGCGTGTCTTCCAGGGTATCGCGCGCCACCGGCAGCCGCCACGCCACGCCGCCGGCGCGCTGCACCTGCGCCGCCAGCGAATAGGCGTTCGAATTGCGAATCTGAAACTCCCGCGGCGTCTGCGCCACTTCCACAATCTCATCGCCCGTCGGCACGATGGCCACGGCCGGCCGCGCAAACACAGGCACGCGCGTGCGCCCGAAGGCCGCCAGCATGGCGATATCGGTATAATCCAGGCGCTTGCCAGCGGGCAGCACGGTTTCGCGCGCAGCCGCTTCGCATCCTTGCGGATTGATGAACTGGTGCGGCTCCGCGGAGCTTTCCGTGCGCATCCAGCCATCTTCGCAAGTGGTGTGCTCGACCATGATCACCGCGTCTGCCCCCGCAGGAACCGGAGCGCCGGTCATGATCGCCACGGCTTCTCCGGGCCCCACGCGGCCTTCGTGGCGCTCGCCCGCGCGAACTTCGCCGGCCACGCGCAGCTTTCCGGGCACGTCGGCCGCGCGCACGGCGTATCCATCGCGCACCGAGCGGTCGAGCGGCGGGTAATCGCGATCGGCCGCCACATCTTCCGCCAGCACGCGTCCAGCGGCATCTTCCAGTGCCGCCGTTTCCGTGGCGGGCCGCGCGGCCGCGCGCAATTGTGCCCGCACCTTCGCGAGCACGGCCTCGCGCGCCTGAAGAAACGTCAGCGGAGTCACAGATTCATTTTAAGCCGGGAGCAAGACCGGTATTCCGCGCCACATTGGCACGGCATCGTTTCTTGAACAGTCTCGTGCGGCTTCCCACAATGAAAACAGGAGCAAAAACCAATGGCAGAAACCAAACTGCAAAGTGAGACTTCCGATCAGCGCAGCGTTGCGCGCAGGCAGGATTACTATCCTTCGCGCGACCTGTTTTCCATTAGTCCGTTCGCTATGATGCGCCGGCTCACCGAAGAGATGGACCGCGCTTTCGGGAACAGTTTCGGCCCTTGGGGGCTATACGGAGGGGCCGGAGGGGCCGGCGAAACTGCTTGGGCGCCCCCCGTGGAAGTGCGCGAGCGCAACGGCAAACTGGAAGTGACCGCCGAATTACCGGGCCTCAACAAAGACGACGTCAAAATCGAGTACAACCAGGACAGCATTGTGATTCAGGGTGAGAAGCGCCGCGAGAAGGAATCCGAGGAAGGCGGCGTGCGCCGGTCCGAGCGTATCTACGGCCGCTTCTATCGCCAGGTCCCCCTGCCCGAGGGCGCCGACGCCGAGAAGGCCAAGGCCGAATTCAAGAACGGGGTGCTGCAGGTGCAGATCCCGATTTCCGAACAGAAGCAGAAGACCCGCCAGATTCCCATAAGCGGATAAGCATCTTTCGAAATATCGCTAGCGGCCGCCTCTCGCGCGGCCGCCTCCGGCCCGCAGCCGTAACCCGCGATGGCAACCCACGGATCGGCGAATGCGCTTGAGAATCAGGTTGCCCCGCGGGAGCGGACGCTTGGAATGCTCCAGGCTTCCGCCGGTGGCTTGTTACCATTGATACATGCCCGAAAGCGGACTTTTCTCTCTGGATGGCGATGTGGCCGTGGTGATTGGCGGCGGCGGAGTTCTGGCGGGAGCAATGGCGGATGGGCTAGCCGCGGCGGGGGCCCGCATTGCCGTTTTGGGCCGCACCCAGGAACACGCCAGCGCCCGCGCGGCGGCCATCGTGGCGCAGGGCGGCGAAGCCATCGGCATCCAGTGCGACGCCACTCGCAAGGCCGATCTGGAGCGCAGCCTCGCGGCCGTCCTGGAGCGTTTTGGGCAAGTCGATATTCTGCTCAACGCCGCCGGGGTCAACTCCACCACGCCGTTTTTCGAGATTACCGAAGAGGAATGGGGCCGCCTTCTGGATATCGACCTCAAGAGCGTCTTCCTGGCCTGCCAGGTGTTCGGCAAAGTGATGGTGGAGGCGGGCCGCGGCGGCTCGGTCATTAACATCTCCTCGGTTTCCGCCGGCCCCCCGCTTTCCAAAGTGTTCACCTACGCGGTGGCCAAAGCGGGCGTCAGCCAGATCACCCAGTTCCTGGCGCGCGAGTGGGCGCCCCACCACATCCGCGTCAACGCCATTCTGCCGGGCTTCTTTCCGGCGGAGCAGAATCGCAAGGTGCTGACGCCCGAGCGCGTGGCCAGCATTCTCAGCCACACGCCCATGAAGCGCTTCGGCGAGGCCAATGAGCTGATTGGCGCGGCGGTCTATCTGGCGTCGCGGCGCGCCTCCTCCTACGTCACCGGATCGGTGGTGCGGGTGGATGGCGGTTTCCTGGCGATGACCATTTAAGCTGCGCCGTGGCTCGCATGCGCATACCGTGGCTGCCCGTGCTGTGGGCCTGTTTTCTGTTGCGCCTGCTGTTTTACTCTTCGATGCTGCCGCTGTGGGAGGGGTACGACGAATGGGCGCACTTCGCGGTGGTGCGGTCGGTCGCGTCCGGCCAGCTTCTGCCGCCGCGCGATGGGCCGGTGCCGCGCGACGTTGAGGCGTCCCTCCAGATTGCGCCGGTGCCCTGGGAGATGCGTTACCTGCCGCCGCCGTCGGTTTCCGAAGACGCTTTTTGGACTCTGCCGGAAGCGGCGCGCGTGGGGCGCCAGGCGGCCTTCCGCGCCATGCCGGCGGCGTGGAGCCGCGAAACCGCTGCAGGCGGCCTGCGGGCCTATGAAGCGCTGCAGCCGCCGCTCTACTATTGGCTGATGGCGCCGCTGATGCGCCTGGCGAGCGGCCTCGGCTTGGCTTGGCAGGTGCTGGCATTGCGCTGGGCCGCTGCGCTGATTGCGTCGCTGGCGGTGCCGCTGGTGTTCGCGCTGGGCAAGCTGGTCTTCGCCGACCGGGGCGCAGCGCTGGCGTCGGCTGCCGTGGTGGCGCTGATGCCCGGGATGGCGCTGGATGTGGCGCGGGTGAGCAACGATTGCCTGGCGGTGGTCCTCTTTACGCTGCTCACCGTGTGGGCCGTGGCGGCGGCGCGCGATGGTTCGAAGGAATCCGTGCGGCGCGATTGGCTGCTCGGCCTGGTGCTGGGCCTGGGGCTCCTGACCAAGGCCTACTTCCTCACCGCCGTGCCGGCGCTGGCGCTGGTGCTGGGCAGGCGCTGCTGGAGGCCCTTCCTGGCCGCGGCGGCCGTGGCCGGGTGGTGGTATGTGCGCAACCTGGCCACCACCGGGACGCTCACCGGACTCAGCGAATCGGTGATGCTGCGCGATCTGGGCGTGTGGGGCGTGCTGCGGCGCGCGCCCTCGCTGCCCTGGCGCACGGCGGCCGACGCCATTCTCTTCTCGCACCTCTACTTCGGCGGCTGGAGTTCGCTCACCGTGCGAAGCTGGATGTACCACCTCTTTTTCGCCGTGGTGCTGGCGGCCGCCATCGGCCTGGCGTGGCGCTGGCGCGAGCGGCCCATCCGCGTGCTGGCCGCCCTTTACGCGGCCTTTTGGCTGGGCGAATTCTACAACGCCCTGCTGGAGTGGCTGAGCAAGGGCCTTCCCGGCTCCATGGGCTGGTACCTGTACGCCGTGGTGGGCGCGGAGGTGGTGCTGTGCGTCGCGGGCATCGCGGCCCTGCTGCCCCAGCGCTTCCGCGGATGGACCGCACCCGTGGGCGCGCTGCTGTTTGCGCTGTTCGATCTCTACACGGTCCACTTGGTGGCGATTCCGTATTACAGCGGCATGATCCGCCACAAGCCCAACGGAGCGCCCGGAACCTTTCACCTGGCAGACTTCCGGGCGGTGGGATGGAGCGGCGCATTCCACCGCCTGTCGGCCTTCCAGGCGCTGCCGGAAGCGGCGCTGGTGATGCTGTGGGCGGCTTACCTGGCGGCCACCGCGCTGGCCCTGGCAGCAGCTTTCCGGTCCGGCCGGCGCGCCAATCAGCCCGCGGCCGGAGGCAAGTAATCCGGTCGCTGCAGGCCCGCGAGCGCGCCGCAGCGCCTTCCGGAGCGCCCTCCAGGATAGCCGCCCAGGCGCGCCATCCCGTGGCGAAACATTGGGCCCTCTGGTGCGTTTAAGTAAGAGGACCCGCCCGATCCGCGCCCAGACGGCGTTCCAAATCATCCAAAGGAGACGTTTATTATGTCCCGTATGCGATACCATCAGAGCGCGTTGGCCGGGCTGCTTCTATTCGCTTGGCCGTTGCTTTCGCCGGCCCAAACCACTCCCACCACCACCCCCGGCCTGACCGTGACCAGCGGAATGGCAGGAGTGAGCAGCACCCAGACCGCCCGGCTCAACGTATTGAACCTGCAGCAGGTGGTCGCGGGCGTAACCGCGGTAGCGTGTCCGGCGACGCTGGCATTCTACGATGACACGGGCGCTTTGCTGAAGCAGGTGGCCGTGACCAACATTTCGCCCGCCACCGCCGGCAACCTGGTTTTCAAGCCCACAGTGCCCTCGACGGCGGTGAATGCGCGGGCGCAGCTCCGCGCGGTGGTGTTCACGCCCTTCGCCACCATTACCCCGACCCCGACTGCTTCCGGTTCGACTACCTTGATTCCCGCCGGCCCGGTGTGCACCTTGCTGTCCTCCTTCGAAGTCATGGACGACGCCACCGGCAACACCCAAAGCCTGACCACCGATTTTCGCTCCATGTCGCCGTATTTCGCCCAGCCCGTGGCGGCACTGAAACAGCCATTGGCCATTCGTTAGTTCTGAGCCGCCTATGGTGGACCGCGCACGCCCTATCGAAGTCGTTTCGCAACCTTGAGCGCGGCAAGAACCACGTCCGCCCAGGGCGGCCAGTGCCCCCAGATTCTTCGCAACGATCGCATTTCACCGCTGAACCGGGGCAGTCCTTTGAGGACTTGTCCGGGACTCAGAGTACCGACCGAGTCAACCCTGGTTGCCAACCAGGACATAATCGCCACGATCAAGCCCCGTTCGGTGCCATCGTGCACCAGAGGGTCGAATCCGGCCAGGTCCGATATAAAACGGCCGTATTGGTGTCCGGCGGGAACCATCGCCAGCCAATCATGTCTGTTGGCCGAGCGCCTACCCAGGTATCGGCACGCCATGGCTATGCCAAGCTCCAAGGGCATGTTAAAACGAGCCAGGTTGGCATCGCCTTCTCCTCTACATCGGGACAGGTCGTGGATCGAGTATTTCGACTCGAAAATGGCCCTGGTGATCCGGACCATTCGAGGGTCGGCAATGGTGCCGCTTTCCAAAGCGCTTCTCGGGATGAAACCGCAGCAGACAACCGACAGCACGGCCGAATCGAAGAGAGCCTGGTATTCGAGATCGTAGGGACAGTTGAGAAAGACAGAAGTTGCCGGATTGAGGCGCAGAGCCCCGGTACCGAAGTGCTCCCGCCTTCGTTTCGCGGCCACTCCCCTATTGTTCCTGGCTGGATTTCAGTTGTTTCGCAACGCTCTCGATTTCTTCAAGCCGGCTGCGAAACGCCTTGCCTGGCTTGGCGCTTTGTTTCGGCGGAACGCTCCGTCCGCGCGGGCCCGTTCCACGAATAGCGTCGTAGACTCTATCGATCCATGTGGATTCGGATTTGCCTTGCTGCATTCGAACCGATCCCCAGTCCTTAAGAAACGAGGGCGGCGTAGCGTCGTGGATCAGGACAGGTATGATTCGCTTGTTTGGGTCGGTCCAGGTGCGCTGAAGAGCTCCCTGCCATTCCCGGTCCTGCCACTCTCCGATGGCGTTCCTGGGGCCGACCACCAGCAGAAAATACCTGGCGTCGTCCAAGGCACGCTGAATCTCCTCCAGCCAGCGCTCTCCGGGCCGAATGCTCTTGAAGTCCGTCCACGTCGAGACACCCTTGCTTTCCAACGATTCGGAAAGCTTCTCGGCCCATGGCCGGGCATCCGTTGAATACGAAATAAATACGTCGGATGGGGTTTTGCTCACGCCTTCATGTTACAGGACTCAGGCCCATTCCGGCGCCTCGTCTGTTTCGGCCGATGCGGTCGCGGTTCAGTAGCGCTCCGCAATTTGAACTTGGACACCTGCGCCGCCCTTCCTCATCCCCTGGGCCCATTTGCCGTACCGCCGGAGTTCCCCCCGATGCTCCCACACGAACTTCCAGAAAGCGGCGAAGCCGATACGCGCGGCCGGAAGGCCCCAGTAGGTCTCGATGCGCCATCGCAGATAGGGACTGCGCCACGGCCACAGCCGGTAACCGCGGCACAGGCGCCACCACAAGCTGAACATGTGTTACTTCAGGGACGCATCGCTCTTGGGCATAGCCTGGTCGGGCGTAGCGTAATAACCGCTGCGCGTCCGCACGGTGGGATGCCCGGAGGCGTTCACCGTAATGCGAATCCGGCGGTAAGTTCCGTCCATGGCGCCGTTAGTGGGTGAGTAAGTGATGGTATATTGGCTGCGGATGTCGCGCGCCACCTGGTGCGCGATGCGATCCACATCGCTCAGGTCCTTGGGAAAGAAGCACTCTCCGCCGGTCGCATCGGTCAGGTCCTTCAGGGCCCGCTCGGCGCGCTTGGCTTCGCGGCGTTCTTCGTCGCTCAGCAGGCCCACCGCGTAGATCAGTACGTCCGACTGCTGGGAGGCCTTCACCAGGTTCTCCAGGCTGATCATGCTGCTGTTATCGTTGCCATCGGTCACCACCACCAGGACCTTCTTCTCGCGGTGGGCCTTCTCCTTCAAATGGTCGATGGAGACGCGGATAGCGTCCCGCATGGCCGTGCCGCCGCGCGAATCGATGCGCGTCAGTGCCTCGCGGATTTCATTGATGTCGCTGGTGAAGTCCTTGCCGTGCGGGTTGTCCAGGAACGGCTCGTCGTTGAAGTTGACGACGAAAACCTCGTCGTCTTTATTGGACGCCTCAGCCAGTGCCGATGCCGCGGCTTCCACCTTGGCGCGTTTGTCGCGCATGCTGCCGCTGTTGTCGATAATCAGCCCCATCGATACCGGCACATCCTCGCGCTTTACGGCATGAATCGGCTGCTGTACATCGTTCTCATACACCGTGAAGGCGCCCGCCGGCAGATCCGTGATCAGGCGGCCGTTCTTATCCACCACCGTGGTGTGGCATACCACCAGGCGGGTATCCGCGTGGAAGACGGTACCGCTTTCGTCGATTGCAGCGGATCCCTGTGGTTTGGTTTGTTGGGCGCTAAGCACCGCCGCAGCGGTCAGGATAGCGGCAATTGGGGGTAAAGCCAAAACTCGTTTATTGCTGAGGCGCATAATAGCCCTGCCTGAAAAACGCGCGGAGAGGAGGTAGCCCTTTCGGTTGCACCAGTTTCACCTGCACACGCCGGTATTTCCCGTCGTGCTCCTGGTTTTGCGGCGCGTAGCCCAGTACGTATTGATTGCGAAGCTCCACGCCGATCTTAGCGGCGATATCCGGCAACTCATTCATATTGTCCACGGGATACTGCCGTCCGCCGGTCTGCTCGGCGATCTCCGTCAGCAACCCCTGCCCGGCGGCCTCTTCGGGAGTCCGGCCACGGTTGGCGTACGGCTCGTAAATTCCGATGGCATAGATTTGGACGTCGGCTTCCTTCACCAGGTTCTTGACTTCTCCCTCGGTGTACCGGCTATTGTTGTCCCCGCCGTCGGAAATCACCAGCAACGCCTTGCGCGCGTTGTGGGCCTTCTTCATCTCGTGCAGACCCAGGTAAATGGCGTCCAGGAGCGCCGTCCGCCCCTTCGAGCGGGTAAAAGTCAGGCGGTTCTGGATGTCTTCGAGGTTGCGCGTGAAGGGTTGGACCAGGTCGGCGGAATCGCTGAACTGTACCAGGAAGAACTCGTCCTCCGGATTGGAAGTTTTGAAGAACTGGGTTACCGCCAGGCGCGATTTTTCCAGCTTCTGCCCCATGCTGCCGCTGCAATCGAAAATCACTCCCACCGAAATCGGAGCGTCCTCGCTCGAAAACTGCGAAATGATCTGTTCGGCGTGGTCCTCGAGGATTTTGAAGTTTTCCTTCTCGAGGCCGGTGACAAACCGGTTAAAGGGGTCCGTCACGGTCACGGGAATCAGCACCAGGTTGGAATCCACCCGGATATCGGTCTTCGGCAGGACCTCTGCCTTAGCTACCGGCTGAGGCCGGGGAACCACGCTGACGGGCGGTTGGGCAAACCCCAAGGTGGCTGCTGCCAGGAAAATGGCACCCCGCACAGACAGCTTTACATGAGAGGGCAGCATACGGCTGGCCAAGCTTTCTTTCCCAAGTCTAGCATAGGGGTTTTGTGGTATGATCGCCTGTGCCGCGTAAAATATTGGGTGTTGTTCCGGCCCGCTTCGCGTCCTCCCGCTTCCCCGGTAAGGTTTTGGCCCCCATCTCCTCCAAGAGCATGTTGCAGCACGTGTTTGAGCGGGCCTCCCTGGCGCGGTACCTCACGAGCACGATTATAGCCACAGACGACCAACGGGTTTACGACGCCGCCCGCGGGTTCGGCGCCCCGGTGCGCATGACCCGCTCCGACCACCCCTCCGGAACCGACCGCGTGGCCGAGGTCGCCTCCGCCGAATCCGCCTCGATTGTAGTGAATATTCAGGGCGATGAACCGCTCATCGATCCCGACGCCATCGATGCGGCCATCCTGCCCCTGATCCACGATTCCGAGGTGGCCATGGCCACCTTGAAAAAACGGATCGAGGACCCGCGCGAAATCGGCGACCCCAATGTGGTGAAAGTGGTCACCAATCGCGCCGGCGATGCGATCTATTTTTCACGCTGCCCGATCCCTTTTGTGCGCGATCCGGCAGCCCCAGGCATGCACTTCAAACACATCGGACTATATGTCTACAGAAGGGACTTTCTCTTGAGTTATTCCTCTCTGCCCATAGGCCCGCTGGAACGCGCCGAGCGGCTGGAACAGCTCCGCGCGCTCGAAAACGGCCATCCCATCCGGGTGGTCGAAACCGAGTACGAATCCGTGGGTGTGGATACGCCCGAGGACTTGGCCAGGGTTGCGCGGCTGTTCGAGGCACGTCCCCTGGGCCCCGTGGGGCTGGGCTGCCCCGAGGAGGCGCACCGTGGCTAAGTACATCTTCGTCACCGGCGGCGTGGTTTCCTCCCTGGGCAAAGGCATCGCCGCCGCCTCCATCGGCTGCCTGCTGGAAAGCCGCGGAGTCCGCATCACGTGCCAGAAATTCGACCCGTATCTGAATGTCGACCCCGGCACCATGAGTCCGTTCCAGCACGGCGAAGTCTTCGTGACCGACGACGGCGCCGAAACCGACCTCGACCTCGGCCATTACGAGCGCTTCACCCACGCCAAGCTGACCCGCAACAACAATCTCACCTCCGGCCGTGTGTACGAGCAGATCATCGCCCGCGAGCGCCGCGGCGATTACCTGGGCAAAACCGTGCAAGTGATTCCGCACGTCACCAACGAAATCAAGGCCGCGCTCAAGCGCGTGGCCCAGGATGCCGACGTGGTGATCGCCGAAATCGGCGGCACCGTGGGCGATATCGAATCGCTGCCGTTCCTCGAAGCCATCCGCCAGATGCGCCACGAGCAAGGCCGCGGCAACTGTCTGTTCGTGCACGTCACCCTGGTGCCCTGGATCGCCGCCGCCCGGGAGCTCAAAACCAAGCCCACCCAGCACAGCGTCAAAGAGCTGCGCGCCATCGGTATCCAGCCGGACATTCTGATCTGCCGCTCCGAACGGCCCATTCCGGAGGAGATGAAGGAGAAAATCGCGCTCTTCTGCGACGTGGATGTGGAAGCCGTGATCACCGCCCGCGACGTGCAGTCGGTGTACGAAATCCCGCTGCTGTTCGCCGGCGAGCGGGTGGACGAAATCGTCTTGCGCCTGCTGCGGATGGATGCCGGCCCGCGCGACCTGAGCCGCTGGACCGCCATGCTCGACCGCCTGCAAAACCCGCACGGTGAAGTGAGCATCGGCCTGGTAGGGAAATATGTCGAGTACGAGGATTCTTACAAGAGCCTCAAAGAGGCCCTGCTGCACGGCGGGCTGGCCCACCAGGTAAAGGTCCAGATCAACTGGATTGAAGCCGAAGAAGTAGTGGGCGACAACTGGGAGCGCCAGTTGCACGGCTACGATGGCATCCTGGTGCCAGGCGGTTTCGGCAAGCGCGGCATCGATGGCATGCTCAACGCCATCCGTTACGCCCGCGAGCAGAAAGTGCCGTATTTCGGCATCTGCCTGGGCATGCAGACCTTGGTGATCGAATACGCGCGCAACGTCTGCGGGCTGGAGCACGCCGATTCCACCGAATTCAATCCCGGCACGCCGGACCGCGTGATTTACAAGCTGCGCGAGTTGAAGGGCGTGGAGGACCTGGGCGGCACCATGCGGCTGGGCAGTTGGCCCTGCCTGCTGGCCCCCGGCAGCTTTGCCCGGCGCGCCTACGGAAGCACCGAAATCCACGAGCGCCACCGCCACCGCTACGAGTTTAACCGCGAATACGAGGAGGTGCTGACGTCGGCCGGCCTGCGCATTACCGGCGAGACGCCCGACCGCACCTACGTGGAGATCTGCGAGATTGCCGACCACCCCTGGTTCCTCGGCTGCCAGTTCCACCCCGAATTCAAATCCAAACCGATGGAGCCGCATCCGCTGTTCAAGGCCTTCATCGGCGCGGCTTTGGAAGAGCGCCGCCGCCGCGAGCTGGGCCTTTTCGCGGAGGAGCCGTCCGCGCAAGCTGCCCCCGAGCCGGTCGCCGAGCGGTTCGCGGAACCGCGTCCGGAGCCGCAATACTCGCGTGCCGATTGATTTCAGCGCCTTCGCACCCGGCCGTCCGCTGGTTCTAATTGCCGGCCCCTGCGTGATCGAAAGCGAAGAGCACGTGCACCGCATGGCGCGCGGCATCCGCGAGGCGGTGGGCGCGTTCGTCTTCAAGGCGTCTTTCGATAAGGCCAACCGCACCAGCGCCGCCGCGTATCGCGGCCCCGGCATGCGCGAGGGCCTGCGCATTCTGGCGGGTGTGAAGGCGGAAGGCTTCCCCATCCTCACCGACATCCACGAACCGGCCCAAGCCGCGCCCGCCGCCGAAGTGGCGGATATCCTGCAGATCCCGGCGTTCCTCTGCCGCCAGACCGACCTGCTGGTCGAGGCCGGCCGCACCGGGCGTATCGTCAACATCAAGAAGGGGCAATTTGTGGCCCCGCAGGATATCCGGCACGCCGCCGAAAAGGTGGCTTCGACGGGCAATCGCCAGGTGCTCCTGACCGAGCGCGGCTCGTCGTTCGGTTACAACAACCTGGTGGTGGACATGCGCGGCCTGAAAATCATGCGCGATTCCGGCTGGCCGGTGGTCTTCGACGCCACCCATTCCGTGCAACTGCCCGGAGGCGCCGGCGCGGCCTCGTCCGGCCAGCCGCAATTCATCGAAACGCTGGCCCGGGCGGCGGTAGCGGCTGGAGTGAATGGTGTGTTTGTGGAGGTGCACGATGCGCCCGAGAAAGCACTCTCCGACGGCCCCAACGCCCTGCGCCTCGATCTGCTAGGTGAGTTCTGGCGGCGGCTGGCGGCCATCCACGCGCTGGTGGCGGAGTGGGCTTCGCCAGTCGCGCCGTGATGGCGGGCCCAGGGGAATCGTTTCAATTCGATCCGGAAGTCGGTGATGATAACGGAGCACCGCCGCAGGAAGATCGACGCTTCAACCATTGGGGAACCGAGCAGGGGGCTGTATCGCCATGGGGCAGAAGGTTCCGATCCGACGGCCACCAGACCGAAAACACAGAAGAGGGTAAAGAAGTCCGTTTATGAACATACGATATGTTCCCTCGCGGCGAATGGCCAGCCTGTAAGGTGAGTTCAGCAAAGCCTACGGACTCCTGCGGCACTGAGCCGGAGGTGATGCAGCCGGCGTTCCATCATCTCCTTGAGATTTTCCCCGACTCGCCTCGACGAAATGCTAGGCGCGGGCGACCGGCTGGCTGGACAATTCCATCCGATCGGACCCCGACCCCGGAGCGGGCAGGCTGATGGTGAATCGAGTGCCTTTTCCGGGCGTGCTGTCCACGTTAATGGCGGCGCCGTGAGCTTTGGCGATCCAGGCGACGAAACTCAATCCCAGCCCGAGGCCCTGCTCGGGTGCGGGCGCAGATCCAGACCCTGGAACCCGATAGAAGCGATCGAAGATGTGGGGCAAGTGCTCGGTAGCGATGCCGGCCCCGGTATCCTCCACCACCAGGACGATCCGCTCGGGCCCCGGTTCGACCAGCAGGCGCACTTCCCCTCCGCGGGGTGTGAACTTGATGGCGTTCGAAAGCAGGTTCGTGATCATGCGTTCGATTTGCACGCGGTCCACTTCCGCGGGACACTCGGCGGGGAGATGGGCTCGCAGCCGAACGCCGGCTTCCTCGGCCGGAATTTGAAATTGGTCCACCAGGTCGCTGGCGACTTCGCACAGGTCGATCCGCGATTTCTGCAGGACCAATTGGCCCGATTCGGCCTGGGAAAGCAGCAACAGGGCGCGCACGATCTGCGAGAGACGGTCGATGTCCTGCAGCGCGTTGAACATGGCCTCGCGATATTGCTCGGTGGTTTGGGCCGTGAACAGCGCCACCTCGAGCTGCCCCCGAATCCCCGTAATCGGTGTGCGCAGCTCGTGGGAAACGTCTGTGGAAAATTGCTTGATCTGTTGGAAGCTGGCCTCCAGGCGCTCAATCATACGGTTGAACGTGAGGATCAGGTAATCCAGTTCGTCGCCCGCCTGGCGGGTGGGAATGCGCAGGCTCAAATTGGACCCGGAAATGCGTTGGGCGGCCTCCGCCACGTCGCGCACGGGCGTAAGCGCGCGGCCGGCCATGAACCATCCAAAGGCCGTACCCAAAATCAGCGAACCGGGAATCACCAGGATGAAAATCGAGGAGAAACCACGCAGAATTTTCCCGTACGGTGAGAGGGGAATTCCCAATGCAACATAATAGGGCAGTTGGTGGTTCTCGTCCCAGACGATGCCGGAACGAGTGAGGAATCTCTGGCCGTCGGCGTTCCACGTGGTAGCCCACCATGTCTGAGGACACTTACAGGCCAGCACCTCATTGACGTGTTGCTGGATGCGGGACGGCGAATCGATGCCGACGTTCTCTTTATAACTTTGGGAGACCGCTGGCTGGTCGTCGTAGTCAAGGATCACCTTGCCGGCGGCGTCGGCGATCAGGTAAATGCTCTTGATGTCGTAGACGATCTGGGTTTCGTCAGGATCTTCTTTGTCGTAATACCAGATGGCCCGCTCATCCGGGTCGATCTCGTGCTTTTTCTCGATGCGGAGATAGCCCTTCATGGCGGCCCATTGGTCGTTCAGCGCATCGGTCTCCTCGGTCTGCAGGGTGCTATCCAGGCGCTCCCGGAAAAGCAGTGCGACGCCGATCAGAAGCAGGGTGAAAAACAGAGCGTAACTGGCGGTGAGGCGAAAGCGCAGACCGCGCGAAAGCCGGCGAAGATCTCGCTTCCGTGGCACAACTACACCTGCCGCTCGGGTACGGGCTCGGCCGATGGACCGGAGGGCGCTCCGACCTGCCGCTCCGGACCTTCGATCATGTAGCCAATGCCACGCACGGTCTGGATCAACTTCTGCGGGAAGCGGTCGTCGATCTTGCTGCGCAAATGGCGGATGTAAACATCCACGATATTAGTAAGGCCGTCATAATCCATGTCCCAAACGTGCTCCACGATCATGGTACGGCTGAGAGGGCGTCCTTTATTGCGCATCATATATTCGAGGATGCCGAATTCCTTAGGGGCCAATTCAATGGTTTCAGAAGCTCGGGTGACTTTGCGGCGGATACAATCGAGCGTCAGATCGGCCACCTGCAGACGCTCGGGAGTCGGCTGGCCGCGCCGCAGTAACGCCCGCACGCGAGCCAGCAATTCGACGAAAGCAAACGGCTTCACCAGGTAATCGTCGGCGCCCTGCTCGAGGCCGCGAACCCGGTCGTCCAAAGCCCCGCGGGCGCTGAGGATGAGGACCGGCGGACCTACCTTCCGGTTGCGGATGCGCTCCAGTACCTGAAGGCCATCCATGTCGGGCAGCATCAGGTCCAGAATCACCAGATCGTAATCGCAGGAATGGATGAGATCGAGCGCCACGGCGCCATTGGGGGCGGCATCCACGGCATAGCCGGCGCCCTCCAGGCCGCGGCAAAGAAAGTCGGCAATCCGCTTTTCGTCCTCGACCACCAGAATTCTCATTGCTCTCAGCTTAACGCAAGTGGAAACGAACAACCACAGGCCGCAGCCGCAGCAAAGCCGCAGCAAGAGCGCCCTAGGAGCGGCGACCGGCCAGCCGAACCGCGATCTGGCACAATCGGGGAGGTGCCAAGCGTACGGTGGCGTCGCAAAGGCAGCGCCGCCGGGCACACTCCTTCCGGCCTGGGTCGGGGCATGCCCGAGATGGATTCGCCGTGCCACAGTCCACGGCCACAGTATCGCCATTCTGCCGTGAGACCCCAGTACATTTAGGCGGAGCGGACCGGTCCCTGCTTACGGTACGGTCCAGGATCCCATTTGCGCCCAGCCACTGTCTAGAGTGCCATCATAGACTTCAACATACACGCCCTTGGATCCCGCGAAGGCCGTCTGGAATGTGATCGCCGCATTCAAGGTCAAGTTATTGCCCGAGCCGCTGGCTGACGATCCGGCCGCACTCAGCGTGCACTGGCTGTTTTGTAAAGTGGTGCTCTGACCCATGGTAATGGGCCCTTGCCACGCAGTGCCGGCATTATTGCTCAGGTAAAGGGAATTGGAGGCAGGGATGAAGAATATAAAGCAGCCGTTGGAGACCGAAGCGGTGTTGTTGACGATGATCATCGAGGACAAAATCGCACCGTAGCCTTTGCTGTCGGTGTAGGTGAAAGTGAAGGTCTGGCTCATGCCGCCACCCGAACTGGGCGTCACCGAAAGAGCCCCCAACGGCACACTGGCAACGGTGAACGTGCCGAGCTGACTCCAGCCGCTGTCCAGGACACCGTCATACACCTCGGCATATACACCTTTCGAGCCGGCGAAGGCCACCTGGAAACTCAGCGCGAGGTTCAGCGTGAGATTGTTGCCGCTGCCGCTGAACGAGGAGGGCGACGCGTTCAGAGTGCACTGGCTGTTGGTTAAAGTGGTGCTCTGACCCATGGTGACGGGGCCTTGCCACGCAGTGCCGGCATTGTTGCTCAGGTAAAGGGAATTGGAGGCAGGGATGAAGAATACAAAGCAGCCGTTGGAGACCGAAGCGGTGTTATTGACGATGATCATCGAGGACAAAATCGCACCGTAGCCTTTGCTGTCCGTGTAGGTGAAGGTGAAGGTCTGGCTGGCACCGCTGCCCGAACTGGGCGCCACGGAGAGAGCCGCCAACGGCACACTAGCCACAGTATACGTGCCGAGCTGACTCCAGCCGCTGTCCAGGACGCCGTCATACACCTCGGCATATACACCTTTCGCGCCGGCGAAGGCGGATTGGAAACTCAGCGCGAGGTTCAACGTGAGATTGTTGCCGCTGCCGCTGAACGAGGAGGACGACGCGTTCAGAGTGCACTGGCTGTTGGTTAGAGTGGTGCTCTGACCCATGGTAATGGGGCCTTGCCACGCAGTGCCGGCATTATTGCTCAGGTAAAGGGAATTGGAGGCAGGGATGAAGAATATAAAGCAGCCGTTGGAGACCGAAGCGGTAGTGTTGACGATGATCATCGAGGACAAGATCGCACCGTAGCCTTTGCTGTCCGTGTAGGTGAAGGTGAAGGTCTGGCTGGAACCGCTGCCCGAACTGGGCGTCACGCTGGTGGGCTGGATGAAAGCGGCTGGCACAGTCCAGGTTCCCATTTGCTGCCAGGAATTGGACGCCAGGGGATTAGTAGCCTGCAGGTAAACGTTCTTCGACCCGTTGAAGGCGGTTTGGAAGGTAATCGCCAGATTGAGGGTGAGGGTGTTTCCGGAAAGCGAGACGCTAGATCCGGCCCCATTCAAAGTGCACTGTGAGTTCTGTTGGCTGCCACTGCCAGGAGCAATCGTACCGGCGGGCGTGGACCCGGTATCGGTGAGCAGGCTGAACGCGTTGGCGGGCCGATTGTAAGTGACGGCGCAGGCGGCGCTCGTGGAGGACGTGGCGTTGAAAAGAACGGAGACCGTCGAAAGATCGGTGGCGCCGTAGGTATCCGAGAACTGGAAGGCGAACGTTTGAGTCAGCCCGCTACCCGAAGAGGGCGTGACCCCGACGTTAGTGGGCGGTGTGCCAAATGAGAACTTGGCGAGAAACGCGGCGTAGTTGCTGGTGCTGATCGATTGGTAGGCGTCGTAAACCGGGAAATTCGGAGAGAGCGTCCAGCCGGCCACGTAGGCATTACCGGAACTGTCGAGTGCAATCCCGCTAGCGGTGTCGGAGGCGTTCCCTCCCAGGTAGCTGAGATAGAGCAGGGAGTTGCCCCCGGGGTTCAGGAGCGCGACGAAGGCGTCGTAATCGCCGCCATAGGTGGCTTGCAGGGCGTTGCTGGTGACGGGCAGATCGCTCGAAATCGTATACCCCGCCAGGTAGGCGGCGCCACTCGCATCCACCGCAATGGCGTTGGCCACATCCGTGCCCGATCCGCCCAGGTAGGTGCTATAGAGCAGGGCCCCGTTGGGGCCGAATTCGGCTGCGAAGGCGTCGACCCAGCCATCCAGGGAGGATTGCACGCCGCCAAGCACCGGAAAATTCGTCGAACTCGTGGAACCAGCAACATAGGCGTCACCCTGGGCGTCCACGGCAATCGCTTGTCCGCTCTCGGGATATCCGGTACTGCCGCCGCTACCGCCGAAAAACGTCCCGTAGACCAGCGAATTGCCATCGGCACTGAGTTTGACAACGAAGGCGTCCTGGCCTCCCCCGATGGCCGCCTGATAGGCGCTCGAAGAGACAGGGAAATTGGTCGAAAAGGTCGACCCAGTAAGATAAGCCGCCCCGGAGCTGTCCACCGCAATGGCTGCCCCATGATCGATCGAGCTCCCGCCCAAATAAGTGCTGTAGATTAATGCCGATCCGGTAGAGCCGATCTTAACCACGAAGGCGTTCTGTGAACCGTGATTGGTTTTCTGAAAGTTGCCGGCGGGGAAATTTTCGGAGGTGGTATCGCCCACTACGTAGGCATTGCCCGAAGAATCGAGCGCCAGGCCGTAGGCGGTATCCGAACCGCTGCCGCCCAGATAGGTGCTGAACAAGAGCGTGTTGCCCGCCGGATTGAGCTTCGCCACGAACGCGTTGCGCGAGCCTTTGAGGCTGGACTGAATCGGGCTGCGGAGAGGAAAGTTTGAGGAGTTCGTATAACCGGCGACAAATGCGTCGCCGCTCGCATCGACGGCGATTGCATACGCCCGGTCATCGGCCGAGCCGCCCAGATAAGTGCAGTAAACCAAGCCGTTCCCATTGGGGTTGAACTTGGCGATGAAGGCATCGTTGCTACCGGCGTTGAAGTTCTGCTCGGGGCTGGCGGTGGGGAAATTCTGGGAAGCCGTGAACCCGGCGAGATACGCGTCTCCAGAGGAATCAAGGGCCACCGCCGTAGCGGCATTGGAACCCGAACCCCCCAGGAGTGTGGAATATACCATGGTTGGATCGATCACCAGAGCAAGGGAGGTATCGTAGCGACCGGCGGCAAAGCCCACAGTTCCATCCACAGCCACAGCAAAACGACCCGGCACCAACTCGCGCTGGCCGCTGCGCACTTGGTAAATGAGGGGTGCCTCTTCGCGCAGTCGATCACCTTGCACCGTGACGATCAGAGCGCCGGATTGATCGATCACCGGCCGGTCGGCGCCGAGGTACGCCAGGCGGATGCGGGACGGATCGGCGCCCGGCTGAACGACATATTGAGACTTCAGATTTCCGCCATCGGCGCCATAAAGCATGTCGATTCCGGGGTATAGCCCGCGGTAGGCGATGGAACGGTAGAGTGGTACGCCGGTTCGCCAACCCTCCTGCGGACCGATCAGGAAGTTGGCCGTTGCGGGCAGGCGATCCACCCCTTCTATCTTCGCGGCGGGGTTAGAACCGGCGGCGAAAATCCGCACCAGCACCTGTCCGGCGTGAAAATCGACCTCTCCGGGCGAAAACCAGGCACTCCCTCCCGATCCCTGGGCCACGAAGCGCACGGGAGCAGGGGCCTGCCCGGCGTTTTCCACGAAGAACAACGGGACCTTGTCGCCTGCGGGTTCGGAGGCCAAAACCACGGGGACGAAGATCAGACCGAACGTCAGGAACCGGAGAGCCAGAGTCCCCACGCCGCCACACAAACCGCGGGTGATCGCCTGCGAGGTCGTGTTCAGAAGGTGAGTTTGAGATCGCATCATCATCATGCCGTCGGACAATGGATCGGCAGGTTGCTCGGGGAACTTTAGAGGCGGTTACGAGAAATCTGGGGCTGAGACTCAGCGCACCCGGCAGATCGAGCCGCCGACCGCACCCTCCCCCGCCTTCCCCAGCCACAGGGAGGTATGCCTATGGGAACTCCTGCTAAAATGGGGTTGATCCACGCCCGGGAGGAAAAGCCTACATTGAATGCAGCAATCCTCGCCCTGGAAGACGGAACGGTCTT
>DATJRE010000087.1:0-11639 GCA_035505095.1 Bryobacteraceae bacterium | reverse complement strand
ATACATGCCGGAAATCGGGCAGTTGACTGCCATCCGCACCTGGACCGGTTTCCGCGCCGCCACGCCGGACAAACTCCCGCTGATCGGCCCGTGCCCCACCGATCCGCGGCTCTACCTGGCCACCGGCCACGAGGGCCTGGGCATCACCACCTCCTTGGCCACCGGCAGGCTGGTCGCCGACCAGATCGCCGGCCGCACGGCGCCGATCCCAATTGAGCCATACCTTCCGGGCCGCGCAGGCGATAGGGCACCCCAGGAGGCGCATTGAAGCTGCTGGTGAACGGAAAAACGGTGGAAGCCCCCGCTGGATCGATGGTTTCGGCGGCAGTGGCGCTGGCGGGCGAATGGGCGTACCGCCGGTCGGCCACCGGCGAGCCGCGCGGCCCTCTCTGCGGAATGGGGATCTGTTTCGAGTGCCGCGTGACCATCGGCGGCCGGCCGCATCAGCGGAGCTGCCAGATCCCCTGCGCCGAAGGGATGGAGGTGCGCACCGATGGCTAGAACCGCTGCCGGATCGCGAATCCGGCGCCATTCGGCGGCATGGGCGGTGCAACGGTGAGCGCCCGGCACTTCGATATCGTGGTGGTGGGCGCCGGACCGGCCGGCCTCGCCGCCGCGCGCCGCGCCGCCGAATCGGGCGCTGCGGTGGCGGTGCTGGACGATAACCCCGCCCCCGGCGGTCAGATCTGGCGTGCCGGCACCGAACCGCGGCGCTGGATGGCGGGCTACCAGGTGATTTGCGGCGCGCGGGTGGTGGCCGCTTCGGCGGCCGGACGCCTGACCGTCGAAACCCTCGCTGCGGATTTCGAAATCGGCTACCGCACGTTGATCCTGGCTACCGGCGCCCGCGAGCGCTTCCTCCCCTTCCCCGGTTGGACCCTGCCCAACGTCATGGGGGCAGGCGGTCTGCAGGCGCTGGCCAAGTCGGGCCTGCCGGTCGCCGGAAAGCGCGTCGTAGTGGCGGGCAGCGGACCGCTGCTGCTGGCGGTGGCCCGCTACCTCCGCGGGCACGGAGCGCACGTGCTGTTGATTGCCGAGCAGGCCGGACGCAAGGCCCTGGCGCGATTCGGCGCGTCGCTGGCGGCGCATCCCGCCAAGCTGCTTCAGGCCATCGAGTTGCGCGCCAGGCTGTGGGGCGTCCGCTATTTGACCTCCTGTTGGCCCGTCTCGGCCGGAGGCGCCGGACGGCTGGAATCCGTAACCTTGCGCCGTGGCGCCAGGACTTGGACCGAGCCTTGCGATTACCTGGCCTGCGGCTTCGGCCTGGTCCCGGCGACTGAACTGGCCGAGATGTTGGGCTGCCGCATCGGGGCCTCCGGAGTGGCGGTGGATGAGGACCAGCAAACCACCGTGCCCGGCATTTTCTGCGCCGGCGAAGCCACCGGAATCGGCGGCCTCGACCTGGCCCTGGTAGAGGGAGAAATCGCGGGCTACGCCGCGGCTGGGCGGACCCGTGAGGCGTCCTCCCGTTTTGCGCTCCGCCAGCAGCACCGGCGCTTCGCCACGGCCCTGGAGAAGGCCTTCGCGCTGCGCGACGAACTGCGTGCCCTGCCTGCGGCCGACACTCTGGTGTGCCGCTGCGAAGACGTGAGCTACGCGCGCATCCGCGCCTGCTCGGGATGGCGCGAGGCCAAGCTGCACACCCGGTGCGGCATGGGCCCCTGCCAGGGCCGGGTGTGCGGTGGCGCGCTGGAATTTCTGCTCGGCTGGCGCCATGAATCGGTGCGCCCCCCGCTGTTTCCCGCGCGGATTGAAAGCCTGGCCCACTCAGGCGAGGAACGGTAGGATGGCCGCACCAGCGCCCGAACAGCCTACCCCAGAATCGCGCCCAAATCCGCCGCCCGCGCCCGCACCCCGACGTAGAACGAGCCGAACAGCGCGTACACCGCGCTCACCCGGTCGAAGCGCATCTCGTAGATCAGCTTCTTGAAAACCAGCGGGTCCTCCGCGAACAGGTCCACGCCCCACTCCCAATCGTCGAAGCCGATCGAGCCGCTGATGATCTGCCGCACGTCCCCGGCATAGCGCCGTCCCACCAGGCCGTGTTCGTGCATCATGTGCTGGCGATCGGCCATCGGTTCGGTGTACCAGTTGGCAGTTTCGCCGCGCCGCCGGTCCATGGGATAGAAGCACAGGTACTTGGCCTCGGGAATCTGCGGCCACAGCCGCGGCGCCATAGCCTGCCGCTGCCGTTCCAGCACAGCCTCGATCTCCTGTTTCCATTCCGCCGAATGCGGTTCCACCCCTTTGGCGGCCAGATCGCCGTAGACCTTGGCGGTAGATCCGTAAAGCCCCAACTCGATGATCGAAAGGTAGGAGCCGGTAGGCTCCAGGTAATCGCTCAGGCGCAGCCGCGCGAGGCCGGCCTGGGCCTGGCTCAGCTCTTCAAAGCTGCGCCGGAAATGCAGGAACAGCAGGTCCCCTTTGTGGCCCAGAAGGGAATACATTGCGCTTTGGCGGCCGTCATCGGCCCGCTCCATCGTGGCCAGGGCGGAAATGGCCTCGTCCAGAATCCCGGTGCGGTCCGCGGCCGGAAGACCGCGCCAGGCCGGGCGGCGGAAGCGCATCATCTGGTGCAGCACGCTCGACCCCTCCACAGTCAACGGGACGGCGGGCAGAGCGGTTTCGAGGGTAGTCTGAGTGCTCATTCATCCATTATGGAGGATTGGCGGGCGAATCGCGCCAGGAAGGATGCAGCCGCCACCTGCTCCAGCTCCCGCGCGTTCTCGGACTGCCACGCCGCCAGCCGGCGCTCGCGGAGCCTCTCCAGAAGCCGGCAGCGGCGCCGCGCCTCCAGCATGGTCTGCTGGCGCTCAGCCAACTTCTTGGTTTGCGCTACGCGCTGGGCGGCCAACTCCTTGGCCCGCCGCTCGACGTAGAGCCGGAACCCGCTCAGAGCCGACAGATCGCGTCCCGCCAGCGCGGGCCAGTCGCGCACCTCGGCCTCGGTCCGGATGCCGCGCGCCTCCAGTTCGGCCAGGGCGTGGTCCAACGCGGCCAGCGCCGCCGCCTCCCGGCGAAACTCAACCTCGGCGAGTTCCAGTTGGGTGCGCCGCCATGCGAGAACTTTGTCCAGACGGAAAGTAAATGTGGTCATACGTCACCCGGGGGCCAGCCACGGGCCCGCTGCCGCGAGGCCTTGCCAGCCTGTGCGGATGCTCGAGCCGCCAGCCTTCCAACCTCAGCCCAATGCCGGCCCGGCCCCCCGGTTTGGTCCCTTCGCGGTGCGCAATTCGCGACGGATATCGAGCCCCGGACCCTCCGCTCGCAGGCCGCGCCCACGCAACCCAGCCCGGGGCGCGGGCCAAAATCCGTCGGCACCGCGTCACGGCGGAAGCCGCATTCTCGTGCGCCAGTTCGGCGCGCCGCCACAGTTCCAGTCCGCAGTCCTCGCCGGAAATCGAGCCCCGGACCCTCCGGTCGCAGGCCGCGCCCACGCAACCCAGCCCCGGACGCGGGCCAAAATCCGTCGGCACCGCATTCCCGCGGAACCCGCTTTCCACGGGTTTCGGTTGGCCGCTGGGCATGGTCACGACTTCCCCGGGGGCCGGACGGCCGGCACCTTGGCGTTGGCCCCAGGGGCCGCGCCGTCCAATCGGGCGGAAAGATCCTTCAGCCGCGACAGGGTCTCGTTCAGGGGGCAGTGGACCATGTGGTCCTGCCGCAGAAAATCGAGCAACTCCGGGCGCAGCCGGATGCTGGCGTCCAGGGCGGGGTTGCTGCCGGATACATAGGCGCCCAATTGGATGAGATCCTCAGCGTCGCGGTAAGCCGAAAGGGCTGCCCGCAGCTTGCGGCCCGCCTCTTTTTGCTCCGGCGTGGCAATCGCCGAGACCAGGCGGCTGACGGAGTGCAGAATGTCGATGGCAGGATAGTGTCCCTGCCCCGCCAGTTGGCGTGAAAGAATGATGTGTCCATCCAAAATGCCGCGCACGGCGTCGCAGATCGGTTCGTTGAAATCGTCGCCATCCACCAGCACCGTGAAGAACCCGGTAATGGAACCCTTCTTGAAATTGCCGGCCCGCTCCAGCACCCGCGGCAGCAGGTTGAACACCGAGGGCGTGTAGCCTTTCTGGCTGGGCGGTTCGCCGGCTGCCAGGCCGATTTCCCGCTGCGCCATGGCCAGGCGTGTGACCGAGTCCATGACCAGCAGCACGCTGGCGCCTTGGTCGCGAAAATACTCGGCCACCGCCAGCGCCACGAAGCAGGCCCGCACGCGCAGGGGCGCCGGCCGTTCGCTGGTGGCGCAGACCACCACCGACCGGCGGCGGCCCTCGGGACCCAGCTCGTTTTCCAGAAATCCGCGCACCTCGCGGTTGCGCTCGCCGATCATCCCGATCACCGTGACATCGGCGGAATTGTTCCGCGACATGGAGCCGAGTAAAGTGCTCTTCCCTACTCCGCTGCCCCCGAAAATGCCGATGCGCTGCCCTTTGCCGCAGGGCAGCAGAGAATCGATGGCGCGGATGCCGGTGACCAGCGGCTGGGTAATGTGCTCCCGATCCAGAGGGTTGCCGGCAATTCCGGCCAGCGAGTAGGCCCCGGTGGCGTCGATCGGCGGGCCGCCGTCGAGAGGCTTGCCAAATCCGTCGATCACCCGGCCCAGCAGCCCCGGCCCCACCTCCACGCGGGCCTCCTGGCTGCGCGCGCACACGGGATCGCCCAGTTGCAGGCCGTCGGTTTCTTCGAGCGGCATCGAAAGCACCCGGCCGTTGCGAAAACCGATGGCTTGGGTGCGGATACGGCGTCCGCCGGAGGCCTGAATTTCGCAGAAATCGCCGATGGCCACGCTGGGTCCCCGCGACTCGACCAGCAGGCCGGTCACTTCGGTCACCTGGCCGGTCCAGCGCAAGGGGTCGGTGCGCTCCACCGCCGCCAGATAGGGTTCCAACGAGAGCCGATCGTTCACGATGCCCCCCGCAGGCGGTCGGTCAGGCCGCGCTCAATTTCCTGAAATTGCGACTCGACCGAGGCGTCCAGGCTGCCGCGCCCGGTCTCAAACACCACCGTCCCCGGCTGCGAGGAGGCATCCGGCACCACTTCCACCGCCGCGCCGGCCAAGCCTTTGCGCAGGCAGGCGGTAACCGAAGCGGCCAGCGAGGGATGCACCTTGACGCGGCTGATCTCCTGGCCCTGCAGCTTTTCGAGGGCCGCCAGGACCAGCCCGTGCAAGGCATCGGGGTCCACCCCCAGCTCACGGCGCAGAATCCGCCGGGCGATCGCCAGCGACAGCTTGACCATGTCGTTTTCGGCTTCCCGCCGCAGGCGCGGGCGCAGCCCGGCGATCTCTTCAATGGCCCGCGAAAGGCGCTCGATCACCGGCTGGAGTTCGGCCGCGGCCCGCGTACGGCCGGCGGTTTCGCCCTCCTTGACTCCCGCCGCATGGGCCTCTCGCGCCTTCTGCTCCGCCAGCCGCTGGAGCTGGGCGATCTGAGCGGCGTAATCGGGCCCCGGCTCCGGCGCGCCAGCCTGCGGCTCGGATTTCCCAGGCTGGGCCCGCGAGACTTGCCGGAAAACCATGGGGGCCACCAGCGGGTGGTCTTCCGGCAGCGATACCTTAGACGACATACTGTTCGCCGACCGTTCCCTTCAGGCTCACGACGCCCTCGGATTCGAGTTGCCGCACTACGGCGATAATCTGTTGCTGCGCCGCATCCACTTCTTTGATCTTCACCGGCCCGAGCGCATCCATATCTTCCTTCAACATCTCCGCGCCGCGCTGCGACATGCAGCCGAGGATCTGGTTGCGCAACTGCTCGCTGGTGCCTTTCAACGCCACCGTCAGCAGCTTGCGATCCACCTTGGCCAGCACTTCCTTGAGACCCAGCGGGTCAATCAGCAGGAGGTCTTCGAAGACAAACATCAGGTGGCGGATGGTCTGGGCCAGGTTGGTATCCTGCTGCTCGATGTAGTCCAGGATTTCGCGGCCGGAAGTCGAGTCCAGCCGGTTCAGCATTTCGGCAACCGCCCGGACGCCGCCGTAGGATTCGCGGCTGAACTCGCCTAAGGCCTTCAGTTTCTGCCCGATCACGCCCGCAATTTTGAGGATGATCTCCGGGGAGATCTGGTCCAGGCTGGCCATTCTCTGGGAAACATCCGCGCGCAGCCCCGCCGGCAGCGAGGTGAGCAGCGCGGCCGCCTGGGAGGAATTGAGGTGCGACAGCACCAGCGCGATGGTCTGCGGATGTTCGTTGTGAATGAACTTGGCGAGCTGTTGCGGATCGGCCTTCTGGATGGCGTCGAAGGAAGCCGCCTCGGCGCCCAGGGCCTTGGCCAGCCGGTCCAGCAGCCGCTTGGCGGTGTCCGGCGGAAAGGCCCGCAGCAGCAATTTGCGCGCAAAGTCGATGCCGCCCCGCGCCACATAATCACCCGCCGCCGAGAGGTTGTGGAATTCGTTCAGGATCGTCTCGGACTGCTCGGCCGAAATCGACGTAATCTTGGCCACTTCGCGGCTGACCTTCTGTACATCCTCCTCCGAGAGTTGCTGGAGGATCTCGGCGCTGGTCTGCTCGCCGAGGACAATCAGCAGCATCGCCGCTTTCCGCAGGGGTGGAAGTTGGTCGGCGTCGTCGGTTTTAGTGGTGTTGAGGATCATGGGTGTGGTTCCTGCCGCTCACGAATTCTCCTCTTCGCGGATCCATGTGCGCAGGACCTGCGCGGCCAGTTCGGGGTCCTTGGTGATCTTCTCGCGCAAATGTTTGGCGAGGACTTCCGCCTGCTTGGTAATCACGGGAGCCAGTTTGAGCGACTCCAGCGCCTTGGCGTCGGCTTGCTGTTGCAGGGCCTCCCGTTCGGCCAATTGAGATTCGATCTTCTCCTCGATGGACGAGCCGCCCTCGATGCCTGGCATACCGGATGGAGCGTTCGGGCCACCCGGCAAAGCCGCGGGCATACTGACCGACGCCCTATTCTTGCTCCGGCGTTTGAGGAAGACCGTGATGCCTGCCACCAGCGCCAGCACTACTAAGCCGGCCGCTCCGGCGATAATTTGCATTTGGCGGTTCCATTTCAGCGACAGGCCGCCGGTTTGGCCCGGTCCCGCGGGAGATGGCGGCAGCGGCGGCGGCTCCAGCGTCAGCGTGGATTCAAACGGTAGCGATTCCACCACGATCTGGTCACCCCTCTCGGTGCTGAACCCGGTCACTCCCGCCACCAGATCGTGGATCACCTTGAGTTTCTCCGGGGGAGGCGCCGCCAGCACCCGGTGGTACCCGTGCTTGTCCCGTTCCCAGGTGAGGTCCTGGTCCACCAGAACCGCCACCGACATCTTGCGCACGGTGCCGGCCGGCAGGTGGGTCTTCTTGACCGTGCGGCTGGATTGATAAAGGATATTCTCGGTAACGCGCGACGTACGGGTGGAGTTGCTACCCGGCCGGGTGGCTGGGCGCGGCAGGCTGGAAGCCGTTCCCGGCAGTCCATTGGCGGAAGCCGGCGCGGAGCTATCGTCGGTCCGCTGCGAGCTGGTCATCACCGAATGGGTCGGATCGTAGATTTCCTCGCTCTGGTCGCCGCCCGTGAAATCACACTCCACCGAAACGCCGGCACGAAATTTGTTGCCGCCCAGCAGCGGCTCCAGCGTGGAGTTGATCTTGGCCAGCAGGTCGCTTTCGATTTTGTGCCGAAAGTCGAGCAAGGCCTCCGACGGTCCGGGGCTATCCGGCGAATCCGGCGGCTTGGGCATCCCCAGCAGGTTTCCGTTCATGTCGAGCACGGAAACGGCTTCAGGACTTAGCCCTTCCACCGCGCTGGCCACCAGGTGATTGATGGCCAATACGTTCTGGGGCGACAGCCGGGCGCCCGGCTTGATCTTCACCAGCACGCTGGCTTTGGCCGGCTGCTGGGCATCCAGGAAGACCGAATCCTTGGGGAAGGTGATGTGTACGCGGGCCTCTTCCACCTCAGACAGCGACATCACCGAGCGCTCCAACTCGCCTTCCAGAGCCCGGCCGTAGTTTACATGTTCGGTGAAGTCAGTGGCGCCCAGGTTAGTCTTGTCGAACAGTTCGAAACCGATGCGCCCGGTTTTGGGCAGCCCCGCGGCTGCCATGCTCAGGCGCAGCTCGGCCACTTTGGCGGAAGGCACCAGCACCATGCCGCCGTTTTCCGGAATCCGGTAGTCCACGCCGCTTTCGCGGACCTTCTGGACAATCGCCGCCGCGTCTTCCGGCGCCAAACCGGTGAACAGGGGCTTGAAATCGGCTTCCCGCTGGTGTCTGACTACCGCATACAGCGACGCGCCTACCAACACCGCTACCGCTACGATGCTCAGCCTCTGCCGGAGGGATAAATTGGCCAGAATCTTATTCATGCCGTGGGCCCGAAAGCGCCTCGATTACTTACATCGGCGGGTTGGACCAAAAACATGAGGGCCTTTCTCACATTTGCATGCGCATGACTTCCTGGTAGGCGCTAACCACCTTATTGCGCATCTGCATAAAAAGGTCGAAGGAGAGTTCGGCCTGCTGGACGGCCAGCGCGGTGGTGTGGAGTTCCTCGCCCTCGCCTGAGAGCAGCCGCCCCACCGAGGCATTAGCATTCTGATCGAAGGATTCCACGCTTTGTACCGCGGTGGCAAAGGCTTCCTGAAAGCTGCCTCCGGAAGAAGGTTGGGCCGTGAGGCTAACGGGTTCCGCCAGGACGGGCGCCGAAATGGGTGCAATAGGAGCCGGCACACTCTACCTCAATGCAATAAGTCCAACGACCGCTCAATCATATCCTTCACCGCGCTAATGGCGGCCACGTTGGCTTCGTAGCTGCGCGAGGTATCCATCAGGTCTACCGTGTCCTCGGCCGGGTTAACATTCGGGAAGGCTACATAACCGTTGGCGTCGGCATCGGGATGCCCGGGCATGTAGCGCCGCTGCGGCTCGCTGGTGTCGGTGATGATGTCGGAAATTCCAACGCCGTTGACCGCATCCACCTGGGAATCGAAGACTGAACTGAAGGGCGACGTGATCTCGGAGCTTTCGAAGACCACATCCTTGCGCTGGTAAGGGCCGCCTTCGGGAGTGCGGGTGGTCTCCGCATTGGCGAGATTCTCCACAAGCACCTCGGCGCGGGCGCGTTGGGCGGCCATCCCGGAGGCCCCCACCGATATGGCCGCAAACAGGCTCACGAGGTTCTCCCTTCGTTGATGGCCGAACGGATCTGGTCGATTTCGCCGCGCAGCAGGCTGGAAGCCATCTGAAAGCGCAGCGCGTTCTCCGAAAGCAGGCGCGTTTCACGATCCAAGCTGACGTTGTTGCCGTCGTTTTTGGCCGCCAGCCCGTTCACCCCCACAATGTTCGGCACCTCTCCCAGGGTGTTCTGGAATTCGCGCTGAAAATCGATATCCTGCGTCTGGTACCCGGGCGTATCGACGTTGGCGATGTTGGAAGCCACCAGCTTCTGCCGCGCGCTCAGCAGGTCCATATAGTGTTCGAGTTGTCCGGCCACCGGATCCAACATGCAGCAGATCATTTGCAGGCCAGGGGCCGATGGGTAAGTTTTTTGGAATGAACACGTGGGGCGGTGAGAGCGCGGCATTTCCGTGGCACGCGCCAAAAATCTGCCGCGCGCCGCCCTCGCACCTGCCGAACGCCGCCGCGTTGGCCGCGTGATGGGAAGCCCCAAACCTCCCGACTTGAGATAAAATCGACCCGTGCCTACCAGTTCCGGTTTTGCCCTGGCTGCGGCCGTTCTAAGTCTGGTGACGGGTGCGGCCCAGCAATCCACGAGTACCGGGCTTTTTGAAGGTCACAGCGATATCGGCGATAACCCCAAAGCAGGCTCCCTGGAGTTCTCCCCAATCTCCGGCGCCTATCGGGTGACTGGCGGCGGCTCCAACGTGTGGGCCGCCAGCGATGCGTTCCATTTCGTGTGGAAGAAAATTTCGGGCGACCTGACCCTTACCGCCGATGTGCAATTCGTGGGCACCGGCGCGGTAGGCCATCGCAAAGCCATGCTGATGGTGCGGCAGAATCTGAACGCCGATTCGCCCTATGCCGATGCGGCCCTGCATGGCGACGGGCTGACGGCCTTGCAGTACCGCACCGAGGCTGGCTCGCAGACCCAGGAGGTGCGTTCGGCGCTGACGGCCCCGCTGCGGATTCGCCTTGAGCGGCGCGGCAACCAGTTCATCCTGGAGGCGGGCAAGCCGGGCGGAGAGCTGACCCCCACTCTGCCGGTTTCGGTGCCCCTGCACGATCCGGTCTACGTCGGCATCGGGGTCTGCTCGCACGACGCCAACATTCTCGAAACTGCGGTATTTTCCAACGTTCGCCTGGTGGCCGGTTCCGGCCCCTCCAACCAGCGCGCCCAGGCACGACCGCCGCAACCGCGCTACCGCAGCCGCATCGTGATCTTCAATCTGCGCACCAGGGAGCAGAAAGTGCTTATGCAGGCCGACGAGATCTGGGAAGCGCCCAACTGGACCGTAGACGGCAAGTACCTGCTGGCTAACTCCGGCGGCAACCTTTACCGCCTCGTGGTGGATGGCAGCGGCCAGCCGGAGAAGCTGGACATCGGCGAAGGCCTGCGCTGCAACAACGACCACGGCTTCACCCGCGATGGCAAAATGCTGGCGTTTTCGGCTTCCTCGCAAGGGTCGGGCGGGTCGCAAGTCTACGAGGCCGCCGCCGATGGCACCGGCCGCCGCGCCATGACCACCCGCGCGCCAAGTTACTTTCACGGCTGGTCGCCCGATGGCAAGTGGCTGGGGATTGTGGCCAACCGGACCGGCAACTACGACCTGTTCCGCATTCCCGTGGGAGGCGGCGCGGAGCAGCAGCTTACCTCCAACCCCGGCTATGATGACGGCCCCGACTATTCGCCCGATGGCCGGTGGATCTACTTCAATTCCAACCGCGCCGGTAACTACGATATCTGGCGCATGCCCGCCGATGGCGCGGGGCCCGGTGATGCCAAGGCCGAACAGGTCACCTCCGACGAGTGGGAGGACTGGTTCCCGCATCCCTCGCCGGACGGTAAACGCCTGATATTCCTCTCATTTCCAAAAGGCACCGCCGACCACAACGGCAAGATGGACGTAGAGCTGCGCATGCTGCCCCTGCCCGGCAGGAAAGTGGGCAAAACGCAGCCACAGACGGTGCTGAAAATTTTCGGCGGCCAGGGCACCATCAATGTCAATTCCTGGGCGCCGGATTCCAATCGTTTCGCTTTTGTAACTTACGAATTGTTGCGGCCTGAGCAGTAAGTTACCCGCAACCACTGAGTTCCTTGGGGGGTTCATTAGGGCTTATGACTCGGATTGTGGCTTGCCTGTGTCTCGCAGCCGGTCTTCACGCACAGACGGTTCCCTGGAGCAGCTACGGGCACGACCCGCAGCACACCGGTCTTTCGACCATCGGCGCGCAGCGGCTGGAGACCATCAAATGGAGCACACCGGTCGATCTCGTCCTGGCGGGCAGTTCGGCTAACCTTTATATACACTACGGATCGCCCCTGGTGACGGCCGCCAACACGGTGCTGGTTCCGGTGCGCACCAGCTCGTCCAACACTTACCGCGTGGAAGCCCACAGCGGCTCTAACGGGGCGCTGCTCTACACCCTCCCCACCGATTACACGCCGCCCCCGCATAACTGGATTCCGAGCTACGCCCCGGTGCTGAGCCAGGGTACGCGGGTGTACTACCCCGGCGC
>DATJRE010000086.1:0-9710 GCA_035505095.1 Bryobacteraceae bacterium | reverse complement strand
TCGATGCCGCCGCGGCCTTCCGCCAGGCCGGCCGCGAGGAACAAGCCGGCAAGGAAGACGCCGAGCGCGTGCTCATCGAATCCTATCTGCCGGCCGCCGCCACTGAGGCCGAAATCGAAGCCGCCATCGCCGCGGCCCTGGCCGAAACCGGCGTCACTTCGCTCAAACAGATGGGGGTAGTGATGAAAGCCACCCAAGCCCGACTCACCGGCAAAACCGTGGACGGAAAATCCCTCAGCGAGAAGGTGAGGTCCCGGCTTTCATGACGCCTCCGCAAACCACACGCCACCGGCCGTTCGTGCCGGAACACATGAAGATGCGCGAGTTCACCTGGCGCGCCCTGCTGCTCGGCCTGGTGATGACTGCGGTGCTCGGCGCCGCCAACGCCTACCTCGGCCTGCGGGCCGGCCAGACCATCGCCGCCACCTATCCCGCCGCGGTCATTGGTATGGCCGTGCTGCGCCTGGGTAAAGGCACCATCCTCGAAGAGAACATCGCCCGCACCGCCGGATCCATCGGCGAAGCCGTGGCCGCCGGCGCCGTCTTCACCCTCCCCGCCTTTTACCTGGCCCACGTCTGGACCCCGCCGGTCATCCCCAAAGACCTGGGTTTCTTCGGCCGCCTCTGGGCCCTCGCCGCCGACCCCAACTATCTCAAATCCACCGCCCTCATGATTGTCGGCTCGGTCTTGGGCGTGCTCTTCGTCTCGCTCATCCGCCGCGTGATGGTGGAGGATCCCGAGTTGCCCTTCCCCGAATCCCTGGCCGCTTCCGAAATCCACAAGGCCGGGCAGGCCGGCGCACGCGCCGCCAAGTATCTTTTCTATAACATCGGCTTCGGCGCCCTGGTGTACCTCTGCGGCGTCTTCAACCTTTTCGCGGCAGACAAAGACTTCTTCTTCAACGTGGGGCGCGTGGGCCAGAGCAAGCTGCGGTTGGGCGGCATGGATACCAAACAGGTGCTGGGCGCCGGCGGTGTCTCCACCTGGGCCGCCCCTACCGTCAGCCCCGCGCTCATTGGCGTCGGCTACATCATCGGGCCGGAGCTCTCCGCGTTGAATTTCTCGGGCAGCGTGGTCGCCTGGGGACTCCTCATCCCATTGCTCATCTTCCTCCTGGGCCCGCAGTTGCAGAACTACATTCCCGCCGGCGCCAACCCCAACGATAGCTGGCTCGGCCTGGCCAATGCCGTCTGGCGCTACGTGGTGCGGCCTATCGCCGTCGGCGGCATGATGGTGGGCACCTGCTACACCCTCTTCCGCATGCGTAAGAACCTCATCGCGGGCCTGGCCAAGGCCGTCGCCGAATTGCGCGGCTCCGGGCCGGCGCCGGAAGCCGTGGGCCGCACCGAGCGCTACATGAGTTCCAAAACGGTCTTCGGCCTGATCGGCCTCACCTTCGCGCTCATGTGCGTGTTGTACGTCTACCTCTCCGGCCTGGTCAGCGGCGGCATCGCGGCCGCGCTCGTCATGCTCATCGTGGGCTTCTTCTTTGCCACCGTCTCCGGCTACCTGGTCGGTGTAATCGGCTCCTCCAACAACCCCATCTCCGGCCTCACCCTTTCCACCCTGGTGATCGCCGCGCTGCTCATGGTGTCCATGGGCGTGGCGGGCGCCAGTGGCATAGTCGCCGTCCTGGGCGTGGCGGCAGTGGTGTGCGTCTCCTCCGCCGTGGCTGGCGAACTGCTACAGGATTTCAAAGTCGGCTACATCCTCGGCGGCACGCCGCGCACCATCCAGATCGCCGAGCTGATCGCCGTGCTGGTGGCCAGCGTGGTGATGTTCTTTCCGCTGATGATTCTCTACCAGGGCAACATCAACTCCGGCGGCAGCGGCTTCGGCGATAAAGCGCTCTCCGCCCCGCAGGCCGGCCTGATGGCGTCGCTCGCCCAGGGCATCGTGGGCGGCGATATGGCTTGGCCGCTGGTCATCGCCGGCATCCTGATGGGCTTCGCCATGATCATGTTCCGCGTAAAAAGCCCCATGCTGGTGGCCATCGGAATGTATCTGCCCATCGCCACCACTTCCGCCATCTTCGTGGGCGGCATGATCCGCTGGTTCACCGATGTGCAGCGCCGCCGCGCCGGCTGCAATGAGGCCCAGAGCGCCCGTATCGAAAACGTCGGCGTCCTGGTGGCCTCCGGCATGATCGCCGGGGAAGCCCTGGCCGGCCTGGTCACCGCCACCTTCAAGTTCGAGGATTGGCCTTTGCCCGAAGTCTTCCAGGTGCCGTCCTACGTGGCCGGCGTGGTGGTGATGGCGCTCATCGCCTGGGCCCTCGTCAAAGTGCCCCTGAAGAATGCCGGCGACCCCAATGAACCCGCCCCTCCCGCCGCCATCATGTAGACCTATGCGAACCCTTCTCCTGGCGGCCGTCTGCGTGTGGACCGCGGCCGCCGATACCTATCCCCGACAGCCCGGCATCGATGCGCAGCACTATATCTTCCGCATCACGCTCAGCGACGCCTCGAATGAAATCTCCGGCGAAACCACTGCCGTCCTGAAATTCGTCAAAGCCGGCATCACCGAAGCCGCCCTCGATCTCGCCTCGCCCGCGGACGGCAAAGGCATGACCGTGGATTCGGTCACCTCCGAGGGCGCCGCGGTGGTCTACCGGCACGAAGCCGACCGCCTGCGCCTCACCTTCCCGCCCGCCACAGCCGGCGAAATCCGCCGCTTCACCGTGAAGTATCACGGCACTCCCGCGGGCGGCCTCAAAATCATCACCAATCGCCACGGCGACCGCGTCTTCTTCAGCGTCAACTGGCCCAACATGGCGCACCAGTGGCTGCCCACCATCGACCACCCCTACGACAAAGCCACCAGCGAGTTTCTGGTCACCGCGCCGGCCAAATACCAGGTGGTCGCCAACGGGCTGCTGCTGGAGCAAATCGACCTCGGGGATGGCCGCCGCACCACCCACTGGAAGCAATCCGTGCCCATCGCCACCTGGCTCGACAACATCGGCGTGGCGCAATTCTCCTCGCGGAACTTTGCCCGCGCCGCCGGCGTGCCGCTCCAAAGCTGGCTCTTCTACCAGGACCGCGCCGCCGGCATGGTCACTTTCGAAGAACCCCTGCGCCGCGCCATCGAATTCTATAACGATTGCATCGGCCCCTATCCTTACGAGAAACTGGCCGCCGTGGAAGCCGCCGGCATGGGTGGCGGAATGGAGCACGCCAGCGAAATCTTCTTCGGCGAGCGCACCGTCACCGGCCGCCCCGCCCTCGCCCTGGTGGCGCACGAAACCGCCCACCAGTGGTTCGGCGATTCCGTAACCGAAAGCGATTGGGACGACGTCTGGCTGAGCGAAGGCTTCGCCACTTACTTCGCCCTGCTCACCACCGAGCACTACGAAGGCCGCGACGCGTTCGTCGCCGGCCTGCAGCGCAGCCGCACCTCCGTCTTCACCGCCGAAAAGCGTATGCCCGGCGTAGCCGTAGTGCAGGACAAACCGTGGAAAGGCATTCCCAACCAGGTGGTGTACCAGAAAGGCGCCTGGGCATTGCACATGTTACGCGGCCAGTTAGGCACCGCCACGTTCTGGGCCGGTATCCGCGCCTACTATCGCCGCTATCGCGATAGCAACGCGACCACCGCCGATTTCCGCAAAGTGATGGAAGAAGTATCCGGCCAGGACTTGGGCTGGTTCTTCCGCCAATGGATCTACCGCGCCGGCTCTCCGGTATTAGAAGGCCGCTGGCAATATGACACCGCCACTCACAAAATTAAAATGGAACTTACTCAGACTCAGCCAGGCGATCCCTACCGTCTGCCCGTAGAAATTTCGTTCGCCCCCGCAGGCGCGCCGCCAAAGTTCGCGACTCTCCATATGACCGCCCGCGAGCAGCACTTCGAAATCGCCTCCGACCGCGACCCGACCTCCGTGGAACCAGACCCCAATACGACCCTGTTGGCCCAAATGCACTTCGCCAAGCAGTAAATAACCCAGTCTTCATCAGCGTTCATCAGCGTTCATCAGCGGCCCAATTCCCCGTATCCCCGCTCAGGAACGGGAAAAGCTGGCCGCTGAACGCAAACGAACTGGATTTGTTTGTAGCTTGGCGAACTGCCCTTGAGCCGGCGGCGTACGGCAGGCGGCGGAACCGGAAAAATTGGGCCGCTGATGAACGCAGAGGAACGCTGATAAAGCCCGATTTTGTTAACGCCTGGCGCGGTGTGTCCGGCCGGCCCCTCAGCGCTGCCCGGTCGAAACCAGCGTGTCCTCTTCCTTATGCTTGTGCAGCTTGCGCTTCACGTCCGGCCAGAATTCCTTCAGAATGTTGGAGAATGAATCCGTGGCCACGGCAATCAGCCACTTCTCCACGTTGTCCGAAACGTCCCGCGTGTCGGGATAATACGCGTTCGAAATCGCCGTGGCGAAGGCGTTGCCGCCCCACTCCGAGAAATTGAAAACCGGGCGCCCCGCATCGTTCTTGCAAATAATGATCTGCTGCAAGGCCATCCGCGTGCGGTGCAGTTTGGTGCCTTCCGCCACCCGGAAGTATCGCGGGTCCTGATGGAACAGGCTGGGCACTATCCCTTCGGTCATCATATTGCCAATCATCTGGTCGCCATACGCTGTAGCAAAACGTTTGGCGTATCCCTCCATCCCCTGCCCGAAGGATGGATTCTGATTCTCCAATTGGTACAAAACCGCAAACAGCCCGGCCGTGGGGTAAACCGGATAATCGAAGGAATCCTTGACCGCAATCATCATCTTTTGCTTGGCCGTGATCGAATGGAACGGAACCGATCCCTCGGTCGTGCGGTTGTTCGGCAGTACGCCGAAAATCCGCTTGTCCTCTTTCACCTGCACTGGTGGAGTGGCAATAGGCGCCGGCTGGCTCGATCCCCCCGAACTCCCGGAACTCGCCGTCGCCGGAGGACCCGGCGGCGGATCGGACGTTTGAGCCATCCCCGTCGTCGCGCCGAACAGACTTAACGCGAAAATAAGTACACTGGTGCGCATGAATCCTGTGCTTCTAGATGCATTGGATAACACTTCGGTTCCCCCGGCCGATATAGCCATTCGGGGCTAGCTCGATTGACAGTTTTCTAAATCATCCGGCTGCGGAGAACCCCAATCTTTTCAATCTCCAGTTCTACCACGTCGCCGTTCTTGAGTTTCGGAGCCAGGTCCAGTTTGAAGGCCACAATATCCCCAGGCAGCACCGCGTCGTTGGCCGAAAGCGATTCAATCCGCTGCTCGAACTTTGGCCGCAGGCTGGCCGAAGTGGTCCGCCCGAACGCCTCCCCATTCACCCGCGCGGTAATTTCCAGGTTGTACGGATTGCCGATTTCGTCTGGCGTCACCAGGCACGGCCCCAACGCCACATACCGCCCGCTGAAATCGTTCATGCCTGTAAATCCTGCAATGTACTGGCGCGCCTCAATGGCCTTGATGGCGATCCCCTGCTTCCCGATCACCGCCGCCATCTTCAGCTCGCATCCCAGTTTCTCCTCGCTCCGCACCTCATCCTCGGTGCCCAGCCGCGTGGGGTTGGGCAGCGGCGCCCGCAGCCGCACCTGCTCCGGTTGGTACACCAGAGTTTCGTCGTTCGGACCGCGCGGCGGCGGGTCCTGCCGCCACCATTCCGCCGGCCGCGGGCCATTCACTTCAAACAGTTCTTCGGCGGTATGCGTGGCCCGCAGCCCCGCCCGCAGGAAGCTCGGCATGCTGGCCGGAACCAGCGCGTCCGCCAACTGCTGAGGCTCGCTCTCACCCTGTTGCGCCATGTGCCAGGCGGTGGCAAAGTTCAAGTCGATAATCCGGCCGTCTTTATAGGCGCCCACCCGGCTGTAGCGGCCCAGGTGAGTGGCCACCTCGAAGGTGCAGAGCTTCATTCAGAGATTGCCGCGCCGGGCCTGCTCGCGTTCGATGGCTTCAAAAAGGGCCTTGAAATTCCCTTTTCCGAAACTGCGGCTCCCCTTGCGCTGGATCACTTCATAGAATAGCGTGGGCCGGTCCGCAACGGGGCGGGTGAAAATTTGCAGCATATATCCTTCGTCGTCGCGGTCCACCAGAATCCCCAGCTCCCGCAGCTCCGCAATCGGTTCGTCGATCGGCCCGGTGCGCGCCAGCAGGTCGTCATAGTAAGTCGAGGGCACCCGCAGAAAGTCCACCCCCTGCCGCCGCATCGCCCCTACCGTGGCCACAATATTGCCCGTCGCCATGGCGATATGCTGCACCCCCGCGCCGTGGTAAAACTCCAGGTACTCTTCAATCTGCGACTTGCGCTTGCCCGCCGCCGGCTCGTTGATCGGAAACTTCACCCGCTCGTTGCCATTCGACATCACCTTCGACATCAGCGCCGAGTACTCGGTGGAAATGTCTTTATCGTCGAAGTGCTTGAACATTTTGAAGCCCATCACGTCGTGATAGAACTCCACCCAGCGGTCCATCTGGCCCAACCCCACGTTGCCCACAATGTGGTCCACGTGTGTCAGGCCCACCGGCCGCGCCACCGTATCGGCGCCTTCCACCGCCACGAATCCCGGCAGAAAAACACCCCGGTAATTGCGCCGTTCCACGAAGCTGTGGACGGTGTCGCCATATGCCGCGATGGATGCAATCCGCGCTTCGCCCTGCTCGTCGCGCAGCGTCTCCGGCTCGCGCACGCTGCGCGCGCCCCGCGCGGTGGTGTCCCGCCAGGCGCTTTCGGCATCGTCCACCCACAGCGCAATGTCGCGTACTCCGTCGCCGTGCAGCCGGATGTGCTGGGCAATCGCGTGGTCCGGCTCAAGTGGCGTGGTCAGCACCAGGCGGATCTTCTTCTGCGCAATCGCGTATGAGGCGCGGTCGCGCGTCCCGGTCTCCGGCCCGCGGTACGCCACCAGGCTGAACCCGAACGCCGCCCGGTAGTAATACGCCGCCTGGCGCGCGTTGCCCACGTAAAACTCCACGTAATCGGTGCCGTTCAGCGGTAGAAAATCCGCCTCAACGGCTCCGGGATGCCCCCCCGGATGTTGCAAAACTTGCGGCATGACTCCTCCTCAGCGCCTCCAGGCACAGGTGGTTGTCTTCGTCCGTCCCGGTCGAAATCCGCAGGCAATTCGGCAATCCAAAAGCCCTCAACGGACGGACCACCACACCCTCGGCCAGCAGTTCCTCAAAAATTCTCGTGGCGTCCTGCTCGGTGGGCAGAACCGTCATCACAAAATTCGCTTCCGATGTCACGGCCGCCAGGCCCAGTTCCTCCAGCCCCGCCATCAAGTCGCGCAACCCGCGGGCATTTAATTCCAGCGACCGGTGCAGGAATTCCTTATCCCCCAGCGCGGCAATGCCGGCCGCCTGCGCCGGCGTGGAAGGCTCAAACGGAAGCTTCACCTTCAGCAGATTGCGAATCAGCTCCTGGTGCGCAAAGCCGTATCCGATGCGCACCCCCGCCAGTCCATAAATCTTCGAAAACGTGCGCAGCGTAATCACGTTGTCATAGCGGTAGTGCATCGAATCCGGATAGCGCGGGTTGTCCTTGGCGTATTCGAAGTAAGCTTCATCCAGAATAATCAGCACGCGCTCCGGCACATGCCGGTAAAACTCGTCGAACTGGTGGCGCGTAAAAATCGTGCCCGTGGGATTGTTCGGGTTCGCCAGATAAATGATTTTGGTGTTGGCGTTAATGGCCGCCGCCAGCGCCTCCAGGTCGTAATGCCAGTCCCGGTAAGGCACCGTGCGGTACTTCACCCCGCGCGACCGCGCCAGCACCTGGAAGCCCACAAACGCCGCCTCGGTGGTCAGCACCTCGTCTTCATCGCACAGAAACGCGCGGATGATATTCGACATGATGCCTTCGGAACCGCTGCCCGCGATCACGTTGTCCACCTTCAAATCGAATTCCGCCGCGAGCACTTCGCGCAGCGCCAGCCCGCCGTTGGGATACAGGTTCAACCCGCTCAGCACACTTCCGACCGCTTCGATGGCCATAGGCGATGCGCCCAGCGGGTTTTCATTGGATGCCAGCTTGACGACTCGCGCCACTCCGTAGTTCTGGCGCACCCACTCCGCGCTCAGCCCGGCCTCGTAAGGCTTTAACGATTCGATGTAAGGAGGAACCAGCGCCACTACTCTTATTTTAGCGGTTTTGGGGAATCCGCCGGATCAAAGACCGTGGAACACCTCGTCCAATGGCAGTGTGATCCCCGCCTCCTCCGCCTCAAACCGTTCGGCGACCGGTTCAAGAGCTCCATTTCGATACCTGTACGCCTTATGCCGCCACGGATCCACGACCCAATTGTGAAGGACACCCATTTTCACGTACTCGTCCAGCTTCTCCAGCAGGTCGCTCATCGCGTCGCGCCTGGAGACAATTTCGATGCAGATGAAGGGGGGTTCTTCGAAAATATCAGTACCAGGGTCTTCCAGCGTGACGCAAACGTCGGGCAGGCGGGTCCTGGTTGTGGATGTCCGCACTCGCTGTTCGGGCCATGTGCGCAGGTGCGGATACCTTTGCCGAAGGAAAAATACACAATTGGACTGTACCTGGCTATGCGGCCGTTCACCCACGTCAATCTCCTTAACCACACCGTCCACGTACTCCCGGTCCGGCGAGTAGGAAGTGTTCAGGTACTCCTCCAGAGACACCAACACCGTGCTGCTCATAAACTTATTCTATCGGTTTGGGCCACCCGCCGGATCAGACACCGTGGAACACCTCGTCCAACGCGATCGAAAATTCCGGCCGCTCCGTCTTCAACCACCCTTCGGTAACCTCGATCAGCTCCCGGTTTCGATACCTGTACGCAATGCGCCGCGCCGGGTCTACCACCCAACTCTGCGGCACACCCATCGCGTCGTACTCCTCCAGCTTTTTCATCAGCTCGCTCAGCGCATCGCCATCGCGCAGAATCTCGATGCACAGGAAAGGCGGCGCCTCGAAAATGGCGGCGCGCGGATCGTCCAGCGTCACGCAAATATCGGGCAGCCGCACCCGGCTGGGAGTGGTTCGTACCCGCTGTAGCGGCCAGATATGCAGGTTGGGACGCAGCCGGTTGAGGCCCAGGACCGTGTTGACTTGTACCTTGTTCTGGGGCCGCTCCCTGCCATTCCGCTCCACCACCACTCCGTCCACGAACTCCCGGTCCGGCGAGTAGGAGGTGTGCAGGTACTCCTCCAGGGAAACCAACCCCCCGTTCATGAGCCCACCATATCACCATTTGCTATTCTGAGAGTCTAATTCTCACGATGTATATCAAGAAGCAACGCTTACTCACTCCCGGCCCGACGCCTCTCTATCCGCCGGCGCTGCACGCCATGATGGCCTCGGACATCCATCACCGCACCGAGGACTTTCGCCAAGCCTACCGCTCCTGCCTCGCCGACCTCAAGGAAGTCATGGGCACCGCCCACGACGTCCTGCTCTTCGCCTCCTCCGGCACCGGCGCAATGGACGCCGCCGTCTCCAACCTCTTTTCCAAAGGCGACAAGGTGATCGTCTGCGTGGCCGGCAAGTTCGGCGAGCGTTGGGCCGAAATCGTCAAGGCCTATGGATTGGATGCTCAGGTGATCACCGTGCCCTACGGCGAGGTAGTGCAGCCGGAACAGGTGGAAGAGGCGCTCGACCGCGAACCTGCTACCCGCGGCGTCTTCGTGCAGGCTTCCGAAACTTCCACCGGCGCCATGCACGACGTCCACGCCATCGCCGAGGCGGTCGATTCCACCGACGCCATCCTGGTGGTGGACGCCATCACCGGCCTCGGCACCATGCCTCTC
>DATJRE010000085.1:0-27778 GCA_035505095.1 Bryobacteraceae bacterium | reverse complement strand
AGAAAGGGTGCAACGCTTGCCCAAGATCTCCACCAGGAAGGCAAACAGGTGGCCCCCAATCGCCTGATCGAGCGAATCCGCTCGGGCATACTCGGGGATCGGGCCACCCGAGTAGGTTACTGCCGACAGGCCCCTGGATTTTGCGACCCTGGCCGCGGCGGCGACCTGATCGCGCTGCGGCCACACCGCGGCGCCATTTTCGTTCTTCTGCGATAGCACCTGACTGCTGACGCCCACCGTCAGCACCAGGATGACCAGAGATCGGCCCATTTCCTTTTCTCCTCTTGGTATGCGGCAGTCGTACTGCCTTAATTCTAACATCCAGACAGCGGCACGCCTCCGCGTGGTGTGTCCGAACACGCCCCACGCTAGCCTAAACCAGCTCTAGGTGTCCTTTCGGAAGAGGACGCATCGCTCGCCGGGTTTCGAACGTCTATCCGGTTCCACTCGGCATAGGCGAAGGTTAGCATCGAAACTAACTACACGACATCCTGTTGTGCGGTATTTAGCAAGGACCAATTAGAATAAATGAGATTAAATTTCAGTTGCAATCTGTCTTTCACCTGTTAGGTCGGTGGCGACCCGCCGCCTCGTCGCGCACAACCGCGCCGTGGGCGAGCCTACTCCTTCGGCCCAATGCCCAGGGTCTTCATCTTCCTATAAAGATTGCTCCGCTCCAGGCCGAGTAACTCCGCCGTCCGCGTCACATTGCCATTGGTCTCTTCGAGCTTCTTCAGAATATACTCGCGCTCGGCGGCCTCGCGCACTTCCTGCAAACTGCCGAAGCGGTCGAGCGGCCGTTCCTGCTGGCGGCGCACCGTGTGTAGCGGAATGTGCCGCGCGTCCACGCGCACCTGCGGGTTCAGAATCACGATGCGCTCGATGAGGTTTTTCAACTCGCGCACGTTGCCCGGCCAGTGGTATTCGCCGAGAATGTGGTACGCCTCGGGGGTCAGCTCCTTCGGTTTGCGGCCGTAGGCGGTGGTGAACTCGCGCAGGAAATGGTCGGCGAGCTGCGGGATGTCTTCTCGGCGGTCGCGCAAGGGCGGCACGAAAAACGGCACCACGTTCAGGCGGTAGAACAGGTCCTCGCGGAAGTTGCCGCGCTCGATCTCCTCTTCCAGGTTCTTGTTGGTGGCCGCCACCACCCGCACATCCACCTGCACGAATTCGGATGCGCCCACCGGCTCGAAGCGCTGCTCGTCCAGCACGCGCAGCACCTTCGATTGCGTGCGCAGGCTCATGTCGCCCACTTCATCCAGAAACAGCGTGCCGCCATCGGCCTTCTGAAACTTGCCGGTCTTGCTTTCGAGCGCGCCCGCCAGGCTGCCCTTGGTGTGGCCGAACATCTCGCTTTCGATCAGCTCTTCGGGGATGGCGGCGCAGTTCACTTCCACGAACGGCTGGTCGGTGCGCGGGCTGAGCGCGTGCAGCGCCCGCGCCACCAGTTCCTTGCCCGTGCCGCTCTCGCCGTAAATCAGCACCCGCCCGTTGGTCCCGGCCATCAGGGAAAGCTGCTGCCGCAGCGCCTTCATGGGAACGCTGTCGCCGATGATGCGGTAGCGCGCGCTGCCGTCGCCCTTCAAGCGGCTGTTCTCAATGGACAGGCTGCGGTGCGCCAGGGCGTTCTTCACCACCACCGAGACTTTCTGTATCGAAAGCGGCTTCTCGATGAAATCGAACGCCCCCAGCTTGGTAGCCTTGACGGCCGCTTCGATGCTGCCGTGTCCCGAGATCACCACCACTACCGGGCGGTCGCCGAAGGGGATCTCCTGAATGCGCGCCAGCACCTCCATGCCGTCCACTCCGGGCAGCCAGATGTCCAGCAGCACCAGCTCGTAATCGGCGCCGGGAAGCGCAGCCAGGCAGCTCTCACCGCTCTCCACGGCGTCCGCCGCATAGCCTTCGTCTTCCAGGACCCCGCTGAGGGAGAGCCGGATATCCGGTTCATCGTCGACCACCAGAATGCGCCGCGCCTTCATACTTTGTGGGTGGCTGCCAGCGGAGCGGGCTCCGGCATGTCGGACTCCACCACCGCGGGCAGTTCTATGGTGAAACGCGCGCCCACCGGCTGGTTGTCCTCCACGCGGATGTGGGCCCCGTGTTCAGCCACGATGTGGCTCACAATCGCCAGGCCGAGGCCGGTGCCGCGGCCCTTGGTCGAGAAATAAGGCAGAAAGAGCTTCTCCTTATCGTCCGGGCTGACGCCGCAGCCCGAATCGGCCACCACCAGTTCGACAGTCTCGGCGGTGCCCGCCTGCGTGGCGATGTACAGTTTCTTCACCAGCGAATCCTGCATGGCCTCGGCGGCGTTGTCCACCAGGTTGATCACCACGCGCTGGAACTGCTCGCGGTCCAGGTTCACCGGCGCCAGCCCTTCGGCAAAGCTGGTCTGGATGGCAATACCGTCCAGGCGCCCATGAAACACCGCCAGCGCCTGCTCCACCACCTGGTTCAGATCGGCGCGCGCCGGCTGCGCCGAGGGGAATCGTGCGAATTGCGAGAACTCGTCCACCAGGGTCTTCACCGATTCCACCGATTTGGCGATCATGCCGGCGCATTCGTTGAGGATGCGCGCGTTCTGCGGCGGCAGGTCCAGCCGCTCGATCTGCCGCCCAATGCGCTCGGCCGAAAGCGCCATGGGGGTGAGCGGATTCTTGATTTCGTGCGCCACGCGCCGGGCCACCTCGTGCCAGGCCGCCGCCTTTTGGGCGCGCAGCAGTTCGCTGGTGTCTTCCACCACCAGCACAAAGCCCGAGGTCAGTGTCTCTTCGAGCGCCGAAACCGTCACCGCCAGTTGCAGCTTGCGGCTTTCCGTGCGCAGCTCGATCTGCCGCGAGGCCGTGCCGGTGCGGCGGGCGCGCTTCATCAGGTATTTGATCTCCGCCGTGTCCTCGCGCGAAAACAGGTCCTCCAGGCGCGTGGCGCGTTCCACCGAAGCAGGCGGCAGAATCTTGGAAAGCGCCTGGTTGACGCGCTTGATGTAGCCATCCGCGCCAACGGAGATGATGCCCGTGGGAATGCTTTCCAGAATCGCGTCGGTGAAACGGCGGCGGCGGTCCAGCTCGCGGCTGGAAGATTCCAGCTCCTGGGTCATCTGGTTGAAGCCGCGCACCAGCAGCGCCAGTTCATCCAGCGCCCGCACCTCCACGCGGTGCTCCAGGTTGCCGCGGCGCACCTCGCGGAAGCCATTCAGAATGGCGCTGATGGGTACGCTGATTTGCTTGGCCAGAAAAACTGCAATCCAGGTGGTGACGAACAGGCCAAACAGGCCGATCAGAATCATCACCTGCGTGTAGAAGAACTTGGCGCGTACCAGGCTGTCCTTCAACTGGGTCCACCGGAGATTGTAGGTTTCGATGGTGTGGACCTGACCCTGGATGTCCAGAGGAATGGGCGCGGTCAACTCGGCCCACCCGAGGATGTTCTCGCCATCGCGCACCGCGGCTCGCGCCCGCACCGCCCGCTCCTGGCTGGCGGGGTAATTGTACGGCCCCCAGGAGGCCACCGGCGTGTCGCTTTCGGCGGCGAAGAGGGCCGCCGACTCGGCCTCCTGGGCTTTGGCGAACTGTTCCAGGAAATGCGGCGGCAAGGGCGCGGCGCCGGTGAGCGCGCGGATGGTCTCCGGCTGCACCGCCAGCAGCGCCACCTGGGCTTTCACCTCGTCGCGCATCTCACGCTCCATCTTGTTGGCCACGTCGAGGAAAAGGGAGCGCTCTTCATCCACCGGCTTGGTCAGCCAGATCTGCACGTTGTGGCCCAGCACCTCGAAATTGAACATTACCAGGCAGACCACCGGCACAGCGCTGAGCGCCAGCGCGCCCAGGATCAGCTTGGTGCGGATGCGCGAGCCCTCCTGGTTGCTCTGCCGCGCGATCCACACCTTGGCGAACTCGCGGAATACCAGGAAACCCAGCGCCATCATGAGCACGAAGATGAGCAGCGAGGCGGCCCAGAAGATCAGCGTCTGGCGCGAGGTGGTCGGCCCGAAATTTCCCATCTTAAAGGAACCCTGCCATGCCACCAGCAGGACAGAGACGGCCAGCGCCACCACGGCCGTCCAACGGAGTAGTCGCTTTTTCACGCAGTTACGCCTTAGTTCGATTATAGGTGGGAGCGCCCGATCCTGCTGGTTTCCTGACGGCCGGTAAACCTCGCGGATGCGGGCTGGACGGGGGCCGCGCCGCCTTTGCAGCCCGTTGAAACGCTTGCAAACGAGTTGCCAAGCCGGCCAACGCCGGGACTGGGGGTTTGTACCCGGTAGCTGGCTGTGATATGCTGGCGCCGGGTCCGCATTCGATGCTGAAAGTTGGGCAGCCCCATGTAGAATCGGATAATCTCAGTGGTGCTGAACTTGTTTCCAGCGCCGCGACCCTCCGTGAGCATCTGCGGGAAGTCTTGGAAAGTCCAGCGTTTCGCGGCAGCCGGCGCTGTCAGCAGTTCCTGCGGCACATCGTTGAAAAAGCTATCGGCAGCCACCACGAGGATCTGAAAGAGCGCACCCTGGGGGTGGAGTTGTTCGGCCGGTCACCGGCCTATGACACGGGCGAAGACGCCATTGTCCGGGTTACGGCTTCCGACGTCCGCAAGCGCCTGCACCAGTTCTACGCGGAGACCAGCTCGGCCATCCGCATCGAGATCCCCTCCGGCTCGTACGCGCCGGAATTCCGCAAGGTTGCGGAAACCGTTGCCGTGCCACCCGTTCCTACGGTTCCCGCGGCTCCCGTGCCCGAGCCCCTGGTTTTGCAAGTCCAACCCACAGGGCGGTGGCTGCGCCTGCCGATGCGCTATGGCGCCGGCGCGGCAGTTCTGCTGGTGCTGCTTGCTTGCGTCTGGCTATGGACCCGCCACAGCCGGCCATCGCCCAAAAACGTCCTCCCGTGGTCGGATCTGTTTCATCACGACCGGTCCATCCAGGTGATCTGCGCCGATCCGGATATTTCCATGGTGCAGTCTCTGCTCGGCTACCAGCTTTCCCTCTCGGAGTATGCCAACCGCCAGTACTTCCGGCAAATCGATTCGGTCCCGCCCGATCTGCAACGCGTTTTGCGAAGTCTCCGTGGCGCCAACGTTCCGATCGTCGATACCGGCATCGCGCTCAACATCGCCTCGCTGGCCGGTCCCTCCGCGGGGCGCGTGAAGGTTCATGCCGCGCGCTCGCTTCAACTGGCCGACATCAAGACCGACGACGATTTCATCTTTCTGGGCAGCCCGCATTCCAACCCCTGGACGGCCCTGTTTCAGGACCAGATGGACTTTGATTTCGTCTGGGATGCCAGTCTCCCCGGCGAGGTCATCCGCAACAAGCATCCGCGCAAAGGCGAACTCAGCATCTATGCCCCAACCGCCAGGGGATGGGATACGGGCCAGGCGTACGCCGTCATGGCGTTCGTCAGCAATCCCAGCCAGGCGGGCCACGTGCTGCTTCTGGCGGGCACCGATGCGGAAGGGACGGAGGCAGCCGGCAAGGTCGCCAGCAACCTGGTTCAGCTCTCCAGCACGCTCCAGAAATGCGGCATCGATCCTTCTGGTCCGCCCGTGCGTTTCGAGTTGCTGGTTCAGGTCCGTACCATGGCCGGATCGCCCAACACCTTCGGTGTGGCGGCGTGCCATGCGCTGCAGAACCCGCCCACTCCCTGACCGTCGGTGGTCCCCCGGAAAGTTCGCTGGCGCACCTTTCGGAGCGGGGCCGCGCACGTAGCTACCGTTTGGACCATCCAGCCTGGTTAACCCACCCGCTTTCAAGCGGTTGAGGATCCGTTAGAGCCCCGCTTAACGTTGCTGGAGGGCCGGCGGCTTCGATACACTTCTCAACGGTAAGGTGGCGCGGGGAGATCTCTGCCCGCGCGACCCGGAAGGGATACATGCAACGAAGAGATTTCTTCAAAGGCCTGCTGGCCGCACCGGTCATGACCGCCGCGGCCGCCGACGATTATACGAACCGCGTTAAAGGATTACCTCCGCTGACCATCAAAGATGTCAAAGTCATCTCCACCAGCGGCGGCCGCAACTATCGCTGGGTGTTCCTGAAAATCATCACCAGCGAGCCTGGCTTGTACGGCATCGGATCGGCGAACGACAATTATCAGACCGCCGCCGTGGCCGCGGCGCTTGAAAAAAGCCTCAAGCCCTGGCTGATTGGCAAAGACCCCGACCGCATCGAGGACTTGTGGCAGAGCGCCAACTACCGCACCTACTGGCGCGGCGGACCGGTCAATAACAAGGTGCTGGGGGCCATGGATGAGGCTCTTTGGGACATCAAAGGCAAGCGCGCCAACATGCCGGTGTACGAGATGCTGGGTGGGCGCGCCCACGATGCGGTGGCCTGCTACGATCACGTCGGCGGGCGCACCAAGGAACAGTGCGTGGAGGTGATCAACAAATCGATGGCGAGCGGGTACCGCCATATGCGCCTGCAGTACGGCGAAGGCTACGGCGGCGGCGGGTTCATCCCGGCCAATGAAGGTATCCGCGCGGAAGGCGGCTACCAGGGGCGGGCGTTCGACGAGGATCAGTACGTGGAAGTCATTCCCGCCGTGTTCGAATACGTGCGCTCCAAGGTAGGATTCGAACCCAAGCTACTCCACGACGTTCATTCGCACCTGAGCGGCACCAACGCCATTTTGTTTTCCAAAAAGCTGGAAGATTGCCATCTTTTCTTCGTCGAAGATCTGCTGGGGCCGGAGCGTCTGGGCTGGTACAAGGAAGTGCGAAAGATCTGCGCCACACCCCAGGCCGTCGGCGAGGTCTTCTCGAATACAGCCGAATACTATCCTTTAATTACCGATCGGGTGATCGACTTTATCCGCACGCGCGTCACGGCCATCGGTGGGATCACGCAGGCCAAGAAGATCGCCACCCTCTGCGAGATTTTCGGCGTCAAGACCGCTTTCCAGGAAGGCGGCGAAAACGATCCCGTGAATCAACTGGCCGCCTATCACGTGGACATCTCCAGCACCGCCTTCGGCATTCAGGAAGAGAATCATTTCCCGCCGCAGGTGCACGAGATGCTACCCGGGACCGCGGAAATCCGCAAAGGCTACATGTACGGCAGCGGCCGGCCCGGGCTGGGCATCGATATCAACGAAGAGATGGCCGCCAAATACCCCATCACCGAACCGCGCAATGGCGGCGCTTACGGGACCGACCGATCCATTGACGGCACGGTTATTCTTCCCTGAGCGGGGCGCTTCGCTGAGGCGCGGGCCTTCCGGCGCCGCGCCCTTTCCTGAGCCGCCCGCTTACCGCGACATGGACGGCGGCGCGTCTTCGGGCGCGCTGCCCCAGGCGGTGTTCGGCTTGGGACCCATCACCAGCACCAGCGTGCCGCCATTGGCAATCGCCGAGTGCTCAAACCATGGTTTATCCCACGGTTTACCGTTCAGCGTGGCCGACTGGATGTATTTATTCTGCGCCGACACATTCCTGGCCGTGATGGTGAAGACCTTGCCCTTGTCGAGAGTAATGCGGGTTTCTTCGAACAGCGGGCTGCCGATCTCATACGCGGGCTGCCCCGGCGTCACCGGGTAAAAGCCCATGGCGCTGAGCACGTACCACGACGACATCGCTCCGCCATCTTCATCGCCGCAAATGCCCAGCGGCCCGTCGCCGTACCACACCTCCATAATCTGCCGCACCCGCCGCTGGGTTTTCCACGGCTGGCCGCAGTAGTCGAACAGGTACGGAATGTGGAAGGCCGGCTCGTTGCCCTGCGGGTAATTGCCGATCAGTCCGGTCATGTCCGGGAACTGGCCCAGGAAGGTGTATTTCGAAGTGCCCAGCGGCTCCACGAACAACTGGTCGAGTTTGGCGGCAAATTTCTCGCTCCCGCCCATGAGGGCCATCAGGCCGGCGGGATCGTGCTGCACGTGCCACGTGTACACCCAGGAGTTGCATTCGGCGAACCAGGCCCGGCCGCCCTGCCCACCGCCGCGCCTGGGATCGAAGCCTTGCACCCAGTTGCCGTCGGCGGTCTTGGGGGCCATGAAGCCGATCTGCTGGTTGAACACATTGGCGTAGTTATGCGCGCGCTTCATGAAGTAGGCGTAGTCGTCCTGCTTGCCTAACCCCTTGGCCACCTGGGCCAGGCACCAGTCGTCGTAACAGTTTTCCAAGGTGACGGAGACCGCCTGGCGATGTTCGGAGGGATGCACCTCGCTCACGCTTTCGGTTTCTCCCTGGGCCAACGCCGGGAAGAAGCCTTTCTCCAGGTAAACCTTGTCGAGGTCCGTGAGGGGACCACGGCGCCAGGGCAGCATGGTCGCTTCGGTGGCGTTCTTTTTCATTCCGGCATAAGCCGTCTCCACATCGAAATCGCGGTAGCCCTTGTCGTACACATCGGCGATCATCGCCGTGGAGTGATGGCCGATCATGACGGCGCGGTCGCCGGTGAGGGATGGGAACGAGGGCAGCCAGCCGCTCTGCTGATACATCCGGATGTAAGACCGCACCATATCGAGCTGGCGTGCGGGCTCCACCAGCAGCGAGAGCGGATGGGCGCTGCGGTAGGTGTCCCAGAGGCCGTCATCCACATAGAAATCGTGCCCGTCCGCCGCATGCACCTGGTGGTCGTACCCGCTGTAATACTGGCCGTCTTCGGTAATATCGGTCATCCGGGACACCGTCCGGTAGAGGGCCGTGTAGAAGATGGTGCGCTGCCGTTCGGTTCCGCCTTTCACCTGGATGGCGCCCAACGCCTGGTTCCAGACGGCCCTCGCTTTGGCTTTGGCGGCATCGAAGCCCCACCTTGGAATCTCGTGCTCCAGGTTCTTGCGCGCCTGTTCCACGCTGATGTGCGAGAGGCCCACGCGCACTTCCACCGCCTCTCCGGCCGTGGAAGCCAGGTCGGTGGCGAACCCGACGTTGCCTCCGGACTCTTTGGATTCCTGCGAAAGATTGCTGCCCTGCCAGGTGCGATAGCCGGCCACCGGCTTGGAAAACTCGGCGTAGAAAAAGTCGTGTACCCCCGCGCCGGCGCCGCCCCTGCCGCGTCCTCCACTGCCGGAACCGGATACCGCATTCGGCCCGGCGACTTCGATTTCTCCGTTCCTCAGGAACAATGACACGTGTGCGTGCGCCGCGGCCGGAAAAGTGAATCGGTAATAAGCTACCAGTTGGCTGGCGGTGAACTCGGCTTCCACATCCGGATCGTCCAGCCTGACTTTATACCAGTAAGGCGTGGCGGTTTCGAAATCGTGATCGAAGTGCGAGGCGTACCTGGCCACGTCATACGAGATTTCGCCGGTGGAGGCCATCAAGGTTGCCGGCCCCGCCGGGAAGCCGTAGATCTTATCGGCGAGATAGCGGTCCGTCGTCCCCGGTGTGGTCTCGGGAGCCAGCCGGGCCATCCCGTGCGGATATTGCACGTAGGGAACCGTGGAAGTCAGTAAGTGCCCAATCGTGCCGATGTTCGGGTTGACATAGTCCACCGGCTCTTTTGCTCGGGGAGATTGCGCGCTCAGAGTCACTGAGACGCAGCAAAGTAGGATCAATCTGTTGATACCCATAGGATTAATGATTAAGTAGGATTATTTGAGACATGCTTACTTACCCGGATGCGCGGGCAACTTCGGGTCCGGCTGGATTTCGCCGTGAAACATCCTGGTGATCTGCCCGGCCAGCCGCAAATACCAGTCGCTGGGCAGATCCGCGCCATCGGCATCCAGAGTCAGCCAAAAGCCCTGGTCGGGCGCCTGTTTGCGGTGCGAAACCACCTTCAGAATGGCGGTGCCCTCGTCCACCTCGTCGAACATGGCGATCTTCAGCATCTTCGCCCCGGCCATTTTGGCGTTATATGCTTGCCGCCACAAAAACTCTCCGCGCAAGCGGGGAATCTGGTTCGGCCGGCTGTTATGCTTCAGGTTACTCCAGGAGAAACCCGGAAACACTACCGGCATGTACATCTGGTGATTCTTGGCGGTCAATTGGACATCCGGAATCAGCACGTCCTTTTTCCACTGGTCCACGGCTTCCAGGGTGCCATAGCGGCCCACATTCCACGGTTGGATGACGTCCATGCTGGCGTAGACACCGGCCCACGCCGGGTCCTGCCACGAATCCCGCGACAGAGTCCCCCAGCGCGCGGGAGTTCCGCCCATGTAAGTTACCTGGTATTTCTCGGGCGCCTTGGACTTGAACCACTCAATCAGATCCTCGGCCACCTTGGCATCGGCTGGCGGATGGCCGCGATCGTTCAAGCCCATCCCCCAGATCGAGAGCACCGGTTTTCCGTTGTGGTGCTGATAATTCGGCTGGGACGTCACCTTGAGTTCATCCACCAGGTATACCCAGTCGTCCTTCAGCGCCTGGGCGAAGGTGTCCGGATTGCCACCCGAGATATCGTACTCAATGGCAAACGTCCGCCCCGATTCTTTGGCGGCGGCCATGATGTTTTTGAGCACCACGTCGCCATCCGCGTGCTTGCCGCGAATGGACCCCACGAAGCGTTGCACCAGCACGCCGTCCAGGCCGTACTGCTGCATCCATCGAAAATGGCGGCTCACGGTTTTAGCATTGCGCGACGAAAACACATACGCCGGCTTTCCGCCAATGGTCATGCCGGGGAGGTCGCAGCGTTCCTCGGGAGTAAGTTCGCTGACATCGGGGAACAGTTCCACGGTCAGAGTCTCCGGCGTGGGAACCCCGCGCGACCAGTGGGTCCAGCGCCCGGAGCCATCCTGCGGACAGGTGAACCACCCCTGGTAACCGATCAACACCTTGTTGTCGAGCGTGGACGGGTCGACGCGATCGGCCGCAGGCGCCGCGGCTACGCACAACACCAGGAGGAACGCGGCTCGCTTCATAGCTCTCCTTTCACACCTGCCAGAGGGCGGCCGGCTGCCGCAAGACTATGCCGTGGGCACGGGCGGTTCATTGTTCGCGATGATGGCTTGTTCGCCAATCTCGTTGACAATGCTCACGCCTTTGGGGCCGTTGTTCTCGGCGATGATGGCATGCGTCAACCCCTTTTTTAGCACGATATTGGGTTCTTTGCCGCGCGAGCGGAGGGTGCAGCCGCGCACTTGCAGCCGGCCGGAGTCGGCTTCCACCAGCGAGATCTGGTCGGGTGGCCCGGGCGGCATCCGGCCGGAGATCTCGATGTAGCAGTCCGAAAGCGAAAGATAGCCCGTGCCGTGGGAAGCCACGCATTGGCGGGAAGGTCCCCAGAACGCGCAATTGACCAGCCGGACGGAACCGGCGCAGGTAGGCTCGATCACCACCTGGATGCGTTCTCCCGGGATGCACACGAACTCCCCGTTGGTGATCAGCAGGCCCATGGGTTGAATTGCTTCGACCGAGACGCAGCGCTGCGCCGAATCCGCGCCAATGCCCGAAAATTGCCCGTTGCAGGCGCCGGCGGGGGTCTTGATAAAGCGGTAGCCGGTCTTCACGGGGAAGACGAACGTGTTGGTGACGTATTCCCAGTCCGTGCGGGCGAAGGTGAAGGCTTCCAGGTTCTTCCACATGTACTCGTAGACCGCCGGCCGGTTGCCGTTGATGGCCCGGTTGCCCCAGAAATCGCAGTGCCAATGCACGTTATCCACGCGGCCGATCTCGCGGGTGTTGTCCACGTACACTCCGCGCCGCAGGGCGCAGCCCACCACGCTGCGGAGCCGATGCCGCCCGTTGGTCTCCGGTCCCACGCGAATCGCATTGTAGGTGTTAACGATGGTGAGGTTTTCCACCGTGCCGTCCGTGCCCCGCAAGTGAAACGTCCAGGGGTAAGGGTGTACGTCGGTAGGCATCTGCTCGGGATAGAAAATCATCAGCGCCCGCACCATGGCGGCGCTACTCATTTCGAAAAGCGCCGGGCCGTCCTCTTTGTCCCGGCCGGCGGTGGTCAGGATCACCGTGCCGGTGAGCGGCCCTTGCCCCACCGGAGCGTCATGGACGCCTTCCAGGCTGACACCCGGCGGCACCGTGAGATTGCCCTTTACCAGGTAGCGGGCGGGGGGCAGCCGCACCGTTTCTCCATTCTTGCCCGCGGCGTCCAGTGCCTTCTGGATGGCGGCGGTGTCGTCGGTAATGCCATCTGCTTTGATTCCGAAACTGGACAGATCGGTGATGGCGCCGGAGGAGAGTTTAGCCGCTTGGGTATCCTGTGCCTCAGCAATTTCCGCGGCCGCGAGCGATCCGCTGAATGCTCCCAAATACGATCTTCGTGTCATTGGTTTTGTCCCTGGGAAAAATCCGCTCCCTCCAGCGGCACGGCCGGGCGGCCGCACAGCCGGAGGGAGCGGACGACGGCTCAGAATTCCAGCCGCAAAGCCATGGTGATGGTTCGGTTCGTGCTCTTGGTGAGGATCTCCCCGAACGTGGAAGAGGTGATACTGGCAGTGGGTGCTCCGAGGTTGGGGTGGTTCAGAACGTCGTACATGTCGGCCCGGAACTGCACCCGCATCCGCTCATGGATGGGCTGCCACCGGCTCATGGTGGTGTCCCAGTAGATCGCTCCGGGGTTGCGCAGATTCGGTTCCGTGCGCGAGTCAGTGCCGAACGAGTAGGCCGCAGGATTGGTGAAGGCGGCCGTATTGAAATACTCCGCCATGCTGGGGTTAGCCACCGATATGTTCCCCGAGCGCACTGCCTGGCAACCGTAACCCTGCGCGCCCGCGAAATTGCAGGACGCGGTGATGGAGATCGGGGTGCCGGTCTGGAATTGAATCACGCTGGCATTCTGCCAGTTGCCCAGGACCCAGCTCGCGATTCCTTTGGAGAGGAATCGCTGGCCGTGCCCGAAGGGCAGCACATAGACATAGTTGGCGACGAAACGCTGGGACACATCCCAGGGCGATATGGCTCTGGATAGTCCAAGGTTATAGGGGTCGATGTAGTTACTCCCGCCGAGAAACCGCTCGTTGACATCGTCGATCAGCTTGGCGGTGGTGTAAGACGCCTGGAAGAGCAGACCGTGCGAAAACGACCGCTCCGCCCGCAGCGTCATGCCATCGTAGACCGAATCGCCCACCGAGCCACGAATCTGGGTGACGCCGGTGTACTGCGGAAAAGGCGTTAACAAAGATCCCAACCGCACCGTCGCCGCACTGTCCGTTCCAGTGAGGATCTTGCCGTAGTAGGGGTTGGGCACCAGGTTGTTAAGCTGCGTCCCCAAAGAGAGATATTCCGGATAGGTGGCGTCGTCGGTGTAATTGTTCCAGAGATGCTCCCCACGGCTGCCGATGTAGGCGATTTCGAGGAGCAGGTTCTTCGAGACGGTGTGCTGGATGTTGACGTTCCACATCTGGTTCTCCGGCGTCTTCCAGGATGGGAAAATGGCGCTGACGCTGGTGCCGACCAGAGGATTGGGATACGAAAACAGGCCGTTGACGAACGGATTGGCCAGAGACCCCCCAGGGACGGGTGTATCGGGCGCGGCGGGCGGTTGCCCGAAGTAGATATTCGTCGTGGCTTCCGACCCGCTGCCGAAATCGCCGGGGCTCGAACCGATACCGCCTGCGCCTGGGGCATAAAACAGACCATAACCGGCCCGGAGCACGGTATTCGGCAGGAAGGTCCATGCCAGGCCTACGCGGGGTCCCCAATTATAGTAGGAGTTGCTCGGATACGGGTGCGAAGGGGTAGTTTGGACCAAAGCGCCCGGCGTCCCGGTAACCGGGTCCGGCGTGGTCGAACTGAAATAGTCGAGGTGATAGTAGCGGTCCTTCCACGGCGTAGTGTATTCGAAACGAACCCCCAGATTCAAAGTAAGCGTGCGCGATACCTTCCAATCGTCTTGCAGATACCAGTTGTAACTTTTCTGCAACGTCGCCAGCGACGGCCCCACGGTGAAGCTGCCGCCATCCGGCTCACCCAAGAGAGCACTGGCCAAGCCCTGGCCAGCAGTGGCAGACGACGTCGAAGGGTTGGGACCCTGAGTGTACGCCGTGCTGAAAGAGAAATCGCCCGACGGATAATCCGGCCGGAATGTGTTGAACTGGCACCAGAGCAACTCGAAGCCGGTCTTGATCGATTGGGCGCCTTTGAGCCACGTAAAATGCGCCTGCGCTTGCGGCGTATTCTCGCTGTCAATATCCCAGGAGGCCCGTTGCGGCCCGATCGCCGTTAAGCCGGCGATGGAGATGAGCGGGAAGATGTGGCCCAGGGAATCCGTTTCCATATACGACGGGAGCCCGAGGCTGGTAACGTTGAATCCAATGCTCAAGGGCGTCAGTTGGATGAGGGAGCGCGCCAAGCCCACCCGGAACTCGCCAACCAGTGTGGGCGAAAAGGTCTCCGTGTCGCTAATCCCGGCGATATACGCGGTGGTCCTTTGGGTCCCGCCGCCGTTGGTGGTCTCTCCCGGAAACGCGATGTTGGCCTCGGGGCTGTTGAGATAGGGGCTGGTCTGCGGCGAAAGCTGGTAGCCATACCGGAAAAACAGCCGGTTCTTGTCGCCGAAATTCTGGTCCACCCGGGTGAAATACTTCTGTTGAATCGTAGTCAGGGGGAAGTTCAACGACCAGTTCACCCCCAGCGTGGGAGAAAGCGGGAGCGTCGGCTCTGGATAGTAGCTGAGGATCTTGCTCACGATCGGGTCGATGCGGTTTGCGGGGATGATGTTGCCCGGGAATGGCGACCGGATGTAGCCGCTCTGGGTGGTCGAGTTCGGCACCGTGCTCGCCGGATCGTAGATGGTGATCAGCGCGCCAGAGCTGGTAAACGTCTGCGAGAAATTGCCGCTCTTCATCAGGTCGGTGGGTACCTCCGCCGTGGGGGTGCTCACACCGTGGTTGTCTGGCAATTCCAGGTTGAAGAAAAAGAAGGTCTTGTTTTTCCCGTTGTAAACGTGCGGAATATACACCGGGCCGGATAACGTGAACCCGAATGTATTGACCCGCTGCCGGCCGCGGGCCACGTGGTTGAGGTTATTGGTCCAACTGTTGGCATTCAGGTCGTCGTTTTGCAGGTAGTCGTAGGCGCTGCCGTGGATCAGGTTGGTGCCGGATTTGCCGGAGGCTTCCACAACACCACCGTTGGAGCGGCCGTACTCGGCTGAGAAACTGTTGGTAATGAACCGGATTTCCTGGATCGACTCCTGGGGCGGCGTGTAGTCGTTGTCCAGAGTCGAATTGTTGCGGGTATCCTGCCCATCCATCAGGATGGCAGTGGTGTTGGAGCGGCCCCCGTTAATGATCGGCCCCGTCCCGGTGTTACCATCGGGGATGACGCCCGGCGACAGGGTCAATAACGCGTACGGGCTGCGGCTGGTGGGCAATTCTATTATCTGGGTTGCGCCGGTCACGTAGCCCAAAGCCGAGCTCGCCTGGTCGATGAGCACCGCTCGGGATTCCACCGTGACTTCCTCGTGCACGCTGCCAGTCTTCAAGGTTGCGTTAATGGTGGCAATCCGGCCAACGAGCACCGGCACGTCGGTGATCTTGGCCGTCGCGAACCCGTCCCTTTCGACCGTCACCGTGTACTTCCCGACCGGCAGGTAGGGAAGTTTGTAGTATCCATCCACGGTGGTTTCCGCCACAGAAACATTTCCGGTGGCTTGGTTTGTGGCGGTGACCTTCGCACCGGGCACCGAAGCGTTAGTTGCGTCCACTACCGCTCCGGTAATTGAACCCTGCTCCACTTGGGCAAGGCAGACGATGCCGTTGGTCGCAGTCAGCAACGCGGCAATCAAAAACATTCTTTCGCGAGACATACGAAGTCTTCTCCTCCTGGCGGACTGGCAATACCGTCCGGAATGCCCCTTCACTCGGTTTGAGCGCCGCCCTACGGCGCCACCAAAACTAAACCTGGCAGGAGGCCGTCGCCAATTTGTAAGCCCAACTTCGAATCCACCCGCCCTGAAAAGCTCTATGGTGGACTTAAACTATCACTGGAGTTCGCCGGTAACAAGGTTAAGAGCGTTACTAACGTATCGTCAACCAGCGGAAAACAAAGGATCTAGATCGGCTGGCCCTTGTATCGGTAGCTACTCGGGGGTTGCCGGGGATCTTTAACCGCCGCCAGGCCGCCGCGGGGCCAGCCTTGGCATGTTTGGGCGGCGTCATGACGGCACCGTTTCTGCGCACCGGTTCCAGGTCCTCGCGGGATACAGGCATCGCCATTGACCCGGCGGCGCAGGTGTAGCCAGAAACGGCCGCGCAGGTGACGCACGTGGTTCAGCAGGGAAACTGAGCCGGGACCGTAAGGGAGTGCCCGTGGTCCTTTGGTTTACCACCTCGTGGTCGCAGACCTAGGGCATACCCGCCCCTGGCTGCCCGGAAGCTGGTGCCGGGTTGCCGGGTGTGAATCTACGGCAAGGCAAACACGTACAAGCGGGCGCCGGAATTCTCCGGCCCGTGAACATCTCCGCCGGCGGCGAAAATGGCCACGTACTGCTTTCCGTTCCTGCCCTGGTAGGTAACGGGCATTGCCTTGGCCGATTCGACCAGTTTGGTTACCCAGAGCTGTTTACCGGTCTTCGCGTCGAATGCCCGAAAGCGGGCGTCGTTGGTGGCCGCGATGAATATCAGGCCGCCAGCTGTTGTAATCGGACCGCCGCGGTGTTCGGGAGTGCCGGTTGGCGGCACACCCAGGGCGTCCAACTCATCGAACGTACCCAGAGGCTCGCGCCACGCAACTTCCGCAGTGTTGACATTCACCGCGATAATCTCGCCCCATGGCGGTTTTTGGCAAGGCCATTTCTTGGACCCGTCCCAGAAGCGTCCGTCGCTGTTCGCGGGGGCCCCGGCCGCCGCGACCCGGCGGTAGGTAGAGCCATCGGCCGAGGGCACCATCTTGTTCAGATTGCCCAGATCCTGAGAGGTCAGGTAGATGTAGCCCAGTTGGGGATTGAATGCCGGCGTGCTCCAGTTGCCGCCGCCCACCCATCCGGGAAAAATCACCCGCAGCTTGGGGCCGTATTGCGCATAGGGTCCTCCGCCCATGGCGCCACCATCCAGGGCCAGCAGTCCCTTGCAATAAGCCTCGTGCTCCGGAGTCACGGTGGCAATATCGTCAGGCTGGAAGCTCATCCGCGCCAACGGTGGAGGCTTCACCGGGAATGGCTGCGTCGGCCAGTTCTCGTCGCCGGGGGTTGGGTTGTCGTTGACCACCGCGCGCTCTTCCACCTTATAAATCGGTTCGCCCGTGACGCGGTTGAAGAAGAACAGCAAGCCCTGCTTGGTCCATTGCGCCACGGCGGGAATTTTCTTGCCGTTTTGGGTGACGTCGATCAGGCAGGGCGCGGAGGTCAAATCATAGTCCCAGTTGTCGTGATGGGTGGTTTGAAAATACCACTTAAGCTGGCCCGTTTCAGCATCCAAAGCCACTAATGTGGATCCGTACAGGTTCGATCCTTTGCGGCTTCCGCCATAAAAGTCCGGCGTCGGGGTGCCCAGCGGAATGAACAGCATGCCGCGCTGCACATCCACCGTCATGAACCCCCAGGAATTGGCGCCCGACCGGTTGGCCCACTGATCCTCGCGCCACACCTCGTGGTTGCGTTCGCCGGGTCGCGGAACCGTGTGAAAAGTCCACACCAGCTTTCCCGAATGGATGTCCCAGGCCCGAATATCTCCGCTCGGCCCATCGGCCGGCTCCTCCTGCAGTTGGGCGCCGGTGAAGATCAAGTTCTTATAGATCGCCGCCGGCGAGGACATGCCGTAGCGGCCGCGCGGGAAGTTGTCGGCCACTCCGATTTTGAGGTTCACCTTGCCCTCGTTGCCGAAGCCCGGATTCAGCTTGCCGGTTTTGGCGTTGAGCGTATACAGCCACCCGTTCATGGTGCCCACCACCACCTGCGGACCCAGTTGCTTGTCGCCCGCCCAGTAGGCAATTCCGCGCGTGGATGGAGCCGCATCGCCTTCGTAATCCCAGATCTCCTTCCCGGTTTCCGCATCCAGGGCGACGATGTGGCCGTAGGGCGTGCCCAGGTACATGACGTGCCCCACTACCAGCGGCGAGGCTTCCGACGCGCGGTTGCGCGGCCGCCGCGGGGCCCCTCGGCCGGCGTGGCCCGCGGCGCCAGGTGCGGCGGCGGGGATGGCGGCCCCTCGGGCTGCGGCCTCAGGCGCCGGCCCGTGTACATCGTAAGTCCACGCGACCTGCAGCTTGGTCACGTTCTTGGTATCGATCTGTTTCAGGGGAGAGTACTGGCGCCCGCCCGGGTCATGGCCATAGATCGGCCAATCCGTCTGGGCGCTCGCTACCGGGAGAATCGCGGTAAGTAACAGGATGTTTGCCGGAAGTCGCATGTCAGTCGCTCGCGCGGGATACTTACTTCCTCCCGGTTCTGGTCTTGGCCGGGTGCATCTGGTTCCAGAAAATGAACGTGCCCCGGTTGGTGGAGGTGATGATATCGATGGCGCCGTCGTGGTTCAGATCGGCCACCGCCAGGTGAGAGCCGACGCCCGAACGGTTGTGGATCAATTCAGGAACGAATTTCGCGCCCCCCTCTGCTTTGGGGTCGCGCACCGTCCGGTACCAATACAAAACCGCGGGACCGTACGGGTCGGGATCGAGAAAGCTCTCCAGGTGGGACCATTGCCGCTTCCCCACGATAATGTCCGGGATGCCGTCGCCATCCAGATCGGCGAAGGTCATGGCGTGCAGTTCCGAAAAGGTCACATTCCCGGCGTTCTTGGTTGAGAAATCTCCCATAATGTCGTGCCGCACGAAGGAGATATTCCCTTGCTGGTCGCGCTTCTGCTCAAACCAAGCCAGGCCCCAGCCGTGCGCCGCGATGCCGGTGACCACGTCGTTCAACCCGTCGCCGTTCACATCGTAGACGCCCATTTCCGCGCCGCCGCTGCCGAAATTCTCGGGATGGAATTTCCAGGGACCTTCGGGAGTTCCTTTGGGCGGCTGCTCCCACCAGCCGCGCGCACCAACCACGTCCATGCGGCCATCCCCGTTAATATCCCCGACGCCCATCCCGTGTGCGTTGACGCCGTCCTTTTCGGAGATCTGGTGGACGATCCAGGGAGCGGTCGGATTGGCGGGGTCGGGCTTGGCGTATTCCAAGGCGCGGTCGCCGCCGAAAAGGACCTCGGGCTTGCCGTCTCCGTCAATGTCCTTGAGGAGTTCAATTTCGGTGGAGGCCTGCGGCACTACGTTATACCGGTCCCAGCGGCGCGACTCGCCCCGCGGATTCACGTACAGGTAAATCGGACGCTGATCGACCATCAGGATGTCCGGCCAGCCGTCCCCGGTGAAGTCGTACGCGAAATTCACCATGCCCTGAGAAAACTGGTCGCTGGGGTTGTAGGTGCGCGCCGGTGTGAATTCCTTCCTCGTGGTGTAGTCGGGACCGAGATAGTAGAATCCGCCGGAAGCGATATCGGGAATGCCGTCCCGATTGAAGTCGGCCACCGCCGCGCACCAGCCATAGTAGAAGTCGCTGATGCGCTGCATTTTGAAATGCGGGGAGACCTCTTCCTTCGGTTCGAACTTGCTATTGAGGTCCTTGTAGGCAATTTCTTTGAACTGCGTCTCGCCGGCGCCGCCCGCGTACAGCGCCAGCGGACCGTAGCCCATCATCCGGTCGTTGGTGGCGCCGCCGGGGCCGCGCCCGCCGTTGAGCGACACCGATATCAGATCGGCATCCAGAATGATCTGCGCGGTGTTCCAATCGCCTTCGTGCAGGGCGGGTCCGCCGCGTCCGCCACGCCCGCGGCCACCGCCACGCCCGGAGGGATTCTCCTTCGGAGGATTGGCGGCGCGGACTTCCTCGATGGTGGGCGCCAGCTTGGAGAATCCGTTTACCAGCTCGTCCGCTCCGTTGGGCCGGGCGGTCGCAAAGCGGATCATCGGGCCGGGTCCTGGCGGAAGTTTGCTGCGGCTGATTTCGGCGCCGTGCGCATCGAGGACCACATCATAGGCGGCCACATCACCCTCGCTGAGCGACACGTAGACGCCCTTCATACCGTCGGCAGTCTTCTCCGCTCGCAACAGCACGCCACTCTTGCAGGCGCCGCTGCAACGGAAGGAAACCGCCAGTTGAATGTCCTGATATCCGTGATCGAGCACCAGCCATCCGCCGCTCTCGCTCTTGGGCTTGCCGGTGATCTCGCCGTTGGCGGCGCTCCAGTCGGCATCGCCCAGGGTGTGCCAGCCGGTGAGAGCCGATCCTTGGAAGGTTACGTCGGGGACGAAGTTCTTCTGGCTCGCCGCGAACACCGCCGAGGCGATGACGCAGGCTGCTGCCAGGCTGCTGACGTAGAGCCGTTTCTGGAACATGGTGACTGCCCCCTGGTGCACGGTCTCCGGAGACCGCTCTTTAAAGATTGTATATTATACAATTGCGATTGCATTGTCCAGACATCCGGGATTCGGCCGCCGGGCCCAGCCGCAGCCGGCCCACCGGCCTCCCACGGCTCAGGCCTCGGAAGTGACCAATTGGGCGGAGATCTGGCTGGCGACGGCCCGAACCTGCGCTCCGCCGACCTGGTACCGCTCTTCGGGAAAACGCTGTAACGGAGCCGAAATACCAATCGACCCGATGATCATGCCGCTCTCCGCGCGAATCGGCGCGGCCACGCAGCGGATTCCTTCCGTGAATTCGCCATCGTCGGTGGCGAAGCTCTGAGCCTTGATCTGCGCGCAGACTGTGGCCAGTTGAGGAACGCCGGATATGGTGCGGCTGGTGTAGCAGCGCAACGGCCCCGGTCCGAAAAGCGACTCCAGTTCCTTCAAGTCGAGGTCCGCCAGCAGCGCTTTGCCGTGCGCGGTGCAATACAGCGGCACCATCTCGCCGGTCTGCCCGGAAACCGAGATCATGTGACTCGCCGTGGCGTGGTCGACAAAGAGCGCGTGTTTGCCCTCGCGTATGGCCAGGTGCGCGGTTTCGTTGGTCTGGCTGGCCAGTTGCTTCAGGTGTTCGTGCGACACGCGGACCAGCATGGTGCCCCAGTCATAGAGGTGCGAGAGGCGCCAGAGGGTGGGTCCCAGAATATAATCTTTGCGGCCCGTAGGGTAGGCCAGGAATCCGCGCCGCTTCAGCGTATTGGCCAGGCGGAATACGCTGCTGCGGTCGATGCCCAGGACGCTGGTCAAGTCGGCGAGAGAAACCGGATGATTCGACTTGGCCACTGCCTCCAGAATGATCAACCCCCGGTCAAGGCTTTGAATTGGAGGGGTTTCCTGGCTGACAGCGCCATTGGCGGTACGCATCCTTTGTATTATACGCAATCCCCTGTTCGGGACACCGACTGCGACACGCGCCCGTCGGTTCGGAGCCGCGCGCGTAGCAAGCGGTAAGCCGGACAGCACACCAGCGGTGCGGGGTTCTGAAGGCTTCGCCGCTGTCTCCAGCGGACCGAAGGACCCCGCTTCCAGATGCGTCTCAGGGGGCATTGAAGCGTTTGACTTTCCGCGCGAAGGACTGCTAAGATGCGTGCGTGATAGGCAAGAATTATTGCGCTATACGCAATGATGACTGCAGAGCGCCGGCCTTTCGGAGGGCCGTCGATCCCAGGGTATAGGTGGCACGAAAGGGCCACAAGAGGAGATGGGCATTAAGACAAAGGTTGCCGTCGCTCATTCGGATGCCGCCCTCGGCACACCGTCGGACTACACCAGGGAACAGTTGGACCTGGTCAAAGGCTTGATTCGGGAGATCGCCGTCCAGACCATGGGCGGCATGGAGAACATTGTCCACAAGGGCGACGATGTTCTAATCAAGATCAACACCGTCATCCCGGTCGCGGCGAGTGAGGGCTTCACCACCGATCCCCGCATGCTGGAGGCGCTGATCGAACTCGTGCAGGAACAGGCTCCCGCGCGGATTCGCATCGGCGAACGCTGCGCCATGGGCGGCGACACCTTGAAAGCCATGACGGTGTGCGGGATTGCCGAAGTGGCCCGCCGCACCGGCGCCGAACTTTGCCCCTTCGACCATGTTCCATTCGATATGTACACCATCGACCGGCCGATTCCCTTTAACGAATTCCCGGTGCCGCGTCCGGTGCGGGAAGCCGACGTGTACATCGGGCTGCCCAAGTGGAAAGTCCACCTGCACACCACCTTCACCGGCGCCTTGAAACTGCAGTTCGGCAACCTTCCGGATTACGACTGGATGACGCGCTGCCATCGCGACGATATTTACCAGAAGATCGTCAACCTGACCCGCGCCGCCAATCCCAAGTGGTTCGTGATGGACTCGCTCTATGCCTGCCAGGGCAACGGCCCTTTCAGCGCCGACCGCAACGACCTGATCAAGGACTTCAACACCCTCTGCGGAGGCGCCGATCCGGTGGCCGTCGACACGGTATGCGAGGCGCTGATGGATTGGGATTACCCCGGGACCAACGTGCCCTCCACCGTGCTGGCGGCGGCCGAAGGCCTGGGCACCAATCGCATGGACGAAATCGAGCTGACCGGCGTCCCGATCGACCGCGTGAAGCGCCGCTTCCGGCGCCAGAACACGACCTTGCAGGGCCAGTATCCCAACGTCAATCTCACCATGGGTTGCACCTGCGAAGCCGGCTGCAAGGCTATCGTGCGCATTCAGCTCGATCAACTGCAGGCGGATGGCACGCTGGCCCGGTTGGAGCGGCCGCTGCACATCTTTACGGGCCTGCAATTCGATCCGTCGCCCAAGCCCGTGGAGGGCGATGTGATCATCGTGGGCGACTGCGCCAAGGGCATGCTGGAGAAATACCCCAATGCCCGCTACTGGGGCAGTTGCGAGAAGTACGCCAACTGCACGCCCATCTGGGCGAATCTGCCGGACGAGGGAATCGCGGCGTATGTGCGGCACCTTCAGGCGGTGCAGAGCGCCGCTGGTTCCAGGTTGTAAGCCATGGGAATGCCGATGGGAACGAGCGTAGCGCCGAGATTCGCCTGTGCTTCAGCGCTGGTGCAGGCGCTGGCCTTCACTGCCGCGATCGGCGTGCTGGCGCCGCCCGCCAGCGCCCAATCCGACTCCGATCTGCCGGACGGGCCGGGCAAGCCGGTAGTGGCGAAGATTTGCAGCGGCTGCCATTCGTTTTCGGTCTTCACCCAGAACCGCGGCACCAAGGACCACTGGAGCGCCATCGTAGACAACATGGTTGCGCGCGGCGCCGATGGAACCGATGACGAGCTGGACCAGGTGGTGGACTACCTGGCCAAGAATTTCGGCCCCGAGAGTCCTCAGAAGGTCAACGTCAACAAAGCGACGGCTGCGGAACTTGCGAAGGCCCTGGCCATTTCGCAGGAGAGCGCCGGCGCCATCGTCGAGTACCGCTCGAAGAACGGCGACTTCAAGAACCTGGAAGCCCTGGAGAGCGTGCCTGGGGTGGATGCCAAGCAGATCGAGGCGAAGAAGGACTGGATTGAGTTCTAGCAAGGGCCTATGAGTCAACCGGCGATTTCTCTGGAGCGGCAGCAGGCATTCGGGCGCGACGCGGTGGCGAGCCAGGACCACCTCTTGCGCCAGGGCATCTTGAAACTGCTGGCGATCAAGGATTCCGACGTTCGCCTGCTGGTGCTGGAGCAGTGCCGCACCGCGGTGGACCACGGCCTTCACGCCGGCGGCGCCTTCTCGGCGGTCATTCCGCTGGTTTCCCTGTATTACGGCGGATTCGTGGTCCCCGATCTGGCCGACCCCACCCGCCGCGGCCAGGATCTGTTCGTCCTCAGCAAAGGGCACGCCGTGGCGGCCCTGGCGGCAATCTATGCCGAACTTGGGTTCTTCAGCCGCGACGTGCTGAAGAATTCGCGCTCTTATCGCAGCATTCTGAATGGCCATCCGGGTCCGGTGTTGCCTGGGATTCACCTGGCCACCGGCCCCATGGGCCAGGGACTGTCGGTGGCCGAAGGATTCGCCATCGCCGGGCGTACCAGCCCGCACTTCGATTGTTATTGCCTCTGCGGCGACGGCGAACTGCAGGAAGGCACCATCTGGGAAGCGGTCATGTACGCCGGCCAGAATCATCTGGATAACCTGTGCGTGCTGGTGGATCGCAACCATGGGCAGTTGGACACCTTCGACCGGATGGTATTTCCGATGCCCAGGTTGGAGCCGGTATTTCAGTCCTTCGGCTGGAACGCGTGTACCGTGGATGCCACCGGATACGACGCTGTGTATGCGGCCCTCGAAGATTTCAAGCTGCGCACCCGCAACGGCCGGCCGACGGCCATCATCTGCCGCGCGTCCAAGGGCCAGGGAGCTTTTTCCGATTTCATGAACCGCCACAAGGTGGTGGCCAGCGAAGCGCAGGTGGACCTGGAACACGTGCAGCAAGTGGCTCAGCGCGAGGAGCGCTCCAAGGAGTTCGGCGAATTCTGGCGCGCGCTGGAAAGCAATCCGCGTGGCGACCGTGTCAGGGAAACGCTCGCCGGTTTCGCCGCGCGCATGCATCTCGACCTCCTTCCGGTGGCCGCCGGGAATGGCAGCATCGCCACCACGGTCGGGCCGGTCATTACGCCTCGCGTGCCCCGGCGGGACAAGCGGATTCGCTATGAGGAGGCGCTGCTGCCGCGGCTGGACAAGACCAGGCAATACAGCGCCGCGGAAATTGTCAGCGGCGCGATGAAGGTATTTGCGCGCGACCCGCGGGTGGTTTCCATCGATTCCGACCTTTCCTCGACCAGCGGTCTGCAGGCCGGCGTGGGGGCGGTGGATCAGAACCGCGCGCTTAACGCCGGCGTGGCCGAAGCCAACATGATGAACATCGGCGAGGCCTTCGCCGCGCTCGGTTGCAATACCTGGGTGAGCACCTTCTGTCCGTTCTTCGATTGGAAGGTGCTGCGGCGCATCGCCGTTGGTCACCAGGAACGCCTAGAAGCCATGGCGGCGGCCGACGGCTGGTTGAGCGAGGGACACGGCCTCGATTTGACCTTTCTGGCCACCGCGGCAAACTTCGAAACCCGCACCAACGGCGCCACCCACATGGGCAACGACGATATCACCATCTTCGATGGCATCGCCCATTTGAAGATCGTGGATGTCTCCTGCCCGCAGCAGTTACTCGGCGTGATGCGGTGGATCATGGCGGGGAACCGCGGCCTGATGTATGTCCGGGTCAACCGCGCGCCGTCCGCTGTGTTGTACGACGCGGATTTCGCTTTTGAGTTTGGCAAGGGCTACATTCTACGCGAAAGCGCGGACGATCGAGCCGTGATCGTAAGCAGTGGGCGCGGCGTGTATGAGGCCTTGGCGGCGGCCGAGGAGTGCGGCCGTCACGGACTCGCGGTGGGCGTGGTGGACATGCCTTCGGTGGATGAAGAACTGCTCCTGCGGCTGCACGACTCCGGCAAGGCCATCTTTCTGGCCGAACAGAATAACGGCTTCCTGTGGCAGAACTTCCTCAAGGTCTTGTACCGGAAGCGCCAGCTCCACGGCGCGATTCATCGGATTGTTGCCATCAACACGCTGACCGCCGAAGGAAGACCGCAATTTGTCCACTCCGGGACTTACGAGGAACTGACGGAGGCGTTCGGACTGTCTTCGCCCCAGTTGGCGGAAACCGTGCGGAACCAGGTAGAGGCTCTCAAAGCTCCGGATTTACCCGGCCTGTAGTCCGCTCCAATGGACCATCGGCAGCCCTGCCACGGGCGACCGAAAGTAAGGAATGCGCGTGCCTTTCAGCGACCCCAGGTAGACCGTTCGCAAGTCGGGTCCGCCAAACGTCACGCTGGCCATCCAGGGCGCGATGCCCGTTCCGGTGGCAAAGAGCACCTCTTCGGTAACCTGGTTCCGGAAGAACTGCTCTTCGAGCGCGCCGACTTTCACCGGATCGCCCTCGTCCAGAAGTATTCTCAGATCCCCTTCGGGCGTGAGCACGAACAGCTTGTCGGAATAGACCATGGTGCCCCAGAGATTGCCGAAGGCGTCGAAGGCGATTCCGTCGGGCCAGGCGCCCCGTCCCAGGCTCGCGGGTCCAAAAACTTCGCGGCCGCTCAAGTTGCCGGTGGCATCCAGGCGCAGGCGGGTAATCCGGCCGCCGGTGGTCTCCACGACGTACAGGAATTCCTCCGCGGCGTCGAAGCGGATCTCGTTGGTGAAGTGGAAGCCATCGGCCACGATGCGGAAAGCGCCAGCCTCATACCGGGCGATGTAGCCGTCCGCCAGGTCGGTTCGCAGCGCGTGCATCCAGTTGCGAACGCGGGTGGATACCGTGATCCAGATGCGGTCCCGGGAATCCCGCAGCACGAAATTCACTTTGCCGACGGGCTGGCCGTCGATGCGGTCCGCCAGGGTGCGAGTTTCGCCGTCGCGCGACATCGCTTCCAGGCAGTCCGTCCCGAAATTTGAGATCAGAAAAGAGCCGTCGCGGGCGAAGGCCAGCCCATTAGGCAGCGTGCCCGTCAGGTAGCGGTCGGCTTCCGATCGCGCCGCGGCGAAGGAAGCGGAGCGCTTCTGGGTGACGATCTCCTGCCGGCCATCGGGGCGAATCCGCGCCACGCCGCCGCGCGCATCGGCGGACCACAAAGTGCCATCCGGCTCCGCCAGAATACATTCGGGTCGCTGCAAGTTTTCGCCCACATAGCGGATGGCGTTCCGGTCGATTTCGAAGTCCAGAATCGGATTCGCAGCCATCTCAGGCGGGAAAGTTGATCTCGTCGAAGAACCGGTACGACCCGAAATCGGCAGCGGGCGCAAAGAAACAGGCCACCTTCATCTCCTCGGTCCCGTTGTTTTGCAGCATGTGGATGGCGCCTTGCGGGAACAAAACCACCGTGCCCGGCCCCACACGATCCACGGCGCCTTCCACCATCACCCGCCCCGTCCCGCTCAGAATGTAAATGATCTCTTCGCCATCCGGGTGGCTGTGCGCCGGTTTCACCGTCTCGCCGGGCGGCACGCGAATCACGCACATGGAAGCGTGCTTCGCCGGAATTCCGCCGGCGTTCACCAGCCAGCGGAGATGGCGGCCGGGAAGGTCGATTTCGGGAACCTGGTCTTCGTGGATCAGCGGCACGCCGGTTGCCGCGCCCGCTCGAATATCCTCATCCATATCCATCTGCGGCCCCTTCCTCAAGATCGGAATGTGTACCCCTGCTTTTCCAGGTACGCTTTACTGATGCGCGCCGTCTCGATCGGTGTCAGCGGCGGATTGCGGCTGGCGTCCAGTTCCACCATGATGATTTTCATCGCCGGCGCCTGCTCCAGCAGGCCCAGCACCGCGGGCACATCCACCTTGCCCTGGCCTAGCGGACAATATCCCGCCCAGTGCGGCCCGCCATTCCAGTCCTTCAGGTGCACGTGGCGGATCAGCGGCAGAAAGTCCTTGACGACCTTCACCGGGTCCGAGCCGCCCTTGGCCAGTTGCCCCACGTCCGGCCCGAACTTCACATAGCGCGTGTCCACCGAATCCAGCACCGCGTAGACTTCGTCGCGGATTTCGATGCAGGTGCCGGTATGCTGGTGCAGCGCGGCGGTGATGCCCACGCCCTCCACCGCTTTCGAGATTTCGTTGAGCGCGGAAACGATGTCGCCCTTGCTGGCTTTGAAATCGTAGGTGGCGCGCTTCACCCCGTTGGGCCCGATCACCGCCGTGACGCCCCCGGCCTGCTTGATGAACTTGGCCCACAGGACCGCCCGGGCCACCTCATCGGCGCGCTTGGTGGGGTCCGTGAGATTGACGTTGCAGTAAGCGGAGATGAGCGGCAGATGGTTCTCATCGAGCACTTTCTTGAGGCCGCCCTTCGCCTCCCAAGGTTGGAAATAATCGCCGAAGGTTTCGTAGCCCCAGTAGCCCAGCGAGGCCACATCCGGAATGGCCCTCGCGGCGTCTTCCGGCGTGAAGCCCCAAGTGATCCCAGTGTGGCCGATCTTCAGCCGGCGCTTCGGCTGAGCCGATGCGGTAGCGGCAATGGCCGCGCCAACACCGGCGCTGCGAAGGAATTGACGCCGATC
>DATJRE010000084.1:0-8594 GCA_035505095.1 Bryobacteraceae bacterium | reverse complement strand
TCGGCGATTTCATCTTATTTAAAGGCTCCCTCGCCAACGTGGTGGCGGAGGGCCGGTTCGACAGAAACTGGAAGGTGCCTCCGGATGCCGCGGCCCGGATGGAGGCTACCGGTACGGTGACGATCCGGTAGACAGCCGCGCTGTCAAACAATTGAGGTAAATTGAGGTCTCTCTACGCCGAGGGGCGAATCCGCGGCCTCCCGCGCCGCCGCCGTCGCCGGCAACCTCGCCTTACGGCTCTGGCCCAGCCATGCCGCCGCTCCCCGCTCCGTGAGGGCTTTCGCCCGCGAATGTCGCTTTCAAAGATGCGGGACCCACGGCCTCCTGCTGCGGCAACCGGTCCGGCGCGCGCACTCTCGCCACCCGCGTGGCCGGGCAGCGGACCCGAACTCGTCCGCATGTCTCTGGTAATCTGGACACATCAAGTGTGTCTGACAGGCCGCCGTAGAATCAGTACCGGATGGGCTCTTTCGAGCCTCTTGCGCAAGCTCGGGGCCAAACAGGCCGTCCGGCTATCTCATAGGAGGGGAAGCTGTGCTCACTGACTTTCTGTACTCGCACCCGACGTGGGAAGTCGGGCTGCTGGTGATCGGCGTCTGGACCGGCCTCTCGCTGCTCGGCCTCTACATTTTCAACCGCCTCGTCGACGTCCACGTCCGGCACAAGGATACCGAGACCGTTGGCCTCACCTACGCCATCGTAGCCGTAGTCTACGCCGTTCTCCTGGCGTTCATCGTGGTTAATGTCTTTGAGACCTTCGCCCAGGCCGACGCGGTCGCCACCGCCGAGGCCAACAAGCTCAGCAACCTCATGCTCGATTCCGCTGGTTTGCCGCCCCAGACGGCCGCAGCCGTGCGCGCCGATATCGACAAGTACATCGACATCGTGGTCAAATCCGAGTGGCCCAGCCAGCGTGCCGGTAAGGTCGGTGGCGAGGTGTTTGAGCCGGGCTGGACCGCCCTGGCCCATCTCAGCACCGAACTGGCCGTCTTTGAGCCGGCCACCATGGGCCAGAACGTCGATAAAGCCGAAATGCTGCATGCCATGAACGACCTGATTAAGGCCCGCCGCAGCCGCATCATCGCGGCCGGTGAACATCTGCCCGGCGTCGTCTGGCAAATCCTTCTCATGGCCGGCGTGGTGGCGGTCGTCTACACCTATCTCTTCGGTGCACGCAGTTTCGGAATCCACGTGGCCATCACCGCCCTGATCTCGGCTACCATCGCGCTGGTCTTCGTGCTCATCATCACTATTGACTACCCGTTCCGCGGCGAGGTCAGCGTCAGCGATCATGCGTTTCTCGACGTCCGGTCTACCGCCTACACCGCGCTCCAAACCACACCCCACCATTGACCGGGAAAGAGATGACAGATTGCATCCAACCGTAAAGAGGATTGATTGATGTTGAACCAATGGTTTTACTCGCATGCCGTCTGGCAGGTAGCCCTCGCCGTCTGTTCGGTCATGGTTCTGCTGCCGCTCCTCGGCCTGTTCCTGTTCCACCGCCTGGTCGATTGGGAAGCCCGCGAGCACGACACTACCATGGTCGGGCTCAGCTATGCGCTCTGCGGCAGCATCTACGCGGTCCTGCTGGCCTTCGTGGCGGTCGGCACCTACGAGACCATGGACAAGACCGCCGCGATCGCCTCCGACGAGGCCAACTCGCTGGGCGGCCTCGCCTTCGACAGCGCGGGCCTCCCCGCCGCTCTTGCCGTCCACGTGCGGGCCGATGTGGACCAGTACATCGACATCGTCACCCGTCAGGAGTGGCCCAGTCAGCGGGCCTACCGCATGGCGGAGAGCAACTACGAGCCAGGTTGGGCGCAGGTCCGCCGCATCAATCTCGATCTCGTCAACTTCGAACCGTCCACCCCCGGCCAGGCCACCGTCAAGGCGGAGATGGAAAGCGTCATCAACGAGCTTTTCGCCGCCCGCCGCGCCCGCCTGCTGGCAGCCACTGCCCATCTCCCCAACGCCGTCTGGCAGATGCTGATCTTCGGCCTGGGCCTGGTCGCCATTTACGTCTATCTGTTCGGGCCACACAGCTTTAAAATCCACATGGCGGTGACTACCCTGACCATGCTCTCCATCGGCCTGGTCTTTACCTTGGTGATCGCTCTCGACTACCCCTTCCGCGGCGAACTAAGTGTCGGCGATGAGGCCTTCGTCCGGGTGCAGTCCGTAGCCAACCGCGCATTCGATCCCTCAGCCTCGGCAATGGGCGCTGCCGCGGATCGCGCCGCCACGCACCCCAAGTAAAGGGTGCCCTCCAACCGACTCCCCAAAAGCCTGACGCGGAGGCGCGGAGACGCGGAGAAATTCACGGAGAAGACATTTTGACCCCTCTCGCCTTCCCCGCGCTTGCTCCGCGTCTCCGCGTCTCCGCGTCGAATGGGCCCCCGCCCGCTACCGTATACTCGGAGATGATGGACGTCCACCTCGTTGACGGCACCTATGAACTCTTCCGCTATTTCTACGCCGTCCCTGCTGCCGAAGACCTGCATGGCCGCGAAATCGGCGCCGTCCGCGGCGTCCTCCGGTCCGTCTTATCCATGATCGAGCAGGGCGCCACGCACCTGGGAGTGGCCACGGATCACGTCATCGAATCCTTCCGCAACCGTTTGTACGCCGGATACAAGACCAGCGACGGCGTTCCCCCGTCGTTGCTCTCGCAGTTCCCGCTGCTGGAGGAAGCCCTCACCGCCATGGGGGTGCTGGTCTGGCCCATGGTCGAGTTCGAAGCCGACGACGCGCTGGCCTCCGCCGCGGTCAAGGCCGCCCGCGACAACCGCGTCGGCCAGGTGATCATTTGCACCCCCGATAAAGACCTCGGGCAATGCGTCGCCGGCACCCGTGCGGTCCAACTGGATCGGCGGCGCAACCTCCTCCGCGACGAAGCCGGCGTAGAGGCCAAGTTCGGCGTCAAGCCCTCATCCATCCCGGACTACCTGGCCGTCGTCGGCGATAGCGCGGATGGATTCCCCGGCATACGCGGTTGGGGCGAGAAAGCCGCCGCCGCCGTGCTCTCCCGGTACGGTCACCTCGAAAACGTCCCGCGCGATCCGGCCGGCTGGCATCCCTCCATCGCCAGCGCGCGCCGCCTCGCCGCGGCCCTCTTCAACGCCTGGGACGATGCCCTGCTCTTCCGCACGCTGGCAACCTTGCGGCTGGATGTGCCCGTCTTCGAATCCGTGGACGACCTTCGCTGGCAGGGTCCCCGGCCGCCGTTTGCGGAATTGTGCCGGGTGATGGAGTCGCCCGATCTGCTCGCCCGCACCGCGGCGGCTGCCGACGCTGCGCTCGCGCGCCTCAGTGCGTCATCGAGTAAATGACGTAGTTGACGCCCAGCCGTATCCCCAGCGCGGAGAACTTTTCCGGATAGGCCGGGCTGTCGGCCCACTCCCAGGAATCGCCCACGTCGGAGTTGAACGTCATGGTCACCATCAGGCGGCCTTTGTCGTCGTAGATCCCGCGCCACCGGGCAACCGTGCCGGCCGCCCGCTGCCCCATGTACCCGTTGCGGTTCAAGGCCCACTGGCCCAGGATCTGGTACTTCTGATCCAGGTCGTAAACGGTGTGGAAAATGGCGTCCTTATCGTCGATATCGACAATCGGGCGGTCCGGAAAAATCACCTTCATGGTCTCGTCGAAGCGGTCCCACTCCTCCGGCCCCCAGAAGTCGTCCAAGTAGAGGAATCCCCCGCGCAGCAGGTACTCGCGCACGGTCTTGGCCTGGGCAGTCGTCAGCTTCCAGTCGCCCATTTCGCCGGCCACCATCCACGGCCAGTTGTAGAAGTCATCGGTATCGTCCGGGTTGACGGGTTGCTCTACGGAGCGGGCATGTACCCGCGTCAGCCGCCGCACGGCCTGCGCAAAGTGCCGGTCCGCCCGCGGATAGTCCTGCGTCCAACTGGTGCCCCCCTCGCGCCAGTCCAGCGGCCCGCCGAACCGCCCGAACCCTCCAAAGCTCCCGTAGCGGTTGCCGCGCGGGCCAAAGCGCGCATTGGGATGTTGCGGATACATCAGGCGGGCCTGCACCCATTCGGTGGCCTCCTGGTAATCGGGCGGCAGCGGAATGTCGTCGTAAGCCTCCAGACTGCGGTAAACCCGGAACGGCTTTTGAAAAGCCCATAGTCCGCCGATCAGCGCCAAACCGCAAGCCAGGCGCCACGACCAACCCCTCATCGCAGTCATACGGATGCCTGCCTGAAGGATATCAGGTTCCGCCGGGGTGGTGCTTGCGCTTCCGGCTCTAATGCTTTTCCGGCTTCCTGCCGATAAGGTTAACGAGTGGGAATGAGTAGACACGATGCCGATCCAGAATCGCGGGGCCGTTTGACCCAATCCGGGCAGGGAGTCGGGCAATGCAGCCAAGCCGCGGCTTAGCGTGCGGTGTCGCTTGCCGCTTGCGTGCGCGGGAGACTCTGAATCCAGGTCTCCGGCCGCGGGATTCGGTTCGCCCGCCTGCTAACGTGCGCGGCTCAACATCGAATCGGAGCCGCGACGGTGAGGGAGCGGACCTCGCGGTCGCAGAGCTGACGCCGGACCTGGACCCGGAGGGCACCCCGTGAGGGAGCGCTTGTCAATTCCCGGCTGGAACACGAGACTAGCTGCTGGCATGGCCTGGCTAGGCGCTTGCATGGCGATAATCGCCAAGGCCGGGCAGTCGGCTATCCAGCCGGTTTTACAAAGGTTGCGGTGGATGCTCGGCGCGCTGGAACGTGGTCTTCCCCTGTCTGCTGGGCATCGGGCCGAAGAGGCCGGCTGGGTTGCCGGCGTGGGCCGGGCGGCCCGCGATCTGGAGCAGATGAACCGCTCGACCGAAGCCGGTTTCCTGGCGGTCGGAGAAAAGCTCAGCAGCTTTCTGACGGCCGCACGCCAAGTTTCCACCAGCGCCTCCGCTACCGCCGAAAGCATCTCGGGCGAACCGGGGCAGCGCGATGCCGACGCCCTCACGCAGGTGCTGGAGGAAACCGCAGCCATACGCCGCTCCGCCGAATCGGCCACCGATCTGGCGCGTCTGCGGGATTCCGCCCAACGGCTCCGCCACGTCTTTGCCGGCTTCGACAATACCGTAATCTCGTTTCACGTCCTGGCGGTGTTGGCGCGCATCGAAACCGCCCGTTTGGGCGAATCCGGAGCCGGGTTGGTCCACCTGGTCGAAGAAATGCGTGGCTGCGGCGACGATATCGCCTCGCGTACGGAGCGGTTTCTGGCCACCGCGGCATCGCTCGGCTGTCGCGTCGAAGCGGAGCTGGACCGCATCTCCGAGCTGGATGCTCGCGAGTTGCAGGCCCTTCGGCCCTTAACCGAAGCGGTGGCCCGCGACTTCGCGGCCCTCCGCAGCCGTAGAGAACTGGGAGCGGCCGCCGCCACCAGGCTCGGCGAGCAGTTTGCCCAGGTCACCGAGGCCATCGGGGGTGTGGTCACCGCAGTGCAGTTTCACGACATTACCCGCCAGCAGATTGAGCATGTGATTGAATCTTTGCGGCAACTCCACGATTCCGCTGGCAACACCCGCCGAGGTCCGCCGGCCGCCCAAGAAGCCGCCGTCCTCGGGTTGCAGGTGGCGCAGTTGGAGAACGCCCAGCGAACTTTTCTCGAGTCGATCGGCCGGATTGACCGCCAACTGGAGTCGGTGGCCCATCGCGTGGGCGAAATGGCCGCCGAGAGCGAGCGCCTCACCGGCCAGTCGCAGGGCCAGAACGAAACCTTTTTCGCCGGGATGGCCGCCCGCTTCGCCGGCATCCTGAAGGCGGCTCGCGAGTGCCAATCCTGCGAGGTGGGCGCGCGGACTGCTCTGGAGGATCTGCGCCAGGCCCTCGCTGCGTTGGGAGCCGCGTTGGTCGACATTCAGGTGATCGAGTTCCACCTCAAGCGTGTGTCGCTGAATGCTGCCGTTCAAGCGGTGCACCTGGGAGGAGCCGGCGAACCCTTTAATGCGGTCGCGGTGGCGATGCATGGCCTGCAGTCGGACTGTGAAAATCGCTCGCGGCAAAGCCGGGCGGAGCTGGATTCCATCGATGCGGCCATTCGCGGGGCCGGGGACAACGGAATGCAGTCGCCATCCCGCGAGCGGGCCGGCATGGAGACCGTGGTAATCGAGTTGCGCCAACGAATGGAGGAAATGCATGCCGCCAACGAACGGGGCCTCGCCAGCTTCCAGGAAATCGGCGCATTGGTCGGACGCCTGTCGGCGGAGATCCAAGCCGCCCGGCAGCACCTGGCGGAAAGCCGCGCTGGCGCGGAGATCGTCGACGATTGCTGCGCCCGGCTGCGTACCGTATCCGGCGTCGCCTCAGGTGTGCCGCTGGGCGAACTGGCGCAATGGACACAGAACTACACCATGCGAACGGAGCACGAAGTGCACCGCGAGTTGACCGGAGCTGGCCTGTCCGAAGCCGGCCCCGCCGCAGCCGGCCCGGCCGCTGGGGAGCTGGAATTGTTCTGAATGATTCGTCAGGGGCACGGATGCCGCGGATACCGTTGCCGCCGCTGACGTCCTGACGCGCCGACTCCGCCAGACGCCCCTGCCTCCGCTGACCCCCTGGCCCCCGTGGCGCTCCGAAACCGCTGGCGCAGCGGGTGCCCTGGCGGTGACACACTGGCAGCGCTGGACGCGGCTCGGCACCGTTGGTGCCAACGCCCCCTGATCCGCCCACGCCGTGGGCGTCGCTTGGCACCCCCGGACAGAAGTTGGCGTCACTCCGGCCGGTTGTCAACCGCCGGGTGGAACGCCATACTGGTTTCGAGCACATATGAGACTCGCCATGGCCGTTTTGGCGCTGGCAGGCGTCGCGGCCGCCCAGGATCTGGCTCCCGAGACGCTCCTGGTGGCGCGCCTCAAAGACCATTTGCGCGATCAGCTTGCCCATCTCCCCGACTATACCTGCCTGGAAGACATCGTCCGGTACCACCGCCAGCCCGGACCCCACAACAATCTGCTGCCGCTCGATCACCTGGGGTTGGAGGTGCTCTACAGCGGAACCCGCGAATGGTACGGCTGGCCCGGCGCCCGCACACTCGACGAGGCCAATCCGGCCCGATTTATCGGCGCCGGCATGATCGGCGACGGCCTGTTTGCCCTGTTTCAAAGAACCGTCTTTCTGAGCAACGCCGCCACCTATACCTACCGGGGCAGAGAGGCTTCCGGCGAAACCAACGAGCCACCCGAGGAGCGCCTCGAAGGGCAGCCCGCTGCCGTGCGATACGATTTCCGCGTGCCCCGGCTGCTGAGCGGCCAGAAGATTAGCCTGGTGGGCGGCCTTGGCACCGTGGGGCTGAAGGGATCCTTTTGGGCCGATCCGCGCTCACTCGATCTGCTGCGCCTGACGGTGGAAGCCGACGAAATCCCGCCCTACCTGCCGCTGGCCGAAATGAGCGCCCGGGTAGACTACGCTCACACGCGCATCGGATCGAGCAACATCCTGCTGGCCCAGAATGCCGATCTCCACATGCAGGAGCTTTCCGGCGAAGAGAACTACGACCGCTTCGAATTCACCCACTGCTCGCAGTTCCACACCGAAAGCACCCTGACTTTCGACTCACCGGACCCCGCCCCGCCGGCGGCCGTACCGGCCACCGTACCGGCTGCCGCGTCGCAGGAAGCCGCAGAGAAGGTGCCCGCCCTGCTCCTGGTCACCGTGCAGCTCCAGACCCCCATCACCGGCCACGATGCCGTGGGCACGCCGATCGAAGGCCGGACTCTCGGCGACGTCGTGCGCAAGGGCAAGGTCGCCATCCCGAGCGGCTCGGAGGTGCGCGGGCGGATCCGCCGCCTGGAGCAATCCGACCTCAAGCAAGGCTATTTCGTGGTGGGCATCGAGTTCACCGAAATCGATATCCGCGGCGCGCCGGTGCTGTTCTACGCCGACCTGGTGAAACTGGACCGCCGCGGCGGCATCCAGCAGGCGCTCTCCAGCCGGATCTACCACCCCTCCTACCCCGGCATGAGCCATGAAGCCCTGGAGACCATCAACCTGCCGGAGATTCCCGGCGTAGCTGCATTCTTCGTCCCAGGCAAGACGCTCGCGCTCCCCCCAGGCTTTTGGACCGTCTGGCGCACTCGCGGCCTGATCCACCAGTGACCGCTGCCCGCTGCCCTCGACCGTCTAGTCCCCCAAGCGGCCCGCTGGTCATTCGGCCGTAGCGCTCCGAACAGCGCCGCAGACCGCTCCGCCCCACGACCGCTCAGGCACCCGGGCAGCTCGTTGCACCCGCGTCCTCTGTGTCCGGCACCGGTCGCCCCACCGAAGTAGCAGCTCACTCCGATCCCGCGGCCCGCTGCACCACGGCGGCCCCGCCGCCCCAAACGACTCCCCGCTGGTCGGGGCTCCGACTCGATGCGTTACACAGGGGGCGAACCGCATCATGCGGTCGGAGGCCTGGCGCGCAGAGCGGCGCGCGTGAGGGAGCGGTTTTCTCAATTCGTGGCTGGGAGACGACGCTTCGCGTTCCCTTGAAAATCTCTGCCAGCAGTGACTACGGAATCTGCGGTTTAGGAGTCGGGGAGGTCTCCAGGACGACTCTGTGTCCCAGGCGCTCCAAGCGTTGCACCAGACGATTGGTGGTTCGTTCGGGATGCAGTTTATCGA